>NZ_JBIURH010000074.1:0-23484 GCF_044740765.1 Kitasatospora sp. NPDC088346
TCTTGCCGTCCACGGCGATCGAGTCCGATCCTGCCGGATCGGCGCCGGTCAGGTCGGCCAGGCCGCCGGGACAGGCCAGAGCGATGACCCGCCGGTTCGTGGCGGTGCTCGGCGCGACGCACACACCAAGTGCGCCTACAGCCCGGGCGCCGAGGCGGGCCAGGGCGTGCTGTGGAGCGCTCGCGGACCACTGGCCGACGGCCCCGTACGAGCGTGCGCCGGCGACCACCGCCGAGGCGGCGACCAGTAGAACCGCCACGAACGGGTGACGCACCCCGCGGCGCCGACGCGGATCCGGCAGCAGTCGCAACCGCTCCACCAGCGACAATCCCGCCACGCCGTCCAGAGCGGGCGACTTGATCAGACAGACGGTGGCAGACTGACGGCACATCGAAGCTCCGGCGGTTCAGGGCGACTTGGGAAGGTCACCCCGTTCAACCGGAGCTTCGATGCGTACGTGACGGGTCGACTCCCGCCTCTCACCCCGCTATGACCTGCGGACTCATACGCTCGCTGGGACTTTGCAACAGCCCTGCGTCCCAGACCGGCAAGAGTGCCCTGCTGGACATCGTGGACTTCTGCCTGGGCCGGGACGAGGTGACACTGCCGGTCGGCCCTATCACCGCCACCGTCTCCTGGTATGCGGTCATCTTCCAACTCGCGGACACACGTGCCCTCGTCGCCCGTCCCGCGCCCCGCGGGGCCGCCAGGTCCGTCACCAACGGCATGCTCGAGATCGGGGCCGACCTCGAGGCACCGGAGCTGGCCGACCTGAGGATCAACGCCGACTCCACCCAGATCCGCCAGCAGCTGGGGCGCCGGATCGGCATCGGCGATCCCCTCGCCCAGGCCGCGCCGGGCAGCCTCGCCTCCCCGCTGAGCGCGAACCTCGGCCACGCCGCTCTGCTGTGCCTGCAGAACCAGGACGAGGTGGCCTCGAAGAGGGGGCTGTTCCACCGTCAGAACGACGATGCGGCGATCCGCAACGCGCTCAAGGCCACCCTGCCCTACTTCCTGGGCGCTGTCCCCGAGGACCAGGCCGCCCGGCAGCAGGAGCTCCTCCAGGCCCGCCGCGCGCTGCGCCGCGCCCAGGGAGAGCTGAAGAGCGCGCAGGACCTCAACCGCGACGTCGAGTCTCGCCTCCGGTCCCTACTGGAAGAGGCTCGTGTCCACGGACTGATCGAAGGCGACGAAGACCTCCACAACAACCGGGCCGCGATCACCGCCTCCCTGCGGCGTGCCACCTCGTTCCAGACCGTTCGCGTCACAGATGACGAGGCGCAGCGGGGACGGGAGTTGGCGCTCGGCGAGCAGGCCAGCGGTATGAGGCGCCAGCTGCGCGTCATCGCCGAGGAGCGCAAGCTCCTGACCGACCTGCAGGCCGAGGAAGGCGGCTACGCCAGCGCAGTCGGCCGCGGCATGTCCCGCCTGTCCGCGCTGAACCTCGTACCGGACGGATTCCCCGGCGAACAGGCGTGCCCGGTCTGCGGGTCGGTGCTGGACGAGCCCGACCCGACCGTCGCCGACATGCATGCCACCTTGGACGATCTCTCCCGGCAGCTGGACGCGGTTCAGACCGCTCGGCCTCACCGCGAACGCGCCATGCGCGAACTGGAGCTGCGGGCCGCGGAGATCCGCCAGCAGCTACGAGGCGTCGAGGGGGCCTTGAGCGTCATCGCCGAGGAGCGCTCTCGCCATGCCGGCCTCCTCGCCCACGCCGAGACCCAGGCCTACACCCGGGGGCGAATCGACGCGTACCTCACGCAGATCGACGCGGTCGGCTCGGGCGGCGACCTGCACCGGCTGGAGGCCGACGTCGCCATCGCCCAGCGGGTCGTGGCGGGACTCGAGGCGCAGCTCGACGCCGACGACGCCGAGGACCGTCTCACCCACAGTCTCAGCTACATCAGCGGTGAGGTGACCCGCCATGCCCGCCAGCTGCGCCTCGAGCACGGCGACCGCCTGGTCCGCCTCGATGTGAAGAAGCTGACCGTCGTCGCGGACTCCGCTCAGGGTCCGACCGAGCTGATGCGGATCGGCAGTGGCAAGAACTGGGTCGGCTACCACATCGCCGCCCACCTTGGCCTGCACCAGTACCTGGTCGCCAACCAGCGGCCCGTCCCGCGGTTCCTGATGCTCGACCAGCCGACCCAGCCGTACTACCCCTCCGACATGGCCAAGCGCAGCGGCCGGCTCGAGGACCTGGCCCTCGACGAAGACCGGGAAGCGGTGAAGCGGCTGTTCGAACTCATGTACCAGGTCACCGCGAGCCTCTCTCCCAACTTCCAGATGATCGTCAGCAACCATGCGGACCTGCCCGACCCGTGGTTCCAGGCCTGTGTCCGCTACAACTGGCGGGACGGGGAGGCTCTCATTCCCCAGCACTGGATCGACCAGCAGCAGGCCGGTGCGTGACAGCTGCTGCCTTCTGCTGGCACCCCGTCCTACGCCCGGCGCGTGTAACAGAGCACTCAGAGAGTCCAGTCGTCCTGCAGGCGCACGACGCGCGCCTGCCGGGTGAGCGTTCCCGGGGGCAGGGCAACGTAGCCGATCAGGGTGTCCAGGGCCGTGTTGACTGCGTCGCGGCGCTCGCGGGCCGTCATCCGCTCACACTCGCGCAACACGGCCTGGGCGGTGGTGTCCTGGGTGGCGCGGGCGAGGCGGCGGAAGGGAAGGCTGGCGAAGCCGGGCAGGTCGGGGTCGGTCTGGTTGAGCGGCACGCCTCCCTCGAACTCGGCCAACATGCCGCACGCGAGTTGCACAAGGCGGGCGCAGGTCGCAGAGTCCTCGACCAGCAGCGTGAGTGTCACGTCCTGGCAGGAAGTGCAGGACGCGAGTGCGGCGCCGATGACGGCCTCGAACAGGGCACCGTCGGCGTCAGGGCCGTCGAAGTGCGGAAGCATCTCCACAGGAAGGCTGGGGTGGTCGTGCAGGTCCTTCGAAGCGTGGCGCGGTTTGCCGGGCTTGTGACGGCCCATGAGCTCCTCCTTCTCGACAGCATGCCGATGGGGCTTACGCGTCCGCGAGCGTAGTGAGGTGCCCGTCCCGAACGGGCGGATACAGCCCAACACCCCCCGGAACGGCTCACGGTCCTGTAGGACTCGGGCCCGGTAGCGGGCGAGTGGCGGTAGTGCATACACCCGGTCGGCTGGTTGCCCGGCCGAGGCCGGCCCCTGATTCGCCGTCGACGGTCAGGGGCGGGCCACTTCTAGGCCTGCGCGGAGCGTCGGGCGGCGCGGGCTTCCTCAGCTGCCGGGTCGCGGCCGGTTGCGGGCGGCGCGGCGTCGCCGAGCACGTGGAGGACTCCGCTGTAGGGGCAGTTCGCGTTGCACGACCTGGTGTCGCGGTCGACGGTGCCGGTGGCCAGGTGGTGCAGGTGGGCGCCGGTGTCCGCGATGCCGGCGGGTGCGCTGACCATGGTGATGAACTGGACCAGCTGTGCTGCCGCTGCGGCGTGGGAGAACACATAGACGTTCTCCTTGCGGCGCAGTTCGTGGTCGGCGGCCAGGCCAGCGATGTAGGCGGGGTCGTCGAGAAGTCCGCTGCGCTCGAGAGCGACGTTGGCCGGGTCGTACTGGCCGTGGCATCCGAGGCAGGCGCGCCCGGGCGCGGCGGTCAGGGCGCGCCACTCGGCGCCGCGCATGCGGCCATTGCGGGTGGCGACGCGGACGCCGCCGTCGACGACGGGGATGAGGTGGGCGTAGGCGAGCAGGTTGAGGGTATGGCGCGGCCAGGGCCGGTCCACGCAGGAGAAGAGCACGTCGCAGTCGGCCGCGGCGGCGAAGCCGTCGGGTTCGACCAGGCTCGCCTCGAGTGGGACGACGCGGAAGTCGGGGTGGGTGGCAGCCTGCCGGGCGTTCGCGGCCGCCAGGTCCACCTTGGCCCGGCGGAGGTCGGCGTCGCTGGGGGTGGCGTGCAGGAGCCGGTCGAGGTTGACGTGCTCGACGGAGTCGAAGTCGAGCAGGGTGAGCTGGCCGATCCCGGTGCGGGCGAGGGCCTCGACGATCTGCATGCCGACGGAGCCGGTGCCGATGACCCCGACGTTGAGGCGGGCCAAGGTGTCTTGGACGGTGGTCCCCCAGGCGGAGACGGTCCGCAGCTGGGTGTCCTGGGCGAGCGGGGCCGGCATGAGGCGGGGGTGGAAGGTGGCGGTGAACTGCTCGCCGGCCACGCGGACGTTTTCCGCATGCAGCGGCTTGTAGTGGCGGTGTCCGTGGCGCTGCCAGATGCGGGCGCTGTGGCTCTGGTCGGCGCCGCTGAAGGTCATGCCGAGCAGCGGGCGGCCGGTGATGGCGAGGGCTTGGGCGGCGAAGCGTTCCTCGGCCGTGTGGTCGGTCGGGTTGAGGCCCTGCCAGCCGCGGCCGCGGGGGTGGGAGTGGATCAGTCCGACGCCGCATCCCCGGGCGGCGCCGAGCCGAGCGGCTCGGCTGAAGTAGGCGCTGGTGAAGGAGACCGTGCCGTGGACGATGCGCTCGCCATCGGCGGGCAGAACGGTATCTATGACGAGCGCGCTGGTGCGGTGCGCCCCGGTGGAGGGCCGCCACAGCACGAAGCAGCAGTCCTCCTGTCCGTCGGCGCGGGTCAGGTGGTCGGCGAGGCGGCGGGCGATGCCGGTGGGCATCGCCGCGCCGAATCGGTTGATCACGCGGTTCCTCCGGGGTCGGGCTCGAGCTGGGCGAGCAGGGTCCGCAGGTGGCGCAGGTATCCGCGGGTGCTGCGGTCGGCGGCCCAGTTGGTGGCCGGGCGGCTCCAGTACTCCCACTCGCTGCCGAGGGGCGAGGGGTGGACGGCGCCCTCGGGGTGGCCGATCCGGGGGCTGACCTGGGGGCCGCCCGGCGGGGTGACGGGGAAGTCCGCCGGGGCCTGCAGGCCGATCCGGAGCGCGGTGCCGGCCCGGGGGCCGGTCTCGACGGTGTAGTCGAAGACGAGGTACGGCACGCTGTCGGAGGTGGTGGTGTGCTGCGGCGTGTAGCCGGCGGCGAGGAGGCCCGCATGCAGCGCGGCGGGCCCCCACAGCGGCTGGCCGTCGGTCACGAGGTGGTGGTCGGGCCGGTGTAGAGGGACACGAACTTCTCTCCGTCGTGGACGGTGATCTTCTCGTCGCCCTTGTCCTTGAAGGACTGGTGGTGGTTGCCGGTGACGCGTTCGAGGTAGTGCTCGGCCGGGTCGATGCCGCCCAGGCTCATGATCTCGTTCGGGGTCGTGTGCTGCGGGACACCGGCGAGCGGCTCGTTGTCGAGCCTGATGATGACGGTGCGGGGGTGGGCGGTCGCCGCCATGGCGCCTCCTCGGTTCTCCCGGCGCTTCGGCCGGGCTCGGCCTGGTGCTGGCCCTGCGTGGTACGGGCCCGCCACCAGTGCAGAACAAATTGCATGCACCAATCTGGTGCATGCAATTCTTCGATCTTGGCTAGATGCTAGCATGCACCTGTTGGGTAAACGCAAGTGATTCCTGGGGCGGTAGGTGGAGATCTTCTTCGTCGACAGCGAGCTGGCCCGGTCTTGCAACGACGACGCCATACGCGCGCACTGCTTTGGCACGGTCGTCGCACCGGTACTGCGGCGGCGCCTGGCGGAGATTGCCTCGGTCGCCCACCTCGCGGAGCTGCGATGTCTGCCGCAGGTGCGGCTGCACGGGGACGCCGACGGCCGGCTGATGGTCGCCCTCGGCCCAACCGCCCACCTGCACATGCGCCCTCGCGACGACCCGCCGCCCATGGCCGACGGCCGCCTCGTCGAGTGGGCCGTCCGCTCGCTACTCGTCACCGGCGTCCAGTTCGCCCCCGCCGCCTGAGCCCCTACCCGTCAACAGCAGAGAGGCACCTCGATGACCCCCGGCGCCGACCCGCTCGCGTACGCGCCCGACTCCGTCCCCCACCCCGGGGAGACCCTCCAGGACACCCTGGACGCACTCGGCATCCCACAGGCCGACCTCGCCCGCCGCACCGGCCTGTCCACCAAGCACATCAACCAGGTCATCAAGGGCACCGCACCGCTCAGCCCCGACACCGCACTCCTGCTCGAACGCACCACCGGTGTGCCCGCCGCCATGTGGAATGCGCTGGAAGCCGCCTACCGAACCCAGCAGGCCCGCGAGGAGGAGAGCAAATCGCTTACCTCACGAGTGGACTGGCTCAGCCATTTCCCCCTCGCCGAGCTCGTGAAGCTCAAGGTCCTCCCCAACCGCGAGAAGACCACCGCCAACCTGCTCAAGCTCCTGGACTGGTTCGGCGTCGCCGACCCCGACACCGCCGAGGATGTCTGGCGCAACTACCGCACCGCGTTCCGCCGCTCCACCGTTCAGGAGCCCGCCGAACGCACCGCCGCCGAGTACGCGACCGCCGTCTGGCTGCGCCTGGCCGAACTCCGCGCACGGGAACTGGTCAAGGAACTGGCCCCGCAGCCCTACAGCAAGCACAAACTCACCGCGCTGCTGCCGAAACTGCGCGCCCTGACTCTGACCGGCCAGGACACCTGGGCCGACAAACTCCCCCGGCTGTGCGCCGAGGTCGGCGTCGCCGTGGTCTTCGTCCCGGCACTGCCCAAGACCAAGGTCTCCGGCGCGACCCGCTGGCTCACCCCGGACACCGTCATGGTGGCGCTCAGCGACCGCTTCAAGCGGGACGACCAGTTCTGGTTCAGCTTCTTCCACGAACTCGGCCACGTCCTCCTGCACGGCAAACGCCTGACCTTCATGGACGACAGCGACAACCTCCGCTCCGGCACCCAAACGGATCCCGCCGAGGACGAGGCCAACGAATTCGCCGCCAACACCCTCATCCCCCATACCCACGCGGCCGCCTACCAGCAACTACAAGCCAGGCCCACGCCGTTCACCCTCATCGAGGCATTCGCCCGAAACGCAGGCATCTCCCCCGGCGTCGTCGTCGGCCGTCTGCAGCACGACGGCGCGCTCAACTGGAGCCACGGCAACAACCTCAAACGCCCCGTGGAGCTGACCTGACAGACCATCACTGACGGATCTCCACAGGGGCCACATGCTCCAATGGTCGGCAGAGTCCGGGTATCCCAAAAGGGAGAGCTTCGCCGCTGTGAGCCGCAAACCTGCATCTTGGTCCAGATGTTCGATTCCATGCCTCCTGAACAGGGCAGACAGAGGATCGGGAGACTGGGTAGACGGCATCCTCCACACACCAGGCTTCCTCGTCAGCTCTGGGCTACCCGTTCCAGGCGCAGCTGGCCCTGCTCGAGTTGTTGCGCGGGGCGGAGGAGCGCCCGAACGGGGCGATCAGCTTGGAGCTGCACGATGATGTCGCGTGGGAGGCGGATGGGCGGCCTGTTGATCTATTACAGGTCAAGCACCACATCCGGGGTGTGCAGACGCTCAGAAACAAGGACGACGACGTCTAACGGAGGGCTCTGTGCTCACCGCCAGCCTCCATTCGTATCCGCCGGGGCCCGGCCTTGGTGAAGCTGGCGCGAGCGGCGGCGCCGGGCCGGGTATGGCGGGTTGGGCGGGGGCCGTCGGCGTGCCCGTGCCAGGCCAGGGCTCCGGCGCCGGGACGGGCGGGCACGGTGGCACCCCCGACGGCATGAATCGCCGCTTCTTCGGCGTCCTGTCCTCGGCCCCGCTGCCTCGGTCGGCCGCTCACCAGGATGTCGTGTGGGGACACAGCCCGCGCTGCGCGTAGCCGCCGGCCGTCCCTGCGCCGACCGAGTCCCAGAAGCCCTGGGCCATGAACATGTGGCCTCCGAGCGTGTGCCAGGACAACCCGGGGTTCTCAACGCGCAGGCGGGCGAGGCCTGCAGCGGCCAGGCCGAGCCGTCGGTACCGCTCGTGGGTGTGCGGCTGCTCGACCCAGCCCCGGCAGCATCGGGCGCAGGTACGGTAGTCGACCTCGAACACCGGCTCCCCGTGGAGGTAGGCGCTGCGGCATCGCCACGTCGAACGCTCCGGGGAAGGCGTGTCTTGCCAGGGGGTGCCTATCGGGGGTCCGGAATAGAAGCCCCGCCGCCGGCCGTACAGACCGCCCGTGAGCCGCAGCAGCGCCCTTCGCATCCACTCACGGTCCCAACCCACCTCCGATGCCCGGAGGATGAGCTGCCGGGCTGCTGCCATGTCGTCATCGACGCTTCCCATACAAGCACTGTGCCCGTGATCCGCGTCGTCGTACCTCAGCGACCGCACATGCCAGGCGATACCCGGCTGGTGCCAGCGCGTCCTCGGTGTGGTCGTCGCCAAGCTGTACGGTCCGCGAAGACCGGTCGACGGCTATGTCCGCAACACCCGGGCTGGGCCGGCCGGGCCGGGCCTTCGGCGGCGGACGAGCGGCGTCAGAGGGGTGTGCCCAGGGGCCGTAGCCGCCGGCTACGGCAGGGCCCGTCAAGAATGGCGCCCGGCGCCCTTGTTCGCATCGACTTTTACCGGCCCACCTGCACGCGGTCGGAGCTCACGGCGTTGCGGGCCAGCATCTTGGTGAGATGGTCGACCTCGGGGCCGGGACGGGCGGCGCGGCGGGGGTGAGCGACAGGTCGACGGTGCACTCGATCTGGAGGTTGCGGACGGCGCACTCCGCCCCCCAACGGCCCGCCCCCCCGAGGACGGCCCGGGGACAGCCAGCAGAGAGTGTCGGTTCGGACTCGCTCGGCCGCTCTTCTCCGATAGCCTGGCGCCCGGGCGAGCTGAGCGCCCATCCCGCTGTCGTGCGCCCACGCCGCGCGAGTCCCGGGAGAAGGTCCTACGGGATTCATGCCTCCGGACTTCATGAACCGTCGGATCCTCTTCTGCACCGGCCGATGGCGTGGGCACAGAGCCGGTCTCCGAGGAGACGATCGTGACGAAGCGCAACACCGGCCAGCGGCGCGCCAGGGAGCTGCAGCAGGCCGAGGGCATCGGCTACCACGCGGCACTCAACCGGGTGCGGGAGAACCAGCGGTCCCGGCCGGAGATCAACTCCAGCGTCGTGCTGACCGAGTCCACCCTCATCGCGCTCGAATCGGCCAGGGGCGTGCGGTGCATGGCCTGTCACCGGGCCCTGGACTTCGACGACTGGGCGCTGCACCTGGCCGACGTGAGCGGGTACGGCCGCATCGACCCCGTCCTGTGCCCTGCCTGCGCCACGGCAATCGGCAACGCGGTCGCCCACCTTCCCGCGCTCCCCGCACCGGACCCCGACGACCCGGACACCGTCCGCGTCCCGGACGGGGCCGACGGGACCGTGGCGTACCTCTCGCAGGACCGCGTCCACCTGCTGTGCCTGCGCCACGCCCCCACCGCCCCGGCCGGCGACAGCGGCCGGTACGAGCCCGTGACGGCAGACCACCTCCAGGCCCTCGGCCAAGGCTTCCGCCCCGGCGGAGGCGGACACCACTGCAGCGTCTGCGACCTGGACATCCTGACCGTCTGATGTCGACCAGCTGTTGGACAGCAGCCGGGGCGGACGGACCGGCCTGGTAGGACCAGGTCGGCCCGGCTTCGGGTGGTGGACTAGCCGGGGCGAATCCCCGACCGGGTAGTCCACCCTGACCCGTCAGACCAGATCAGCCCCACCACAGGCACACGAAGGCGGGGGGCAAAATCGCGTGATGCTGTCGGGCCAGTTGCGGATACTGAGGGAGACTCGGAGGTGGAGCATGGAGTACTGGGACGTCGCGAGCGCCGATCCTCAGCAACAGGTGGGCGCGCGGCATCACACGGTGCCGGCCTTCTACATCCGCGGGTTCGCCAACCCGCAGGACCAGGTGTGGGTACGCGACCGTCGGCGCCCAGAGCCCGGCCTCAGCAAGGTCACTGACCTCGCGGTCAGGGACTTCTACACTTTCACCAACGTGGACGGGCAGTCCGATGGCCGGTTCGAGCAGCTGCTGGAGAAAGTCGAGACTGCTGCTGCTCCCGCACTGAAGCGGTTGCGCAGCGCTGTCGTCTGGAACGCCCCGCTGAGCGCCGAAGATCGCGACGAGATCATCACCTTCGTCGCGTTCCAGATGGCCCGCGGCCCGCGCAAGCGGCGGGAGATCGAGCTCCAGGCCGACTTGCTCGCCCGCCTGGAGACGATCAACCCCCCGGCCCGTCTCACCAACAAGACCCTCGCGGAGTACCGAAACCAGCAGAAGCTCTGGCAAGGGATGGAGATCTTCTCGGACCCGGGCGAACACATGAAGATCATCGGAAGCCTCGCCGCCCAGCTGGCTCGCCACCTGCACGCTCGGCCGATGACGGCGCTCATGCTCACCGAGAGTGCTCTCCTGAGCTGCGACGAACCGGTTCTGCTGATGCAGCCCGAGCGAGCACCCGGCCCGTTGCTTCCCGACCCCCCTGCACCCCGGCTGGGCAGCCGGCGCCGCAAGGGTGTCCGGACTCCACGCCGCCGGAACCAGCTGATCCAGGTCCAGAGCACGGCCGGAGGGATCCTCACCGCCGAACAGATCCTGCTTCCTCTCGGCCGGCGCACGATCCTCGCCTTCGGACCGCCCGGACCGCAGGCCGATGTGGACACCAACATCCAGCTGACGGCGGAGGAGAGCCGCGAGGCAGCCGCAGAAGTGAACGCGCGGGTGCTTTCGCGGGCCTACTTCTCTGCCTTCTGCCACCCCGACGACCGCGCGCTCCTCGACGCCCCCCTCCCGGAGGTCGGGCCGCTCCTGCGTGTCGGAGGGGCCCATGACGAGCACAAAGCGGTCGTGGCCGCCGTTCCGCGCCAGCTCCAGCCGCAGGTGCACGGCCGCCGCCGGTCGAACCGCAAGTAGGGATTCGCCTCCCGGAACCGTCCCGGTCGGGACGCGGTGATGGGAGGCTGAAGGAACAGCCTTCGAGTCGAGGAGCGGCAGATGCCGGCGCCCCACGTGCACGACCACAGCCAGGACGACGTCCGCGTCTACTCGCTCCCCTACGCCGTACCCGAGCTGCCGGTGGACCTCCAGGCGGTGGCCGCGCTGTACGACGCTGCGATCGACGACTGCAAGGCGTGCATCCAGGAGCGGCTGGAGCCGGTGGCCGACGATGCCGCGACCACCGCCAGCCTGGTCGGCTGGGCCTGCCTGATCATGGCCGAGACCTACGGCGGGTTTCCCAACGACCTGCTGGCGCACACCAGCCCCGAGAGCGCCGCGTTCAACACGATGGCATCCCTCTACCAGCGGACGTGGGGATCCGGTTCACCAACCGAGGTCGTCCACCCCGCCGCGGTGAAGCTGACCTGGGCCGAGCGCCGTACGGCCTGCGTGTGGGCCCTCGGCCTGGTGCTCGCCCCCGACCCGTACGAAGCAGGCCTGCCATCCGTCGAGGACTGCTGCCCCGAGTGCGCCGGACAGGAAGACGGCGACATCCTGATCGTCACCGACAACGGCATCACGCTCATCCCGAACAACCCCGTCTGAGCCCACAGTCAGGAGCAGCCGGGACCGGGCAGGACGGACGGCCGGGCAGGACAGGGCAGCGGGCGGGCAGGTGGACGACCCAGCACGGACTCCCAGCCCGGTAGTCCACCCCGCCCCGTCAGACCAGGTCAGCCCCACCGCCGGAGGTGGACTACCCACCACCCGAGGCCAGCCAGGGCCGGCAGACCCGGCTCAGGCGGTCGCCTAGGGGCGCTTCTGGACGGGGCAGAGCTCCGCGTGCAGGACCCGGACCTCCCACCAGGGGTCGTCGAGCTTGTTCTTGCCGACCAGCTTCCACTCCTTCGCGGTGGGCAACGGCAGCCACAGCGGGCCGAGGTTCTCCTCCTTGCGGACGGCGGCGCAGGCCGGGCACTCCGCGTCCCGCATCGGCGCCTGCTCCCGCAGCTCACTCTCGGAGCCGAACGGTCCGCCGAGCGGCCCCGTACACGTCCAGCAGGGCGCCCGCTTCGCATGCGCGGCGCGGGTCACCTCCAGCAGCTCCTGGTCCTCCCGGAGCGCCTGGGCCGCCTCGCGCTCCTGGTGGCAGGGGTGACAGGTCCCGCCCTTGCGGTCCGTCCAGTAGGCGTCGTCCTCGGTCCAGACTCGTTCCCGCTCCGGAACCGCGCCGCAGTCCACGCAGGAGTCCGACTCAGCGGGAGTGGGAGGCAAGGCTGAGCAGCAGGTGGGCGGATTCCGGGTGCTGGAAGTCGGAGTGGGCGCCGGAAGGGTTCAGCCGGGCAACGAGGCCACCCCGGTACACGTGGCTGGCGTCGACGTTGACGATCGGGTGGTCGAGTTCGACGTGCGGGTACGGCGAGTCAGCCGGGCGGAGCCGGGTGCTGAAGTGAGGGACCGGGGCGAAGCTGGTACCGGAGTGGCCGATGCCCGGCAGGCCCTCGGCGCGCAGGTGCCAGAAGCCGGTAGCACGGTCCCAACGGGAGTGGGTCAGAACCAGCGGGCCGCGTAGCGGGGCGCCGGCCCGGCCGGGGCCGAGGAACAGCCGGGGGAACAGCCGGGTGAAGGCGTCGCGGGGTGCAGCCATCTGGAAGACCAGGGCGCTATCGACGGTGAACGGACGGCTCGGGTCGCCGGGCCGGGAGGTCCAGCTCAGCACCGGGGGGCCGGCCGGACGATCGGCCGCGTACTGGACGGCCTCGCAGAGGAACCGGCCGCCAAAGGAGTGCCCGAGCAGATGGAGGTACTGGCCGTGACGGTTGGCCAGGACGCGCGGGGCGTCTGGCCGGCCGCGGCCGGAGTCGAGGTAGCCCAGCAGGTGGCCGAGGATCCGCCCGGCCTGGCCGCGAGCGCTCATCGCGTGCGCGCGCTCCCGGATCCGCCGGTAGCCATGCAGGCTCGGCAGGCTGGAGGAAGGCCAGCGCACCACCACGCACCAGGGGCGGAACCCGGCGGTGAGCCCCGGGTAGGCGGACGGTGCGGCGTGGTGCAGCAGGGCGGCCCGGTTGATCAGCGCGGCGGCAGTCCGGTCGGCGGCGTCGGGGTTGGTCTGCCAGCCGTGGACGTAGACGAACAGGTCGGTCGCCCACTCGGGGATCCGCAGGTGGCGGGCCAGGTGGTCGGCGACCCGCGCGTCCGGGACGGGCGTCGTCGTCCCGGGGACGAGTAGCCGGCCTTGCTCGTCCAGATCGACCGTTGATGGCCTTACGGAGGTAGGGGGAGTGGAGTTCACGGGTTGAGCTCCAGGATGCTGTCGATGCCGCAGTGGAGGGAGTATGCGAGCGCCAGCGGGTTGCGGTACTCGTAGGCGAACCAGCGCACCAGTTGCTGGGTGATCTCCCCGGCGGTGAACTCGCCGGTCAGGTAGTGGTCCAGGAAGGCGAAGGCGTACTCGGCGGCGAACTCCTGCGGGATCTGGAGTTGTGGCCCGAGTACCCCATCCGCGCCAAGGTCGATCAAGGCCCGACCGAGGTGGTCGAGTTCGGCCGCCGCTGACTGCCCGGTGTGGCAGGCGTTCAGCAGCACGAACGGCCGGAAGACGGCATCTGGCCGGTCCTGGTGGCGTCGGCGGTGTCGGCGCACCAGCTCGGCGTCGATGTGCCGGTCGTCGGAGAGCCGAACGGCGAGCTGCTCGTACGGGGAATCGTTGGCGACGAATTGGCCGTGGCACCAGAAGTACATGACGTCCTCGTCCAGCACGGCTGCGGACAGCGCCTCCAGGAGGAGGTCCGAGTCGGTGCGCACAGTGAGCTGGGAGCGATTCTCCAGCAGCTTGCGTACCTCCGGCGCCCGTCCGATGCCGGTGAGCTGGTCGTCGGTGTTGAGGCTGGTGACGGGCTTGGCGCGGGCGGAGTTGGGCGGCTGGATCGGCGGGTAGGCGGCGTTGGTCTGCTCGATCTGGTGGCGGTGGCCGAGGAAGTCAACCCAGGGGTCGGGCTGGCCAGTGTCCACAGCGAGCATCGGCCATGGCAGATGGAGGTCGGAGTCGAAGCTGATCCGCAGCGAGCCGTGTTCGGTGAGGGTGGCGGTGAGGTACTCCCGGAAGCGGACCAGGCTGCGGTCCGTCCAGTCGAACATGGTCTCCAGGAAGTAGCGTCCCTCCTCGGCGAGTTCGGCAACCTTGCGCTCGGCGACGACGGCGTACGGAGTGAAGTCGACAGCGGTGGCGAAGGGGTACGGATCGAGCGGGTCAGGGTCGTAGCCGATCAGCCGGTCGCGCCAGACAGAGCGCAGCCGGGCGGCCTTGGCGAGCAGTGCCGACGCGGGAACGGTCAGTCGCGCCCGGTGCATGCGGGTGGCGGGGGTGCGCTCGCCCGGACGGAAGGCACTGATGTGCAGCTCGTCACCGTGGCAGCGGAGGGAGACAACGAGGTCCAGCGGCGCCATGCCCTTTGGTTGGCCGGTGTCGGCCGGGCCCGCCTGCTGAGGCAACCGGGTGTAGTCGGCAGAGGGGTTCTGCCGGACGAGGACATCGAGGTCCAGGGACACGTCGATTACTCCTGCTCCTGGAATGCGATGGAGGTGGGCTCATCCACGGTGGCTGATTGGTCCGAGGCGACGGGGACGTCCAGGACGGCGGAGAGGTCCTGGAGGACGGCGCCGTGCCCCTGGTCGAAGACAGTGAGCCGGACAGTGTGCGGCCCGGGCGCGGCGGGGGTGAGCGCGAACCGGGCGGGCTCGCCGGCGGGGGTGTAGTTCGTGGCGGGTGGGTCGAGAGCCGCGTCCGGGGTCACTGCGGCGACTAGGTGCAGGTCCGGCAGGGCGGCTGGGTCGGCGGAGGCGTCGGCAGATTCGAGGCGCAGCTCCAGGTGGGTGGTGGCGCCCACGGCCGGATCGGTGGTGAGGGTCAGGCGCGGCTGCCAGGCCGGGTGGCGCGGCGTTGGTTCAACGGCGCGGTGCATCGCGCCGCGGGAGCGGCGGGGGCGCAGCGCGGCGGTCGGCGTGGGAGCGGTCTCGCTCGGAGCGAGCCGCAGGTGGTGGTCGGGCGGGGATCCACCGGGGAGCCCGCCCAGCACGCTACGGGCCTCGGCGGCCAGCGGGTGGCCGGTTCCCATCAGTGCCTCGCGGCCGACGCGGACCGCTTCCAGCAGCGTCCGGGCGGCATCCCGGCGGCCGGCGGCGGCGAGCGCCTGGGCCAGGTCGACGGCGAGGGTGGGGTACAACGGCAGGGGCCCGGGGCGGATGGCGCCGACGCTGACGGTGAGGTCGTCGGCCTCCCGGTGGCCGGCCAGCAGCGCGGTAATGGATGCGACCCCCACGGCCGGAATCTGGTCGGTGATGATCCGCTCATACACCCGGACGGCCCCGTGGGGGTCCCCCGCGCTCAGCCTGGCGTGGGCGAGGGCTTGCCGGACCTTCAGGGTAAGGCTGCTGCGCGGTCCCCGGCTCCCGGAGCAGGTCTCCGCCAGTTCCTCCAGGCGGACGACGGCACGTAGCGGGCGGGGGCCACCGGCCAGCAGGAGTGCCTGGGTGAGTTGGGCGGTGACCGTCGCGTGGTCCGGGTCGCCGAGAGCTTCGGCGGCAGTGGAGACCAAGTAGCCGGCCAGGGCCAGGGCCGCCTCCGGCTTTCCGCTCAGGTTCTGGGCGAAGGCGAGCAGGCAGCCGGCGTGGATCCGGTCCGGCAAGCCCACCGCGACCGGCTCGGCCGCGTCGTGCGTCATCGGAGACAGTTCGACGGCGGCGACGCCGGGGCGACCGTCGAGAATCAGGGCCTTGGCGCGGTCACGCCGAATCCTCCGCACCAACTGATGATCGGGCGCGAGCGCCTCGACAGCGAGGGCCAGTGTCTCGTCGTAGTACCTGACCGACTCAGTATGCTGGCCCGCCTCGAAGAGGTTGAGCGCGATGCTGTCCCGGACGTCGAGGGTGTCCGGGTGGCCGGCTCCCAGGATCCGGCTGCGGTCCGCGAGGACGGACCGGTAGAGCGAGTTCGCGCGCTCGTAGTCCCATCCGTGGCGGAGCGCGTGGCCGCTGCGCTCCTGGGCGGCGAGTGTGGCGGGGTGACCGGGACCGTAAATCCGAATGTGGTCGGCGACGAGCGCCTGCCGTTCGGCGGCCTCCCGACGATGACGTCCGCTGAGCCGGTGGGTGTAGGCGAGCTCGGACCGGTCATTGAGAGTGTCCGCATGGTCCGGGCCCTGGACCCGGGCCCGGACGGCGATCAGCTCGGTGAAAAGGCCAGCGGCCCGGTCGAGTTCACCAGCCGAGCGGATGTCCTGGGCCAGCCTTGAACGGGTGAGCAGGCTGTCGGGATGCTCCGGTCCGTAGATGCGGGCGTAGTCCGCCGCGAGCAGTTGCCAGTCGATGATGGCCTGAGGGAACAAGCCGGCGAACCCCCGGCTGGTGGCGAGAACGCTCCGGGCAGTGAGCACGCTCGGATGGTCGGGACCGAAGATCCGGGTGCGGTCGTGTACCAAGGCCTCGCTGAGGCAGATGCTGAGCAGGTGGTTGCCCGAGCCCTGGTGGACCATCGCAAGGACTAGGCGGGCATCAAGGCTGTCCGCGTGATCGGGGCCCTGGATCCGATCCTGGTCGGCAACCAGGGCCTCGCCCAGGCGCAGCGCCCGCCGGAAGTCGCCAGCCAGTCGGCAGGAGGAGACCTGGCACGCCCGGGTGAGCAGGGTGTCCGGGTGCTCGGCGCCGAGCACCCGTGTGCGGTCGGCCGCCAGGTCACCGAAGAGCTCGCTCGCAACGCCGTGATCACGGGCCGTGTCATGGGCCATGGCGTGCCACCAGCGAGTGGTGAGAGTGGCCTGGTGGTCGGTGCCTTGAACCCTTGTACGGTCAGCGATCAGGCTCAGGAACGCCTCCGTGGCAAAACGGTGGTCTCCTGCCTGGGAGTGCGACCGTGCCAGCTCTTGGCGGATCTCCAGTGTCTGCTGGTGGTCCGCCCCATCAACGCGGGTGTGATCGGCCGCGAGGGAGGTGAACTCGGCGATGGCCTGTGAGTGTTCGCCGGAAGCCTGCCGGATCGAGGCAAGCTCACGACGGCAACGCAAGGTACTCGGATGGTCCGGCCCGAATACCCGGGTGTGATCGATGACGAGTTCCTCGATCAGCGCGGCGGCCCGGCGATGGTCACCGGCTAGCCGACAGGTGAACGCCTGCCAGACACCGACGTTGAGGGTGCCCGGATGGTCGGGGCCAAGGGCTCGTGCGAAGTCGTGACCGACTTCCTCCAGCAGGGCTACCGCCTGCCGGTGGTCGCCGGCGTTCCGACAGGCGAGCGCGAGGTTTAGTCGAGCGAAGAGCGTGTCGGAGTGGTCGGGGCCCTGGATCCGGGCGCGGTCCGTGACGAGCGCTTCGAGCAGGCTGGCCGACCGACGGTGGTCGCGCGCGTCTCCGTGGGCGGTGGCCAACCATTGGCGGGCGTTCAGGGAGTCGGGGTGCTCGGCGCCCAGAAGGCGGATCCGGTCGGCCACCAGGGACTCCGCCAGCTCGACGGCTCGACGGTGGTAACCGGCGCCCAGGCAGGCCGGCAGGCAGTTGAAGCGGGCATCTAGGGTGCCGGGGTGATCGGGCCCGTTGATCCGGACGTGGTCGGCCACCAGAGCTTCGTAGAGGTCCAGTGCACGGCGGTAGTCGCCCAGCACCTGATGGCTGTGACCGATCCAGAAGCGCGTGTTGAGGACATCGGGGTGGTCAGGCCCCTGGAGGCGGGTACGGTCAGCCAGCAGCGCCTCGTACAGTGCCAGCGCCTCACGGTGTCGGCCGAGGTTCCGGTGGGCGGCCGCCAGCCACCAGCGCGTGTTGAGGACATCGGGGTGGTCAGGCCCCTGGAGGCGGGTACGGTCAGCCAGCAGCGCCTCGAAGAGCGCCAGGGTCTCGCCGTAGTCGCAGGCGTTGCTGTGGATCGAGGCCTGCCACCACCGGGTGGTGAGCACGTCCGAATGGTCCGGGCCGAGGACCCGCTGCCGGTCGACGAGCAGCCGGTCGCACAGGTCCGCCGCCCGCCGGTGTTCGCCCGCCTCGTCGACGGAGCGGGCTAACCACAGCCGGGCGTCGAAGGTCTCGAAATGCTCGGGACCGTTGACGCGCAGCCGGTCGGCGGCCAGTTGCTCCCGCGCGGCGAGTGCCTCGCGCGGGCGGCCAGCGGCGTGCAGAGCGCGGGCCAGACCGGAGCGTTCCTCCAGGGTGTCGGGGTGGTCGGGGCCCTGGAGCCGGACCCGGTCGGCCACCAAGCGTTCCAGTTCCTCGACTTCGAGGGCGGGCAGTCCCGCGACGCGCAGCGCGAACCCCAGGAAGCTGCGCTCCTCCAGGGTGTCGGGGTGGGCCTCGCCCTGGACGCGGGTGCGGTCACGGATCAGAGTCCGGTGCTGCTCGACCGCGAGGACGGGTGCGCCCGCCTCCCGGTGGGCGCGGGCCAGGCCGCTGCGAGCGTTGAAGGTGTGCGGATGATCGGGACCGAGCACCCGGCCGTAGGAGAGGACGACCTCCTCGAACTGGGCGACGGCGAGGGCAGGGCGGCCAGACTCGCGGTGAAGCAAAGCCAGTCGCTCGCGGGCGTAGAGCGTCTGCGGGTGGTCCGGCCCCTGCACTCGGGTGCAGTCCGCGACGAGGGCCTGGTAGGCGGCGATCGCCGCGAGGTGGTCGCCCGTGTCGGCGTGGGCGGCCGCCAGCCAACGGCGGCTGTTCAGGGTCTCCGGGTGGTCCGCGGCCAGCAGGCGGGTGCGGTCGGCGACCACCTGCTCGTACCGGGCGATCGCCAGCCCGTGCAGCCCCGCCGCGAGTTGCGCGAAAGCGAGGCCGCTGCTGCGGGTCACCACCACCGGGTGGTCCGGCCCGAGCACCCGCTCCGTGTCCGCCACCAGCCGCTCGTACTCTGCAACGGACTCCCGGTGCTGCCCCGCCATCTGAAGGGCGTACGCCAGGCTCGCCCGGCTGTGCAAGGTGTCGGCGTGGTCCGGCCCCAACACCCGGGCCCGGTCGGCGACAACACCCCGGAACTCCTCCACGGACAGGGCGTGTCGACCAGCCCGGCGGTAGCCCTGGGCGAGCGTGTGCCGGTCGGCAAGGGTGGCGGGGTGGTCCGCGCCCTGGGCCCGGGTGCGCCGGGCAACGACGGCCCGGCACAGCTCCACGGCCCGCACGGGATCGCCGGTCTTGGCCTGCAGCCGGCCGAGCCGCCCGAGGGAGGTGAGGGTGTCCGGGTGGTCCTCGCCGAGCAGCCGCCGCTGCCCGTCCGCCATCGCCTCCACCAGCCGGACGGCATACACCCGTTGTGCCTGGTCGGTGAGTTCGGCCGCTGCCAGGCCGTACAGGGCGATGCTCTCAGCGGTCGGCTCCGGCGACGGACCGCTGTCGGCCAGTTCCCGGACGTGCGGCAGCAGCGCCCGCCGCATCTCAGGACGAGCCTCCGGCCAAAGGCGAGCTGCCGCCCGCGCTAGGTGCTGCTCGGCGCGACCCCGGAACTCGGCCTCCCGCAGCACTGCCTGGAGCAGTCGGTGCACGGTGACGGTCTCACCGAGGGTGATCAGGTGGTAATCGGCGAGGAGCCGCAGCGCCCGGTCGACCTCGTCGGGCCGGCGCGAACCGAACGGGGTGAGCACCTCGCGCGGCAGTGCCTCGGGGGCATACCAAGCCAAGGTGCGCAGCAGCTCGACGGCGAAGGGGGCGGTGTGCTGGACGGTCCGCAGGGTGGTGTGCCACAGCCGGGCGACGGTGGACTCGGCACCGGGCCCCACCGGCCCGGTGGCGCGAAGCAGTTCGCGGTACGCGGCGAAGGAGGTGCCGGTCTGGTGGACGTAGGCGCCGGCGTGGGCGAGGGCGATCGGCAGGTAGCCGAGCTCGTCGGCGAGCACCCGGGCCTGGTCCCGTTCGGCCGGATCGACCGTCGAGTCGTGGTAGGCCGTCCCACAGAGCAACTGGGCGGCTTCGGGGCCGTCAAGGACGTCGACGCGAACCGGGCGGATCCCCGGGTGCCAGCCGCTCGCCCGTCGGCTGGTGACCAACTGGTGCCCGCAGCCGAGCAGGCGGCCGACGTAGGGAGTGAGGTCGGCCGGATCCTCGGCGTTGTCGTAGACCAGCAGCCAGCGGTCGTGGGCGCGCAGCCAGGCAATGGCCCACTCGACCTGCTGGCTGGGCGGAGCGGTGAGTGCCCAGGAGGGGTGAAGGTGGACGGCGAGCCCGGCGAAGGCCTCGGCGAGTTGCTCAGCAGACTCGGCGGTGAGCCACCAGATCAGCCGGTAGTGGCCGGCGTTGGCATAGGCGTGGTGCAGGGCAAGGCTGGTCTTCCCGACACCGCCGAGGCCGTGCAGAGTGGTGGCCTGGGTGACCAGTCCGCCGCCGTCCGCATGGGCCAGGGCACCAGCGACGGCGCGCGCCTCGCGCTCCCGGCCGATGAGCCGGCCTGCGGCGCGAGGCGGCAGGTTGGGCGTCGGCCTGGTGGCCTGGACGGTCTGTGCGGCGCGCGCGGCCACGGTCGGGAGGACTGCCGTGTGCGGGTCTCCATCGGCGGCCGAGCCGGGGCGGCGACGCTGTTCGTAGGGTTCAGGGTCGGGCATGCCACTCTCAGGGCGGACATGTCCCGTCACGGACATCGACACTGCGCGCACTCCCGCCCCCGTGACCTGCTCTGCACGCCCACCGTAGTGGAGGCCATGCACGGTGTCAGCGGTTCTCCACAGAGCGGGAGCAGAACCGGAAACTCCTAGTAGATCGTCAAGCGGTCCGGAGAAGCGAGTTGCGGGTGGCTGATGAGCGGGTGCTGTGCTTGTAGACCTGACGGGCGATGGAGTGTGCACTCGGTCCGTTGGCGGCGACGTTGCCATGCGCGAAGTCCAGGACGTCGAACTCGATCCGGGCGACCGCGGCGGAGGCCTGCTCGCGGGTGTGGCCGGCGGCCACCAGGAGGTCGGTCACCAGGTAGTAGCCAGGGCCGCGCATGCGCGTCTCTCCTTCACGAACTCGAGACGGGGCGGCCCGTGCCTCGGGCCGTCCCCGTGGGTGATGGTGCTACTGGTCGCTGTTGCAGTCGTGGTCGGCCTCGACGTAGTCGCCGTCGTCAAACTGGGTTTCCAGGGACCAGCGGCAGGTGCACTCGGCGCGGCCCTCCCAGCTCATCTCGCCGCCGCCTTCCTCGTCGCAGTCGTGGTCGGCGTCGACTGTGGTGCCGTCCTCGAAGAGCGCGTCCCCGCCGTCGCCGCAGCTGCATTCCCACTGCGCGTACCAGGAGATCTTCGGCGGCTGCTGGGTGGTGTGGGTGGTGGTCACTCGTCTCCTCGGGAAGCGGGGCCCATCCCGGCCGGTACGGGCCCGGGACGGCGGTGTAGGGGGTCAGCCGGCAGCCGAGGCGGGAGAGGGCTCGCCGGCGGCGAGGTAGGCACTGGTCACCTCGGCCAGGTACTGGGCGAGTTCGTCCGCCCGCGCGCGGTCCGTCACCGAGCCCGGGTCGGGCTGCCCGTGCGCATCGGCGTGGGCAAAGGAGGCGTCGAGGTCGGCGGCGTACTGCACCAGCCAGTCGTACAGCCGGGCGGTGGTCTGCAGGTCCAGTCGCACCTCGCCCCGCACCCGCGCCAGCCGGAAGGTCTCCGCAGTGTGCCGCAGCAGAGCGGTCACGTGGCTGGCCGGCATCATCAGCTCACCGTCGTCGTACCGGTAGAGCGCCAGCGGGAACCGCTCGTCGTGCCCGTCGTCGTCCATGGTGGATCCCTTTCGCTTCGGGTGGCCGTGCAGCTGGCGGGATGTGGGGCCGTGTCGATCAGGCTTGGAGGGCGTCGAGGAGGGCGGTCTGCTGGAGGGTCAGCTTCCCGTCCGCCCGGGCCTTGTCCTGCTTGCGCAGCCACGCCCCGGGTCGGAAGGTCGGGTCCGCGTCGCCGCCGGTGCGGTTGGCCGGGCCGTCCTGGGTGCCGCCGGCGGCGAGGTAGGCGAGCAGCCGCCGGTACGACCTGTTCCAGTCCAGCTCGATCCGCCACATCGCGTCCAGCGCGGTCAGCTTCGCGTCCTGAGCGGCCGTGAGCTTCGGGTTCTTGCGCTGGCGCCCGACCCACGCGCCCACCGCGTGCCCGTCCAGCTTCTCGGCGGCCGGGACGGCGAGGTGCCCGTGCGTCTCGGCCCAGGCGCGGGCGTGGGCGAAGCCGCGGTCCCAGGAGCGGGCGTGCTTGTCCCAGATCATGCCGAGCTGGTCCAGCTCGTGGATCCGCACCGGGGCGAGGAGGCCGGCGCCCTTGAGGTAGCGCTGGCGGTCGAGCCAGGAGATCAGCGCGCCGTCCCGGGTCTTGTCCGTCGGGTCGAGGTGGTGGTGCCCGGTGTGGAACGCGGCGGCCAGGGCGAACATCCGCTGCCACTCGGTGGCGCGCGGGTTGAACGCGCGCAGCTTCACCGTCTGGAGGATCTGCGCGGCGTGGCGGCGGGCGTTGATCCGCAGCCAGTCCACCGTCGACTCCCCCGCCGGCTGCTCGGCATCGCCCCGACCGGCCTCGGCGTCCGCGTCCTCGCCGGCGTCGGGGTCGGACACGACGGTGTGGTCCTTCTCCCCCGCCCGCTTGGTGCGCAGCTCGGTGATCCGGCCGACCACGCGGGCGTCGTGGGCGGCCAGGGCCCGCAGGACGCGCCAGATGGTGCGGAAGGAGGACGCCTCGATCTCCTCCTCGGCCTCGGCCTTCACCGCCTCCCCGGCCTCGCGCACCTCGGCCGGGTCGGCGGCCATCGTGTCGTCGCCGGTCTCGGGGATGGGGAGGTAGACGGGGATGATGACCCAGGACACCTTGCCCTGCCGGTAGGACTGGCGCAGGGCACGACCGACGGCCTGGACGACGTCGACGACCGAGGATTTCGGGTCCGCGAAGACGATCGCATCCACGCTTCTCACGTCGATGCCCTCGTTCAGGAGACGAGAGTTGCAGATGATGCAGCACTCCTCGCCCTCCTCGCCGGGCCGCTCGCCGGTGGAGGCCGAGAACGTGGCGAACGCGGCCCGGCGGTCCTTGAGCCGGTCGCTGCCGGCCACGGCCAGCGCGGTCACCCGCTCGGGCCGGTCCGCGGCGGGAAGCAGCTCGGCGGTGGCGTTCATGGTCGCGGCGAACTCGCGCGCCGCCTGTACCCGCGAGTGGAAGGTGATGACCCGGCGCAGGTCCAGGTCGGCGACGGCGCGGAGCACCGCGATCTGCAGGGCCAGGCGCAGCAGTTCCTCGTTGGAGCGCTGGGAGCGGAGGTCGGCGACGGCGGGGAGGTTGAGGAGTTCGCGCAGGTCCTCGTCGGTGACGACGGGTACCAGTACCCGGTAGTCGGCGAGGTATCCGTGCTCGATGCCCTGTCCGAGGGTCCAGGTGTAGACGGTCTCGCCGTAGATGCGGGTGTCCGTCATGGAGCAGAGCGCGGGCAGCTGCTCCGCGCCCTGGCCGTCGCCACCGGCGGTGAGGTCGGCCAGGCCCGGCTTCGCCTTCGTATCGTCGGCGATCTTCGGGGTGGCGGTGAAGTACAGCCGGCGCAGCGCGGGGACCTTCTCGTCGGAGTGGATCGCCGCCCACGCCTTCCCTTCGGAGCCTGCCGTCCGGTGGGCCTCGTCGATGATCACGACGTCCCAGGCCGGGAGGCCGCACTCCTTGTGCGCCTTCACGATGCGCTCGAGGGAGGCGTAGGTGGCGTAGACGGTGACCGGCAAATCGTCGGCCGGAAGAGAGGCATCCTCACCGACACCATCGGACTCATCCTCGCCGTCACCGTCACCGCCGCGAGCCTGTCCGAGAACGCCCTG
>NZ_JBIURH010000075.1:0-22883 GCF_044740765.1 Kitasatospora sp. NPDC088346
CCAGCCCGCCCGACCTCCGCGCCGAGACCACCCGCCTCGCCCTCGTCGCCGAAGCGTTCACCGACTCGCCTCTCGTCGCCGACATCCGACGCCGCATACGAACGGAGATGAGCGTCAGCGCCGTCAACTGACCGGGGCTGACACACGCCGCGCGGACCGAACCACGGTTCAAGCGTCGACGGACCAGGCCGGATCGCCGGTGTGCCGGCACCGGGCCGGGCGGCCGGGCTGGTGTTCTGGGTGGTGCGGACGGCGTCGTCGATGGCGGCCAGCGCGGCGGCGGCGGCGAGGAAGGACGCCGGTCCTGTGGGTGGGCTGCCGCCGGTGGCGGGGTCGGTCCATCGACCCATAGGTCACTCCTTTGGCGACTCAGGGATTTGTCATCGGATGGATGACATGCTAGAACAGTTTCAAAGTGAAGCGCACTGGCTCCCATCGATCAGTGGAGGTGTTTCGCGATGCTGATGCGCACTGACCCGTTCCGCGAGCTGGACCGTCTGACCCAGCAGTTCCTGGGCACGAACGGCACATGGTCCCGGCCGGCCCCGATGCCGCTGGACGCCTGCCGTGTGGGCGACGAGTACGTGATCTGTTTCGACCTGCCCGGGGTGGACCCGCAGGCGATCGACATCGACGTCGAGCGGAACATGCTGACCGTCAAGGCCGAACGCCGCCCGCGTCACCAGGGCGACGACGTGAAGTGGGAGCTGTCCGAGCGCCCGCTCGGCGTGTTCTCCCGCCAGGTCATGCTCTCCGACACCCTCGACCCCGCCGGGATCAGCGCCGACTACGACACCGGCGTGCTCACGCTGACGATCCCGGTCGCTGAGAAGGCCAAGCCTCGCAAGATCGCCATCAGCCACAGCGGCGACCGCAAGCAGATCCAGGCCTGACCCCCTCCCCAGACCCGCGCCGCGGGCCGGGCCGCCCTGCCTGCCGCCGAGCGTCCGGTCGCAGTACCTGGTGCGTTGTGGCGTGCCTGGGACGGGGCGCTCTCGTTGGCCTCACCGTGACCGTGGCTTTAATCACCAGTCGTGACGTCAGTTGTGCACGAGTTTGGGGTTCTGGCTCTCAGCGGTTGGTGACCATAGGTCACAGAGCTCGCCTCGCGGAGACGTGATCAATAGGGTGTTTCAGGCCGTGGTTGGTGGGCCGCGCGCACATGTGAACGCTCGGCAGGGCCTTGTCCGAGCTCTCTGAGAGGCGCTGCTGATGCACCCGAGTGTTGCCCGACTGGCTGGGATTCTGCCGCCGCACTCCGGAGCCGGCGATCCCGTCGACTGGGACGAGGCGGCCCGCAGGTGGGGCACTCCATTCCCGGCGGACTACCGCGACTTCGTCTCCACCTACGGTGGTGGGTCGATCAATTGCTCGCTCTCCATAGGGCTGCCGCTGGAGGTTGCCCAAGGCCCTCGCGGCCCCTTGAGCTTCGAGGAGTTGATCGAGTGCGGGTATGAGCTGCTCGACCTGGACCCCGGCGACGGCCCGGCCCTGCGGGGGCGGATCTCGTGGGCCATGGATTGCAGCGCCAACCAGGCGTTCTGGGACACCGCGGATCCGGATCCCGACAGGTGGACCACTCTCGTACTCACCCGAAGTGGTGACTGGGTCGAGTACGGCTGCGGCATGGTCGACTTCCTCGCCGGGTTCCTGACCGAGGAGATCAGTCCTCAACCCATGGGCATGTTCTCCCCGGACCGGCCGGTCTTCCTGAAATGGCGGGAGGAACGACGTCTCAAGGAGGCGGGCATCGATCCCTGGCCTCACCTCTGACTGTCCGCTGTACCGGGGTTGGCTCCGCGCCTACGGAAGCCGCGGGCGTGTCTGGTGGCGTACCGGCTTGATGGCCGTCGGCGGCGCACTCGCGGCGGCGGGCGCGGCGGTGGGCGGCGGGTCCTGGTTGTACGTGTGCGCCGTCCTGGCCTTGGGCGCGGCGGCACTCGGGACGTACCAGATCACCCTGAGGGCCCGCTGGAACATCCGTAAGGCGATGCCCGACTTCGCCGGGACCACCGAGGTCACCCTCACCTCCGAGTCCGTCCGCGTTCACCGCCCGACGGCTACGTACGAGGCCGTCTGGAGTGTCCAGCACAAGATCGAGAACACTCCCGACGTTCTCTTTCCTGCACCAGGACAAGCGGACGACGATGGTCCTCACGCGGCACCTGAGCGCCGAACAGCGGGCCGAACTGGACGACTTCATTCTCCGCCCTCGGCCCCCGACCGCTTCCCTAGCCGGCGCCCGCTGCTGCGCGGTCCGCTGGCGGAGAGCCCGCGGATATGTACCGGTTCGAAGAAGATGTGGTCGATGACCTCGCGTCCGCCCGGCGGACGGCCCGGCCCCGGCCCGGGAGCCGTCGGTCAGGCGTGCCTCGCCGGCCGGCTCCCGCCACCGCCGCGAAGGGCACGCCCCACCTTCGGGCTGCGCTGCGTTCCGGCCGCCGGTCGCCGCCGACCGGTTCGAACAGGGGGAGTGTGCGCGTGATACCGATCGTGGTGCCGGGTCCGGAGCCGGGCTGGCAGCCGGCCGCCAGCCCGCCCTACTACACGGGCGAGAACCCGCCGTCGCAGGTCAGTCTGTGGGAGGCCGCGGGCGGCTCGTTCCGGATGATCGCCGGCCTGAAGCCGCCCATCGACGCGTTCGCCGCCCGGCTGCGCCTGAAGGTCGAGCGCAGCTGGGAGGACCTCGGCGAGGTGGACGCGGCGGTCTTCACCGTCGAGCGCCTGCGGTTCACGCTGAGCCTGATGACCTATGGTCAGGCCGAGACCTGGGTGTGGCTGCACCGCGCCCATGAGGACGCCGACGCCGCGCTCGCGGTCCTGCTGCGCGCCCTCGGGCTGGGCCAGGACGCGGTGGCGTTCACCGGCGGCCCGGACACCGGCTTCCACTACCTCGACGCTTCCGGGCCTTCCTGAGACGTCGTCTGCCCGCCGGTGGCAGACGGCAGCCCCCGCGCACCGGGCCCCGGGCAGGAAATTCTTCGGCTCTGCTCCCCTTATCCGGGCCGCCCGCAGGGGGCCAGGGCGGAAGAATCTCCTGCCCTGCTCGCTCATGCCCCCTGGCGGCAGGACTTCCCGGACCCGGGCTGCTGGACCCCGCCGCCGCGAGCGCCGGGGCCCCGTCGGTGGGTCCCCGTCACGCCGGGGCCGGATCTCGCGTTGGCCGCCAGGGGCCGGCTGCCCGCAGGGCGGCCAGGCCCCGTGTCGCCCGCGACTTCCGATACAGGGAAGCGAGTTGGCCTGTTCACGGTCCGATACGCCTCGTCATGGGGCATGATCATAGCGTGAGTTCGTGGTGGGTGGGGCGCAGGGACGGTCTTCTGGCGGAGCTGGCGGGCCTGCTGGTGTTGTTCGGCTCGGACCCGGTGGAGGATCCCGGCGTGGAAGAGCTCGCCGACACCGCGATGGCGTTGGCGGGGGAGTATCGGACCAGTGACCGGGGCGAGGGGATCCGCGCGACGGGCGCGCTCCTCGACGAGGCCGCCGCCGAGCTCCACGCGGCGGACCGCTTCCGGGGCACCTTGCTGCCGGTGGTGGTCCGGCACCTGCGCCGCGCGGTGGCGCTCCTCGCCTCGGCCTGTGCCCGGCTGGGGTCGGCGGTCGGCGGACAGGCCCTGGCAGCTTGGTAGCCGCCCGGCCCGGCGCCGCAGGGGGCGTGCGGCCGGCGCCTGCCGCACGCACTCCGCAGGGGCCGCACCGCACGGTCCCTGCCCCCGCCCCGGGCACCCGCCACCCGCCGCTGCGCGGCCGTTCACGGTGCCTGGCGCCGGCCGGCGGCCGGGAAGTGCTCGGCCTGATGGTGGGCGACAGCGAGACCGAGATGTTCTGGACCGAGTTCCGCGCTCCCTGCGCGGACGCGGACTGGCCGGGGTCCGGCTGGTCATCGGCGACGGGAGGAACCGTTGGACTCCTCGACCTTGTTGGTCGAGGCGTTCACCCGCGGGCGCATCTGCGGGTCGGTCAGGTGGCGCAGCGGCTGGATGGTGCGGATCACGGGGCCGACCTCGTGGGACGCCGGGGCCGTCCGCGGGGGACGGCCGCCCGGCCGTCCGGCGCTCCGGCGCCCCGGCGGGTCGGTGCGACGGGGGCTGGGCGGCGCGGTGGGATGTGGCGCGGCCCGCCCGCGTCGTGGACCGGTCAGGGTGTCCCGGCGGCCGCCAGGTCCAGGACGGGGGCGGTGGTGCCGGCGGCCCCTGGCGAGGTGACGTCCTCCCAGCGGGACCACCGGCCGTGCGTGTAGTCGCCGTTGGCGTTGAAGATGTGGCCGTTGCTGACACCGAAGAGACGCAGCGTGTCGGCGTTCCCGCCCGTCGCGGCGGCGAGGCGGGAGACGGTGCCGTCGAGTCCGGTGACTGCGGAGACGTTCGCCCAGCCGCTCCAGTCCCCGGCGGTGTAGTCGGCGGTGATCTGGTGGACACTGCCGCCCGCGACCGCGAGAACGTGGAACTGGCCGCGGACGGAGGCCGCGGCGATCTCCGTGGTGCCGCCGGGGCCGCCGCGGTAGGCGGTCACGTCGCCGCAGCCCCAGGTGCGGCGGTCGTAGTTGCCGTCGGCGACCCGCAGGTGGCCGTCGGTGCCGAGAGCGGCGATGTGCAGGGAGTTGCCGAGCGTGGCGGCCGCGATCCGGGTGACCGGCGTGCTCAGACCGGCCTCGGCCGAGATGTCTCCCCAGGCACTCCAGGTGCCGCTCGCGTGGTCGCCGGTGGCCTCGTACACCCGGCCGCCCGCCAGCGCGACGACATGGGTCACGGTACCGATCGAGGCGGCCGAGACCTGCGTGACGCCGGCCAGTGGACCGGCGCCGGAGTTGCCGGTGATCTCGGGCCAGCCGAACCAGTGTCCCAGGTCGATCCGTTCGCCCCGCTCCATCCGGAACGGTCCGAGGTTGCGGTCCCCGACGTAGATCTTTCCGTCGACGACGGTGACGGTGTGCTGGAGGGCGTCGCTGGTGGTGGTCACCGCGACGGCGCTGGGCTGGGTCACGGTGCTCAGGCCGCCGCCGACGTCCGTGGAGAAGGGGGCCCATAGGCCGCTGGTGTAGTTGGCCGCGCTGATGAGCGTCGTGTCGGCGGTCCGGGCGACCAGCTCGACCCGGTCACCGGGCAGAAGCGGCTTCAGCTCCGGCCCGTAGTCGACCTGGACCTGCTGGGACTTGGCCGCGCTCCGGCCGCCTTCGTCCGTGGCGGTCACGGTCACGGTGTAGGTGCCCGGGGCGGCGTAGCGGTGCCAGTAGCTGAGGTACTTGCCCGATTCGACGGTCCCGTCGCCGAAGTCGACCGTGTAGTGGTCGAGCGACCACGGGGAGACCATGGTGGGCTGGAGGTAGAGGTAGAGCCTGGCGTCCTGGGTGTGGGTGAAATCCATGGTGATCCCGCCGGGTTGGGTCGCCCAGACACGTGCGGGCAGCGGGAACACCTGGCCGCCCAGGGTGTCGGTGAGGACCGCCGTGATGCGGTGCACGTCGGCGGTGGTGTAGGTGTGGGTGACCTCGGGGCTCGTCGAGACGACGGGCGGGGTGCCGTCACCGAAGTCGAAGGTGTAGCCGGCGACGGGCGTGTTCCAGCTGTTGGCCGCCTGCGCCGAGATCGTGACGGTGAAGGGAACCGGACCCACCGGCGAGTTGATACCCACGCCGTGCACGGTGATGACTCCGTAGCGCATACCGGTCAGCTCGTAGGCGCCGCGGTCGCGGGAAGTCCCGCCCGGGCCGGTGTTGGCGACGGCCGGGGCGTCGACCGGCCGCTGGCCGAGGAGGTCGGTGCCGACGCCCGGGGCGTCGGGGTCGGCGGAGTCGACGGCAGCGGTGGCGTCGTCGGTGAGCTTGTCGAAGGGCGCGTTCGGCCCGTCGTCGAAGGTGATGTCGAGGTCGACGTCGTGTCCGGCCTGTCCGGTGGCGGCGTTGAGGTCCGCGGCGGTCGGGTAGCCGGTGCCGGCCCAGCTGTAGGCGGCGACGGCGGGCCAGGGGTGGACGGTGTTGTAGTCCAGCTTCGTGCCCGGGACGGAGCCCGGGGACAGCGAGACCGGGATCTCCTTGCTCGGGCAGGTCCGGTTGTCGTACCGGGAGTTGGCCGGGTTGTCGGAGGTGATCAGGTTGTTCTCGATCACGCTGTCCGGTGACGTGCCGGCAAGCTTCAGCGCGGCGCCGCACGGGAAGCGGACCGTGTTGTTGGTGATCGCCGTGCCGGGGGCGTCGGTGACGGTGATCGCCGTCGGCCCGATCCGGTCGAAGTCGTTCGCCGTGATCAGGGTGGACCGGGCGCCCCCACCGACGGTCAGTCCGCCGCCGCTGCTGAACAGGTTGCGGCTGACGGTGAGGTGGTCGATGGCCCCCGACGCCCGGACGGAGACGCCCTGGTGGGTACCCACGAACTTCAGCCGGTTCTGGTCGAGCACGATCCGGGAGGAGTCGGTGACGGCGATGCTCTCGGCCGAGAAGCCGCGGATCACGACGTCGTGGACGTCGGAGACGAGGAAGGAGCGGTCGGTAGCGGTGTCGGGCCGCTCGACGGAGGGTTGGACGCCGTAGAAGTCCGTGACGGGGACGAATCCGAGGAACGTGATCGGTGCGGAGGCGGTGCCCGACCGCGTCACCCGCACCTGCTCCTTGTAGGGGACGCCGTTCCCGATCACCCTGACGGTCTGTCCGGGCTCGACCACGGCCGCGGCCGCGCCGATCGTGCAGTACGGCCGGGCGAAGGTCCCGCCGCCGTCGTCTGCGCAGCGCCCGGCGGTGTGGTCCACGTACAGCGTGGCGGCGGCTGCCACCCCCGTGGGGGCCGGGAGCCCGAGAAACGCGGTGACCACCGCGGAGGTCAGAGCGGTTGCGTGACGCAGCCTCATGGGGGTGTCGGTCTCCTGACGTCGGTTCCCGGGCCCGTTCTCCCGCCGTCGGCGGGTGCACCACGATGCGGGGGCACGGTGAAGATCGACGCAGTCTGCCACCCGACCGGGTGGTGAGTCGAACTCATTCCCGAAGGGGCTCGCGGCGCGGGTCCGCCGACGGACGCCGGGGCATTCGGTCAAAAGTGCGGGCCGGCGCCGCCGGGACGCTGCGGGCCAAGGACCGCCCGTACCGGGTCGAGCTCACCTTCTTCGCCTACGGCGCCCTCGGCCTCGACGACCTCGGCCACACCGCCCTGCTGGAGCGCCTCGCCGACCTCGGCGCCAACACCGCCGCGGCCCACCCGCAGCGCTGCACCACCCGGTTGGAGGTCCAGCAGCGGGTCGCCGATGTTGCCGCGCTGCGCTCGGCGCTGCCGTTCGGTATCGACGGCGTGGTGATCAAGGCGGACTCCGCCGTCGACCAGCAGCAGGCCGGTTCCGGGTCGCGGGCGCCGAGATGCTGGTCGAGTCCGCCCAGGGCCGATGGCGCGCGATCACCGGCGCCGCGCACCTCGTCCCGCTCGTCAGGGCCGGGGCCGCTTCGAATTCGGTCGGCTGGTCGAATGCGACGAGCCGCAAGTCGCATGATGACCAAACGTCTGTTCGGGCGAGCCGATATCCTCCCAAAATGGATCACCCTGCCCAGCAGTACTACAACCCCGACCTCACCGCAGCCGAGGAACGTGCCCTACTGCGGCGCAACTACCTCGTGCTCATGACCGGGCAGGCCATGCTGGGCCTCATCGGGGCAGGCATGCTCGGCATCGCTGTCGAAGGCCGGCGGGACGCCGTAGTTCTCCACTTCGCCATCACTACTCGCACCGCCGAGATCGAAGAAGACATCGATGACATTGCCTTCGAGCTCCGGGCGTTCCTCGTTGGCGGGCCCGAACAACACTCACCGATCACCAGCCGCGTCCACGTCGGTCGACCCGACGCCACCTGGCCGGGGCGGTCTCACGCCCTCCTCTACCTCGCCAAGCCCCAAGGCGAGTAGACCAATCCACAGGTCTCGGCAATTTCTCCGAGCACCGCACGGCCGAGTTCTTCGAGGGCCTGGTAGGTGGGGTGCCCGGGGCCGTTGCGGGTGTGGTCGGCGATCCGGTCGCCGTCGGTCGCAGCCTTCTTCGTGAATCGCCCTGGTGGTGTCGGACCGTCACGCGAAGCGGGAACTGCGGACCGGGCCGGCGGAGCGGATGCGGTCGCGCGGGCCCGTGGCGGGCCAGTTTGCTGCGCAGGTGGCGAAGGCGATGAGGGTGTCCTCCGTGTCGGGAGGGGTCTGGCCGTCGCCTTCCGGGGCGGTCGGGGTGGCGGCCAGGATCGCCTCGGCGAGCTCCTCGGCCGAGCGCTGGTCGGGCTCGGCCTCCTGCGGTCCGCCGTCCTCGTCGAACTGCAGCCCGGGTTCCCAAGGGGCGCTCACGATCTGCCCCAGCAGGGTAGAGACATCGGCCGTCACGGCGGGCGGGTCCGTCCAGCAGGTGGCGTGCTCGAAGAGCAGCTCATCGTCCGCCCGCTCGTGCAGCTGCGCCAGCACGGTGGGATCGCACGCGTTCAGGTCGTACGCGACCACCAGCACACCCGGGGTGCCCGGCTGGTAGGGCGCCGTCGGCACACCGAGCAGCTGCGCGGCCGCCAGCCCGAGTGCCCGGCTGCCCCGGTCGGCCAGGAGTCCGACCGAGGCGGGCCGGCGGTCGGTGGCGGCCAGGACGGCGAGCAGCCGTTCCAGACCGTGACGGCAGTGCCCGAAGTCGTCCTGCAGGTAGGCCCAGCGGCCGCTCATGCCCTGGTCGAACCCGTGCGGTGAGAGGGTGGTGAGCAGGCCGCCGGTGAGCACGTAGTGCCAACCGCGCAGGTCCTGGTCGTCGACCGGTGGCAGCGCCGCGGCCCGCTCCAGCATCCGCCCGACCCGCTGCCCCGGGCCCACCCAGATCCCCTCGGGGGCGGGTAGCGCCTCGTACACCTCCCGAGCCAGCAGGATCTGACCGCACATGAGCGCGTTGTAGACCGTCAGGTACCGGTCCGGCCAGTCACCGAGCCGGGCGTCGTGCTCACGCAGCACGGCCAGCGCCTCGGTGTGCCGCTCGCAGCCTTCGAGGGCGGAGACCAGTTCCAGCAGAACCCTGCGCAGGCCGAGCTGCCGGGCGGCCTGCGGCTTGGGCTTGCGGCGGAACAGACCGGTGCGCACCGCAACGGCCGGCCGTGCCTGGACCAACCGCAGGGCCTCCCGCAGCGCGGGGACGGCCACCGCGTCGATGCCGCGCTCGATGCAGGCATAGCCGTAGGCGTAGAGCCGCTCGGCCTCCCCGGGCCTGGCCGTCAGCGCTGTCGAAGCCTCCGCCAAGTCCTCGAAACCGGCGCCCTTGGCCAGTTTGGCCACCAGCGGTGCCATTTCGGCGGGCGGGAGCCGGTCTGCTGCGGAGCGCAGCACCCGCATCGATCCCTGCGAGTCACCGGACTCGAAGAGCTCCCAGGCTTTGGACAGTTCGGCGGCCACGTGTCTCCAGGATTGGGGTGTCAGGACCTCAGGATGATCACCGACCGACCGCCGTCCGGGCAACCCGGTTTCCACCAGCGCCCCGACCACGGGGGAGGAACAGGCCGGGCCCGGATCCGTGCGCCGGCCCCGAACTGCTTGAGGTGTACGGCGCCGCCTTCCCGTGTGCCGCGCGCGGCCCAACGGCGAGTGCGGTCATGTCTCCGGGCTGCTGGAGGCGGCACTGGACCGGGCCTTGGCCGACCCCGGCCGGCTGCGCGCGCGGCTGGCCGAGGCCGAGTCGGCCGCGCGGCCCGCACCAGGCAGTGGGGCCGCGCGGCTCTTGACGGGGCCCGCATCGAGTTGTGCTGGACCACCACCGGGCCCGGGGAGGAAGCCGAACGGTTGGAGGCCGGGCCCTGTTTCGCGCTGGACGCCCGGATGCTGTGGAACGGGCGCCCGCCGCGCGGATCCCGGCTGCGCCGTATCCGAGGCTGTCGGGGGTGGGCGCTATGGTGCTCGGCCGTGGACGTTGCTGATCTTGACTGCCGGGTTCGGACGCGGTCCGGGTGCATTCCGCCGGAGCTGGTCGCGCGGCTGCTCGAACGGGGCCATGCCGGCGTGTTGGAGGTGCAGGCCCGGCGCGGGGAGTGGTTCTGTGCGCTGGCGTGGGCTCGGTTGCTGGGCGGGCAGGGCCGGCAGGACGAGGCGTTGGAGGTGCTCGGGCCGTACCTGGCGACTGGCTGGTGGACGGCCGTCGCCGCCACGGCCGAGCTGCTGGAGGGCTGGGGCCGTGCCGAGGAGGCGATCGGCATGGTCCGGGCCCGGATGGAGGCCGGGCACCCGATGGCGTTGGAGACCTACACGCGGCTGCTCGCCCGGCACGGCCGCGCCGAGGAGGCGTTCACCCTGCTCCTGCCGCACGCCGCAGGCGACCTGGCGCTCGCCACCACCCTGGCCGACGTCGCTGCCGCCGCCGGCCGCCACGACGAAGCCGCCGCGCTGCTCTCCGCCCGGACCGGGCACCGGTGTTCCGACTTCCCCTGGTGCTGCAAAGGCCTCGACCACCACACGGCGATCGCTCTGATCGCCACCATCCGCGAACGCCAGGGCCAGACCGACGAAGCAGTCGCCCTGCTGCGCACCGCCGACGCCACGCTGCTTGACAACCGTGAGCAGTTGGCCGCGCTGCTGGCCCGGCACGGCCGGATCGAGGAGCTGCGCGCCTACGCGGCCATCGAGGGGAACGAGGACGCGGTGCGGCGGTTGGCGGAGGTGCTGGAGGAGGGCGGCGACCCGGAGGGCGCCATCGCCGTCTTCGGGCTGGATGCCGGCGCGGCCCGGAGCCCGAACTCGGCGTACGGGCTCGCGCAGCTGCTGGTCCGTCACGGCCGTGGTGGCGAGGCGGTCGACGTGATGCGCGCCGTGGCCGATGCCCGCCCAGGCGAGGACTGGATCCTGCACACCCTGGCCGATCTGTGCCTCGGCCAGGGCCGCCCGGCGGACGGCCTGGCCCACCTGGACGCCCTCGCCGCCCGGCGTGGGGGCGAGGAGGGGTGGGACCTGTTCTGGATGCGGCTGCCGCTGATCGTCGCCTGCGGCGGGGTGGACGAGGCGGTCGACCGGGCCCGGGCCCATCCCGAAGGCGGGACCTCGTACGCGGCAGAGCACATCGCCCGTGTCCTCGCCGATGCCGGGCGTACCGAGGAAGCCGTCGCCGTCCTGCAACCGCACGCCCGCACGAACAGGCATGCCCTGGCCGGCCGTCTCGTCGACCTCGGTCGCGTCGAGGAGGCCCTGGCCGTCCTTCAGAAGGTGGACGTCCGGCCGCCCGCGGTGCCGACGATGCGCCTGTGGCCGGACGAGCCGCCGTTCTGACGGCGCTCGCGGGAGGCTCCCGGGCGGGCAATGCAGGAAGCCCAGGAGCCGGGCCCGTCCTGCCACCCCGTTGAGGTGCCTGCGCATTCCGTGTCTGTCCGGTACCGGTCCCACCTCGCCGAGGAGTTCGGAGCGGGTGCCGTGGCAGGAGATTCTTCGGTGCCGTTCCCCGTCGGGCGGTCTCCGGGCCGGGGCGGGTGCAGAAGAATTTCCTGCCGCCGCCCCGCATCAGGTCCTGCGGCCCGCTCACGCCGACGCTGGCGGACGCACCGGCCGCGCGCGCCCACCTGTGGGGCCGTCACACCCGGCGAGGGGCCCGGCGACAGCAGGCCGGTGGCGTTCGTGCGCTCCTGCCCCGCCGCACGCCGGTGCCTGCGGTTGCGCCACCTTGGACGGTTCTCCGTCGAGGACCGTCGCGGACCCGGCCGCCGTCCGGCGGGGGAGCGCCAGGTGGGTACCCGCGTCGGTGCGCGGGCCGGGTGCCTCGGGGTCAGGGGGTTGCGGTGGGGGCCGGTGTGGTGGTGCTGGTGCAGCCCGCGTCGAAGCCGGCGCGGTCGAGGGTGGCCTGCTCCTGCGCTGGTAGTTCGTTCCACTGTGCTGCGCACGTCTCGGGCGACGGCTGGCTGCCCTGGAGCACGATGTGCATGACGGCGGCGGCGCCGGCGGTGACGGACTGGGCCCAGTTTGCCTTCACCGGCTGGGACGCCATGGACGGGGACGGTGATACCGGTACGGGCGCCGACGGGGCGGGGCCGGTGGCCCGGGGGCTGGCCGGCGCGCCGACGGAGGAGCAGCCCGTGACCAGCGCGGCCGCGCCGGCGAGGGTGACGGCTGCCGCGACCTGCGTGATCTTCTGCATGACGGCAGACGGTATCCGGGTACGGACCTGCCGGTGCGGGCGGGGCCGGAGCCGTCCGGCCCGGCCCGGCTGCGCCTCGCGGCCCGGGCCGGCGGGGACCCCGGGGCAGCGGCAGCGGGTTGACCTGATCACGGCCCTGTACGACCCGTCATGGGGCGCGATCACAGCGTGAGTTCGTGGTGGGTGGGGCGCAGGGACGGTCTGCTGGCGGAACCGGCGGGCCTGCTGGTGGTGTTCGGCGCGGACCCGGAGGAGGACCCCGGCGTCGGTGAGCTCGCTGATACCGCGCAGACGCTGGCGGGGGAGTGCCGGGAGAGCACCCGGGGCGAGGGGATCCGCGAGGCGGGTGCTCTGCTCGCCGGGGCCGCCTCCGAGCTCCACGCGGCCGACCGGTTCCGCGGCACCCTGCTGCCCGTGGTGGTCCGTCATCTGCGCCTCGCCCGGACCGCCCTCGGGCAGGCCCGGGCGCACCTGCACGCCCAGCCGCCCGCGGCACACCCCGCCGGGCAGCGGCCCCACACCGCAGCACCCCGGTAGGCACCCCGTCCGGCAGTGTCCCGTGGCGGGACCTGCCGGAGCGGTTCGGGAACTGGAAGACCCTGTACGAGCGCCACCGTCGGTGGTCGGCGGACGGCACCTGGGAAGGATCCTCCGGGCCGTTCAGGTGGAGGCAGACTCTCAAAGGCGCATCGACTGGAGCATGGTGAGCGTGGACTCCACCTCGTGCCGGGCCCACCAGCACGCTGCCGGTGCACCGCGCAGAACACCCCGGATCCCGAAGCGGAGATTAATGTCTCGGCAGCACCGCCCCGACGAAGGACTCGGCCGTTCGCGGGGCGGCCTGACCTCCAAGATCCACCTTGCTGGAGAGGGTGGCCACCGTCCAATGGTCATGCTGATCACGCCTGGTCAGTGGGGCGACAAAGTAGGTGCTTGCCCTGTTCGGTGAGGGCGAAGGTGCGGCGCAGCCGTCCGCCGACCACCTCCTCGCCGTCGATCCGGACCAGGCCCTGCTGGAGCAGCCGGTCGAGGGCGGTGGAGGGTGCCGGTGCGCAGCCTGGTGCGGCCGTCGGAGATGGCCAGCACCTCCTGGATGATCGCGTAGCCGTGCCGGGGGGCGTCGGCCAGTGCGGTGAGTACGAGCCGGGCCGGCTCCCGCACTTGACGGTCTGTCATGGGTCGAGCATGGGCCCACCATCGCCATATATCGCTGATCTATCTATCAAGTCTCGAGGGTGAGCTGCGTCTCACGCCGGGAGGCCCGGCCCGTAATCCGTCCCCTCCTGCCGGCCGGGGCCCCGTGGTGTGGATCGAGATCACGATGAGTGCCCGGACGGCCCTCGGCCAGGGCTGGGGGCAGCCGCGCGGGCGCCGGATCGCCGCCGCATCGTCGGGCCGCGGCGGCCTGGGCACAGGCCGCCGCGTCGAGGTGCCGCTCCCGGACGGGCGCGGCCGGGTGAGCGCGCTTGCGGATGCTGGCGAGGTTCCGGAGCGGGCCCGGGCGCTCGGCCTCCTCCAGCCGGGCGGAGGCCGCCAGCCGCTCTCGGCTGTGCCTGGCGGCGTCAGGCGGGCGCGCGGACGGCTGCCTGGTGGCCGGGTGCCGGGCCGTGCTGCGGTGGGTCCGGGACGGTCGGTGCGTGCGGGTGGCCGGCCGGGCCGAGAGGTGCTCCGTGGGGGCCTCGCGCCGGTTGCGGCGGGATGGTCGCAGGGTTCGCGGGCGCGGGGAGGGCCTGCGGGGGCCAGGGCCCGTGGGCCAGGTCGTGGCGGAGGGCGTCGAGTCTGGCCAGGCAGGTGTCGACGGTGGCGATGGCCGTGTTGCTGTGCTCGCGGATGCGGTGCTCGATGGCGGAGAGTCGGTCGTGGATGTGCTGCCAGCGGTCTTCGGCGGTGGCGGGGGGTTCAGGTGCGTCGTCGGTCGCTGTCATGGCGGAGGTGTTCGGTGCGGCGGGTGAGGGTGTCGAGTCGGGCTGCGAGGTCCGGGTGGGTGGGGGCGAGGTGGGGTCGCATGTCGGCGAGGGGGGCTATCAGGTCGGCCGGGTCGGCGGCGCCGAGGGCGGTGGTGAGCGCGGTCAGCGCGGGGCGGGCCCGGGGGGCCAGGCCGGGTGCGGCGGTGATCTGGGCGGCGAGGACGCGCAGGTCCGCGGCGTTGTCGCGGGCCCAGGCGGTGACGGCGCGCTGCGCGGCCCGCCGGTCGCGCACCGCCTTGACACGCTCGGCGCCGGTCTCCGCGGCCTCGGTGGGGCGTAGGCGCAGGTAGCGGTTCTCGGCGGCCTGGCGGCTGGCGACGCCCATGGGCTGGGCGAGGTCGGCCCAGGTGGCGCCGCCGGCGCGGGCGGTCTCCACCAGGCCCGCCTCCCAGCCGGCGAGTTCGGTGCGCAGTTCTCGCAGCAGCACCAGAGCGGCGAGGGCCGGCTCCGGTCCCTCGTCCGGTGCACCGCTTTCGGGCGGGGTGGTGCGCCGCCCGGTGTTCTGGGCGGCGCGGACGGCGTCGTCGATGGCGGCGAGTGCGCCGGCGGCGGCGAGGAAGGACGCAGGCCCCGTCGGTGGGCAGCCGCCGGTGGCGGGCGCGTCGGTCCGCTTTCCCATTGTGTCACTCCTTCAGCGACTCCAGTGCTTGTCATCGGATGGATGACATGCTAGAACAGTTTCAGGTGAAGCGCACTGGCTCCCACAGCCCGACCACCTGGAGGTGTTTTCCATGCTGATGCGCACCGACCCGTTCCGTGAGCTGGACCGTCTGGCCCAGCAGTTCCTGAGCACGACCGGCACCTGGTCGCGTCCGACCCCGATGCCGCTGGACGCCTACCGCGCCGGCGACGAGTACGTGATCTGCTTCGATCTGCCCGGTGTGGACCCGGAGGCGATCGACATCGACGTCGAGCGGAACATGCTGACCGTCAAAGCCGAGCGCCGGCCGCGCCGCGAGGGCGAGGACGTGAAGTGGGAGATGTCCGAGCGCCCGCTCGGCGTCTTCTCCCGCCAGGTCATGCTCTCCGACACCCTCGACCCGGCGGGGATCAGCGCCGACTACGACGCCGGCGTGCTGACCCTGAAGATCCCGGTCGCCGAGAAGGCCAAGCCCCGCAAGATCGCCATCAGCCACGGCGGCAGCCGCAGGCAGATCCAGGCCTGACCGGATCCCCGGAGTGCCGTCCCGCGCCACCATTCCCCGCAGGGTGGTGCGGGACGGCCACCCCCGGCCGGACGACCCGCCCGGCCCCGCGGTTCCCGGCAGACCACACCGCGCGGGCCGGGCCGACAGCGAGAGACACGACGCGCGACCAAAGCCACGCTCCCGCCGCGGTCAGGGCGAACGGCGAGATCGACCCCGCCACCGCACCCTCGCTGCGCCGCGCTTCGACCGGCGTGCTTGAGGCGCACCGAGAGGTGGTGCTCGACCTGTCGCGGGTGACGTGCGTGCAACTGCGCGGGCCCGGGCACTCTCGTCCACGCCCGTGACCGGGTCGACCGGTGCGACGGGCACCCCGGTCCTTCGCGGGGCCCGCCGCTGCGTGGTTGGGCTGCTCCGGCTCACCGGCGCGAACCGGTACCTGAAGTTGAGTCCTGAACCGGGTGCCGGCGGCGTTCGCGCCGACGCCCTGGGACGGAGGGAGACACGCTGTGACTCTTCGATGGAAGGCGTTCCTGGAGGAGGTCCGGGAACGCGGTGAGTACGCCACCCCTCAGGAGGCCGAGCGGGCGACGCGCGTCGTCGTGGCCCTGCTCGGTGCCCACCTGGTCGGCAACGTGCGCGCCGAACTGGCCGCCCGGCTGCCGGAGACCGTTGCCCTGGTCCTGCTCAACCCGTAGCAGGCCGCCGAGCCGCTCAGTCCGGACAGGTTCGTGCGCGCGACCGCGGCGTGGATCGAGGGCGCCACCGAGCAAACTGCCCTGTGGGACATCGGCGCGGTCCTCAGTGCGGCGGCCGACGCCGCCGGCGACGAGCTCACCGAGCGCGTCCTGCTCCAGCTGCCCCCCGGCTACGAGCTCCTGTTCGGCCGCCCCCGGCCCGGCCACCACCCCTGAACCCGTCCGCGCCGCCGCAACCGCCCGGCCGGCCCGCCCCGGAAGGCCACCCGGTACCGCCTCCTTTCTCCAGCAGGTACGCACCCTCGGCCGCTGCACCAGCGACGAGGAAGCCGAACGCGTCCTCCATGCCGTCCTGACGACCCTCGGAAGCCAGCTCACCGGCGAGGAACGCCGCGACCTCGCCGCAACCCTGCCGGAGCGGGCCCGCGCCACCTTCGCCTCCCAGATCCCGCTGCCCGAACCTGCCCCCGCCTTCGTCGAAGCCGTCGCCGGAACCCTGAACACCAGCCTCACCAGCGCCCGCTGGGACGCCTCCTCCGTCCTGGCCGCCCTCACCGACCTCGCCGGCGACCACCTCACCGACCGCCTCCTCACCCGCCTGCCCCGCGGCTACGCACTCCTGTTCGGCCGCGCCGACCTCACGATCGCGGCTTGACCAGCGCGACACCACCGGCGCCGGCCGCCCGGCCACCCAGCGCGGCAGCACGGCCGGCGCCGGACCGCTCCATCCGGCCGGCGTCGGCCTCCGCGTGCCGACCGACGACGAGGAACCGCTACCGCCCCCACCGGCACCCAGTCCGAGCCCGGCCACCACGGCGGTGCTCCGCGACATCCACCTCGGCCAGGTGTGGTCCACCCAGCCGTACCGGGCGCTCGCGGACACCGGCACCGTGCTGAGCCCGCCCGCCCGCCCGTCGGGCACCGGGCCCTCGCCCCTCGCCCCTACAACTATGGTGAGCGCGCTGCGCACCAGGCCGACGCCAGGCACAAGATCGACCTGGACACCTGGTCGGGAAGATCCGGGAGCACGTTCCGCCAGGGGCACCTCTGCCTACAGGCGCCGGGTGGGAGCGCGGTGTCGAGGGCGTCGCGCCGGGCGTACAGGTCCGCAATGGTGGCGAGTTCGGCGAGGCGGCCCAGCAGCTGGCGCAGGGTGCGGTCGCCACCGTCGCGGACGACCTCGCAGATCGCTTCGACCAGGGCTGCCGGACCGTCCCGGACCGTCTCCGGTGCTCCGGGTGCCGGTTCTTCCGATTTCCGCCTGCTGCACCGGTGCCGCCTTGTCGCCGGCGCCGCGCGCGGCGGCGGCTCGAGGGGATGGACACCGGTGCCTGCTCCTCACACCGTCGTGCTGGCCGGGGTCGGGGTCCGTGGTGCGGATCGAGTTCACGAGCAACTCCTGGAACGGGCCGGGCCAGGGGTGGGGGCAGCTGCGCGAGCGCCGGGTCGTCGCCGAATCGGCCGGACCGCGCTTCGGTGTCCGGGCGGGATCGGGGCCGGACGGGGTGGGAGGCGGCCGCCACCGCGTACTGAGAGCGGGTGGAGCCCCGGCGCGGCGCCAGTGTTCCTGCACTCCGGCCGGGACGGCCTGTCCTAGCGTCAGAGACGGAGAGACCGGCATTGGCGCTCGGTCCGTCACCGAGCCCGGCCCGGCCTGCCCACCCCCCGGCGGCCGGGCCGTACCTTTCGGTCCGCCAAGGTTCCGGCAGGCCACTTGCCCGGTACACCGTGACCCTCTGCGGTCGTCGACGGCTTCGAGTCGCGCGGCCCCGTGCGGGGCGCGTACACCGGAGGCATGGACCGCTCCGGCAACACCGCGGGGACCGGTTCCGGTGAGGGGCCGGAGCTGTGCGACGAGTGCGGCGTGCTGGCGTCGGCGCGAGAGCAGGTGGTGCTGCGGGTGCCGGACTCCTCCGCGGTGGACACCGATCCCCGCTTCGACGGCGAGCGGCTCCTGCGCGCGTGCGGCAGACCCCACCTGGTACGGCTCGCCGTCGCCTACCAGCGTCGCCCGTTCGTGGTCGAGGAGCTGTGGGCGGGGCAGATCACCCGGGCGGTGCGCCTGCTCGGGCCGCTGGCCGACGAGGAGGAGATGTACGACCGGGTGGTCGCGGTGACCGGTCTGGACGAGGAGCAGCTGATGCGGGCGGCTGCCTGGCAGGACAGCCGTGGCCGCCCCTCCGGGCCCGCTCCCGCCTGACGTGCGGTGCCGTGGGCCTGTCGCCGGGGGCGGTCACCGATCGTGTTCGAGGTGGGGCTCTCGGGTTGCCGGGCCGTCGTTCGGGGGCACAATCGGCATCACCCGGTAGAGACCGTCAGGTGAAGGGCGACCTCAAACGGTTCAAGCACTTCATCGAGAGGCGCGGTACCGCCGGCGGCGGCTACCGCGACACCCTCTGACAAGCCACCCCCGGTCCCAGCCCGCGATCTGCGGGCAAGGACCGTCGGCTTCGCGCTTGCACTGGCAGGTCGCCGGCACCGGTAGGGCGTGCCCCGGTGGCGGTTGGGCCTACGGTCGCGGGCCGTGATCCGCTGTCAGTGCGACGCCTGTGGCGTGGCCGGGACGGCGACCTCCCGATGGGACAGTTGGGGTCAGCGGGTGGCTCGGCCGCCGCTCTTGCGGAAGCGCGCGCCGCCGAGGGCCAGGGCGATCAGGAGGACGACGATGCCGATGAAGAGGAGGTAGAGCAGGCCGTGCGTCGCAACGCCGATGATGCCCAGGACGACGGCGATCAGGATGAGGAAGAGTATCCAGGCCATGGCGAGGTCTCCTGTTTCTCTCGCAAGGCGGTCACCTTGGCGGTCCCGTCCGGGCCCGGCCGCAGGAGCACTGTCGACGGGACCGCATCTGGCGTCTGATCCCTGGTCCGGCGGCCAAACCAGGACCCGCGGCCGAATCTGGTGCTCCGGGTGGTGCAGTCCTCCTGTGCTGGCCGGATGAGCAGTGCGGCCGGTGGCCGCAGGTGGTGCGTGCCGGCTATCGGGGTTCCGGCCGGCGGTTGTGGTGGGGGTCGATGGCGTCGCGTAGGGCGTGGAGGTCGGTGAGGGTGGCCTGTTCGGCGAAGCGGGTCAGCAGTCGGCGCAGGCCGCGTTCGTCCCGGTCGCGGACGGCTTCGGTGATGGCGGCCAGCAGTGACGCCCGCGTGTGCGGGTCGGGTGCGCGCACCCGTGCCGTGGTCTGTGGCCGTTCCACCGGTCGCCTCCCGTCCGTGGTGCCGTTCGTTGTCGCCAGCCGCGGCCCGCGTGGTCCGCCCCGTCGCGGGGCGAAGACTACCTTCCTCTTGAACACTGAAAAATCTGTCCTGGCCGGAGTAGACATTAGCCGGGGCCGTGGTTAGTGTTTCTCTCGTAGACGCAGTCGAGCGGTACCCGCCAGACACGAACTGGCGGGCAGCAATACAGAAGTTCGCAGGTCGGCACGGTTGTGGGGTCCTGAAGCCAGGGTTGGTGCAGTAAGGCGACGGGACCGGCGGCCGGGCCGGGCGGCCCGCAGGTATCAGGGGCCCGCCACCAGGCGGTACCGCGGTTCAGCAGGTGCAGTACCAGCAGTTCGTAGGACACGCCGGGCAGGCGGGCGTGAAGAAGTGACGCGGACAACGGCACGGCAGCGGAGTTCCGAAGCCAGAGCAGACGCAGGACGGCGACGGGACTGGCGGTCGGGCCGGGTGGCCAGCAGTGATCAGTGGCCACCGATCAGCGGTACCGCGGCAAGTGCAGGCGCAAGTGCAGTACCAGTAGGTGAAGTCGAGTTGAGCTGTATCAGCAGTCGCGGTACGCGGTATCCCAGTGAAGGCGCCGGGCTGCGGCGCGCGTGCTGGGAAGTCCGGGCAGTGGGGTTCCAAGCCGAGCAGGTGAGCAGGACGGGCGACGGGGCTGTCTGCCGGACCGGACGGCCCGTGAGGGCCGCAGTAGTACCAGGTGGTTGAAGTTCAGCAGTACCCGGAAGTACCCGTGTGAGCAGTACCGAGCAGTTCGCAGGATCCGAGCAGGACAGAGGAAGAAACGGAGGGACAGAGCGCCATCAGGATCGCCCGGCCCGTGAGGCAGTCACCCGGGCGGACACCGCAGACCCCTTTTGAGTACGAGGACGGTGGTTTCCGGTCACGCATACGCGATCCCCGCACGCCCCCACCCCCGGGGTGGCGCGGAACAAGAAGCCCGGCCAAGTCCGGTAGATGGTGTTGTTCCCCTTCGGGGCCCCGGAGCCACTACGGCGCCGGGGCCCCTCGACGCGTTCCCCAGAACCCAGAGAGGTGCAGTGACTACGACGAGCGCCAGGCCCCACACCCCCGACTCCTTCGACGACGACGACTATCCCGCCTACACGATGGGCCGCGCCGCCGAGATGACCGGCACCACCTCCGGCTTCCTACGAGCCCTCGGCGAGCAAGGCGTCATCACACCCCTGCGCTCGGAGGGCGGACACCGCCGCTTCTCCCGCTACCAGCTGCGCATCGCGATGCGCGCCCGCGATCTCGTCGACCAAGGCACCCCGATCGACACCGCCTGCCGCATCGTCATCCTCGAGGACCAACTCGAGGAAGCCCTGCGGATCAACGAACAACTCCGCCGGCCCGCCAAGGACGCCGAGCCCACGGCTGACAGCTGACCCGCCTGCTCCACTCGTCGGTTCCCGGTGAGCGACAGGCGCTCACCGCAGACCGCCCGCCGAAAGCAGGGGCGGTGCTCCCGGGGCGGGTGGATTCTGCGAGGCCCGGGTCCCGGGCGCGCCCGGGCGCTGCGCCTGGTGGCCCATTCCCGGGTGTCCCACCGGGCCGGCGCGGGCTTGAGGGTAACTGCCGGCCGGTCCGCTCTGTCCGGGCATCGGCGCCGCCCCAGGAACGTTGCGTAAGCGCTGCGACTGGGCTTTCGTCTGCATACCACCTAGCATCCTGGTCCTGAGGGGCTTGCGGCGAGCGCTGGCGGCGATGCCCGCAATCCGCGGGCCGCCCCCAGTTCCGGCGGTGCGGGCAATGGCCGGTGGATCAGAGCTGACGAGGGGAAACGGATCATGGCCAAGGCAACTGGCGGCGACGTGCCGGCGCCTGAAGACCCCGGGTGCGCGACGTGCCACGGAACCGGGCGCTCTCCGGGCGGTACGCCGTGCGGGCCGTGTGGAGTGCCCTTGCCTCCGAGGCTCACCAGGTGGCTCACCGCCAACGGCGGTGCCGGGCGGCAAGCGCACCCGGTGCGTCTCTGACAGCGCAGACGCTGCGCCTGTTCGACTGAAAGCCCTGTCATGGGTGGCGGTCATCGTCCTGGCGGTGTGGCTGGTGGGTTTCCTGGCCCGCGGCACGCACTCCGTCGGCCGGTGCCACCGCTGGTGCCGCCGGTGGAACCGGGCACCGGCTCGGAGGTGGGGTGCAGGAGCTCACCCATCCTCCGGTGGCCGTGGAGGGCGGCCGTCAGCCGCTCCCGCAGCACCCGTTCGGACGCCGCCGCGGCCCGCAGCCGCTCGTGCTGGCGGGAACTGAGGCCGACGGCCTGCCGCTGACGCCGCTGCAGCTCCTGGGCATCGGCGCGCGCGAGCAGGACGTGTCGGTGCTCGCGCACCCGGCCCCCAAGCCGCATCCGCCCTCTCGAACGCTCCGCAGCTGCCAGAGTCGCCGGCCGCGCCCGGCGCTCCACGCCGTCCCAGCCGGCCGCCGAAGCCTCGCCGCGGGCTTCCAGTTCCTCCACCGTTCCGGGGGCAAGAGGCCTTCGGAGTCGACGAAGGGGGGCCGATGTGGCGCAGGAGCTCACACCGCGGGGCGACGGCAGGCAGGCGGCCCTGCGCCTGCAGCCGCTGGACAGTGACCTCGCGGCGGCCACGCGGGCGTTCCTGGAGCGACTGCGGGAGGTGTTCCGCCGAAGGCGGGGAGACCCTGCGGGGGACCAGCGCCGCTCTCGGCGACCTCGCCGAACAGCTGGGCATCGAGGCGATGAAGGCTCAGCGAGCCGACCTTGTCCAACATCCTGGCCGGGAAGAAACCGGCCCGCCCCGAGATCATCAAAGGCCTGCACATCCTGGGCGCCGCCCCCCAGCCGTACGCGGAGGCCGACTACCGGGCCACCATCGCGCTGCTGTACGAGCACCTCGAACTGAGCAACCCCGAACAACGACGGACCTACCTCCTGCAGGACCGCGTCCACCAACTCCAAGGCGAACTCGACGACGCGCGAGGCACAGTGGAACACCTCCAGGAGACCTTGGCCGCCGAACGCGAGCACCACCACCTCACCCTGACCCGGCTCGAGAGCCTACGCGCCGACCTCGTACGCACCAGCGCGGACCGCGAACGCCTGGAAGCACTGGCCATCGAACGCGACCAGGCGGCCGAACGCGTCACCGAGCTGGAGGAGAGCCTGGCCAGCGCCCGCCGGGCCGCAGCGCAGTACCAGCAGGACGTCGCCGAGGCCGGCCTCGCCGCCCAGCGGGCTGCCCTGCCTCACCCCCCAACCCCAACCCTCGCCCTCGCCCCCGCCCCCGCGACAACGGTCACCTTCAACCCGAACCGCATCGTCAACCAGAACTTCGAGCTCTACGCGAGCGGCAAGACCGAAGAAAGCCTGACACTCATCACCCACGAGGGCATCCACCGCACCCCCCCACCAAGTCCAGGACCTCTACAACACGCTGCGCCAGCACAACCGTGAGCCGGTCGCCTTCCACCTGCTGGTGGCGTACGCCACGGTCCGGACCGTGCCCGAGATCATGGTCCTGCTCGTGTACCTCCAGAACTCGCACAGGTCCAGCGTCGAGTTCACAACAGGCAACCTGATGACCGCCGGGCAGACGTTTCTGAAGGAGGAGCAGCTCAACACCAACGCCACTCGACTGTTGGAAGCGGTCGTCCATACACAGGGCCTGCCGAAGGTTGCGCTGCTGGCGCGAAGCCTCGCCGAGCTAGTACTGCAATCACAGTTATGGGTGGGCTTGTTGTGGTTGGGTTGGCTCGTGTCTGTGGATCTCGGGGTGGGTCAGGTCAAGGCCTGGCGTGA
>NZ_JBIURH010000076.1:0-22851 GCF_044740765.1 Kitasatospora sp. NPDC088346
GCCGGCGCCCTCACCCTCGACGACGGCGCCCGCGTCGTCGCCCTCCGCAGCAAGGCCCTGCGCCGCCTGGAGGGCAAGGGCGGCATGGTCTCGGTGTCGGCGGGCCCCGATCGGACCGCCGAGCTGCTGCGCGGGTACGGCGAGGAGTTGTGCGTGGCCGCGGTGAACGGCCCGCAGGCGGTGGTGGTGGCGGGTGCGCCGGAGCCGCTGGCGGCGCTGCTGGCGGACTGCGCCCGGGCGGGGGTACGGGCCAGGGCGATCCCGGTCGGGTACGCGGCGCACTCGCCGCGGGTGGCCGAGGTGCGGGAGCGGCTGCTGGCGGACCTGGCACCGGTACGGCCGCGGGCGGCGGCGGTGCCGCTGTACTCGACCGTGACCGGCGGGCCGGTCGACGGCGAGCTGCTGACCGCCGGGTACTGGTACCGCAACCTGCGCGAGCCGGTGGCCTTCGACGCGGCGACGCGGGCCCTGCTGGCCGCCGGGCACGGCCTGTTCGTCGAGGTGAGCCCGCATCCGGTGCTGGTCGCGGCGGTGGACAGCTCGGCGCAGGCCGCCGGTTGCCCGGCGGCGGCGGTCGGCACGCTGCGGCGCGACGACGGCGGGCCCGACCGCCTGCTGCGGTCGCTGGCGGAGGCCTGGGCCTGGGGGGCGCCGGTCGGGTGGCGGGCCGGGCGGCCGGCCCGGCCGGAGCTGCTGCCGACCTATCCGTTCGAGCGGGAGCGGTACTGGCTGGCGACGCCGGGCCGCGGTGGCTGGGCGGCCGGACCTCCCGGGGAGCGGCCCGCCGCGCCGGACCCGGGCCCGCAGGACGGGCCGCAGTCCGATCCGGGGGCCGAGCTGGCGGACCGGTTGGCGCCGCTGGACGACGGCGACCGGCGCCGGGTGCTGCTGGAGCTGGTGTGCGCGCACGCGGCCGCCGCCCTCGGGCACAGCCGGGCGTCCGCGGTCCACCCCGAGCGGGCCTTCGCCGAGCTGGGCTTCGACTCGATGCTCGCGGTGCGCTTCCGCAACCGGCTGTGCACGGCCACCGGCCTCGCACTGCCACCGACGGCGGTCTTCGACCATCCGAGCCCGGCCGCGCTGGCCGCCTTCCTGCACGGGGAGCTGTGCCCCGCGCCGAGGGAGCCCGCCCAGGCCGAACTGGACCGGCTGGCCGCGGTGCTGGCCGCCCTGGGGCCGGACGCGCCGGGTGCGGCGGCGGTCGGCAGCCGGCTGCGGGAGCTGCTGCGCGCCTGGGGCGAGCGGACCGCCGCCGGCCCCATGGACGGGCCCGGGCCCGCCGCGGAGCTCGGCGCCGCGACCGCCGACGAACTGTTCGACCTGCTCGACAACGACTTCGGAATGGCCTGAGGGAGAACTGGGACCGATGCAGGACAACGAGAAGCTCCTCGACTACCTCAGGCGTGCCACGGCCGATCTCGGCGCCGCCCGGCAGGAGTTGCGCGCCGTGCAGGACGCCCGGCACGAGCCGGTGGCGATCGTCGCGATGGGCTGCCGCTACCCGGGCGGGGTGGGCTCCCCGGAGCAGCTGTGGGAGCTGGTGGAGCGCGGCGGGGACGCGATCGGCGACTGGCCGGACGACCGGGGCTGGGACGTCGGCCGGCTCTACCACCCGGATCCGGAGCGGACCGGCACCTCGTACACCCGCAGCGGTGGATTCCTGTACGAGGCGGGCGAGTTCGACGCGGGCTTCTTCGGGATCAGCCCGCGCGAGGCCCTCGCCATGGACCCGCAGCAGCGGCTGCTGCTGGAGACCTGCTGGGAGACCGTGGAGCGGGCGGGGATCGACCCGACGACGCTGCGCGGCAGCCGGACCGGGGTGTTCGCCGGGGCGATCGGCAACGGCTACGGCTCGGGGGCGCGTCAACTCGCCGAGGTGGAGGGGCTGCTGGACACCGGGACGGCCGGCAGCGTGGTCTCCGGGCGGGTCTCGTACACGCTCGGGCTGGAGGGTCCGGCCGTCACCGTGGACACCGCCTGCTCGTCCTCGCTGGTGGCGCTGCACCTGGCGGTGCGGTCGCTGCGGTCCGGGGAGTGCTCGCTCGCACTGGCCGGCGGGGTGTCGGTGATGGCGACCCCGGACGCGTTCGTGGCGTTCAGCCGGCAGCGGGCACTGTCCGCGGACGGCCGTTGCAAGGCGTTCGCCGCGGCCGCCGACGGGACCGGCTGGGCCGAGGGCGTCGGGGTGCTGCTGCTGGAGCGGCTCTCGGACGCCCGGGCCAACGGGCACCGGGTGCTGGCCGTGGTCCGCGGCACGGCGGTGAACCAAGACGGCGCCAGCAACGGCCTGACCGCGCCCAACGGCCCCTCCCAGCAGCGGGTGATCACCGAGGCGCTGGCCGACGCCCGGCTGTCCGCCGCCGACGTGGACGCGGTCGACGCGCACGGCACCGGCACCCGGCTCGGCGACCCGATCGAGGCACAGGCGCTGCTGGCCACCTACGGCCGGGGGCGCCCGGAGGGCCGGCCGCTGTGGCTGGGCTCGCTGAAGTCCAACGTCGGGCACAGCTCGGCGGCGGCCGGGGTCGGCGGGATCATCAAGATGGTGCAGGCGATGCGGCACGGCGTGCTGCCGAGGACGTTGCACGTGGACGAGCCGTCGCCGTTCGTGGACTGGTCGGCGGGCGCGGTCGAGCTGCTCACCGAGGCCCGCCCCTGGGAGACCGACGGGCGGCCGCGCCGGGCCGGGATCTCCGGCTTCGGCGTGAGCGGCACCAACGCGCACGCGATCGTCGAGCAGGCCGAGGAGGAGCGCCGGGCCGAGCGGGAGGACGGCGACGACACCCTCGCCGGTCCGCTGCCGTGGGTGCTGTCGGCCCGCGACCCGCAGGCGCTGCGCGCCCAGGCCGCCGCCCTGGCGGGCCTCCTCGCCGACCGGACGACCGACGGAACGACCGACGGGCCGACCGACGGCCCGGCCCGCGGCGCGGCCGCCGTCGGCCGGGCCCTGGCCACCACCCGGGCGGCCTTCGAGCACCGCGCCGTCCTGGTCGCCGCCGACGACGCGGGCTTCGCCACCGGCCTCGACGCGCTGGCTCGCGGCGAGGCGGCGCCCGGCCTGGTCCGCGGCACCGCGGGTCCGGCCGGGAAGACCGCGTTCGTCTTCCCCGGGCAGGGCTCGCAGTGGGCCGGGATGGCGGTCGAACTCCTCGACTCCGCCGAGGTGTTCGCCACCGCGATGGCCGACTGCGAACGCGCCCTCGCCCCGCACGTCGACTGGTCCCTCACCGACGTCCTGCGCTCCGGCGACCCGCTGGAACGCGTCGACGTCGTCCAACCCGCCCTGTTCGCCGTGATGGTCTCCCTCGCCGCGCTGTGGCAGTCGTACGGGATCGCGCCGGACGCGGTGCTCGGGCACTCCCAGGGCGAGATCGCGGCCGCGGTCGTCGCCGGGGCACTCACCCTGGAGGACGGCGCCCGCGTCGTCGCCCTGCGCAGCAGGGCCCTGCGCCGCCTGGAAGGCGAGGGCGCGATGGCGTCGGTGCCGCTGCCGGTCGAGCGGCTGGCCGGGCTGCTGGAGCGCTGCGCGGGCCGGCTGTCCGTCGCGGCCCTCAACGGCCCGGCCTCGACGGTCCTGTCCGGCGACCCGTCGGCGATCGCGCTGCTGCTCGCCGAGCAGCCGGACGCCCGGCGGATCCCGGTCGACTACGCCTCGCACTCCGCGCAGGTGGAGCGGATCCGCGAGGAGCTGGCCGCCCAGCTGGCGGGGCTGCGCCCGGTGGCCGCCCGGGTGCCGTTCTTCTCGACCGTGGACGGGAGCTGGCTGACCGGCGAGGAGCTGGACGCCGGCTACTGGTACCGCAACCTGCGGCAGACCGTCCGCTTCGAGCCTGCCACCAGGGCGCTGCTGGAACAGGGCTACCGGTACTTCGTGGAGGCGAGCCCGCATCCGGTACTGACCTTCGGGGTGCAGCAGACCGCGGAGGCGGGGGACTTCGAGGCGGCCGCACTGGGCACGCTGCGCCGTGAGGAGGGCGGCCCGGAGCGGTTCCTGCTGGCCCTCGGCGAGGCGCACTGCGCGGGCCGCTCGCCCGACTGGCGGACGGTGTTCGGCGGGCGCTCCGGAGGGGCGGTCGACCTGCCGACCTACGCCTTCCAGCGGCGCCGGTACTGGCTGGAGGCCGGTGCGGTGGCCGCGGAGCAGGCAGATCCGGCCGCCGAGCGGTTCTGGGCGGCCGTGCGCGACGGCGACCTGCCGGAGCTCGCCGCGACCCTCGGGGTCGGCGCCGAGGACCCGCTGAGCACGGTGGTGCCCGCGCTGGCGGACTGGGACCGCCGGCGGGGCGAGCGCGGCACCGTCGACGCCTGGCGCTACCGGGTGGAGTGGCGGCGGCTGCCCGAGCCGGAGCCGGCCGCACCGTCCGGGCGCTGGGTGCTGCTGGTCCCGGCCGGGCAGGCCGGGCACCCGCTGGTGGCGGCCTGCGCGGCCGCGCTGGCCGCCGCCGAACTGACCACCGTCGAACTGGCCGCGGCCGACGCCGACCGGACGGCGCTGGCCGACCGGCTGGCCGGGCCGCTGGACGGCGTGCTGTCCCTGCTGGCACTGGACGAGCGGCCGCACCCCGACCACCCGGTGGTCCCGGTCGGGGTGGCGCTGAACCTGGCGCTCGCCCAGGCCCTCGGGGACCTGGGCTCGCGGGCCGCGCTGTGGTGGGCGAGCAGCGGCGCGGTCGCGGTCGGCCCGCAGGACCGGCCGCCGGTCGCCGCCCAGCAGCTGAGCTGGGGGCTGGGCCGGGTCGCGGCGCTGGAGTACCCGCGCGGCTGGGGCGGCCTGCTGGACCTGCCGCCGGCGCTGGACGAGCGGGGTCCGGTGCGGCTGGCGGCGATGCTGGCCGGGCGCGGCGGCGAGGACCAGGTGGCGCTGCGCGAGGGCGCCCCGTACGGCCGGCGGCTGGTCCGCGCGCCCGCCGCCGCTGCCGCCGCGGGGCGGCCGTGGCGGCCGCGCGGCACGGTGCTGGTCACCGGCGGCACCGGCGGGGTGGGCACCCGGATCGCCCGCTGGCTGGCCGCCGCCGGGGCCGAGCACCTGGTGCTGGCGGGCCGGTCCGGGCCGCGGGCGCCGGGGGCGGCCGAGCTGGCCGAGGAACTGACGGCGCTGGGCTGCCGGGTGACCCTGGCCGCCTGCGACGTCGCCGACCGGGCGGCGCTGGGCGACCTGGTGGCACGGCTGGCGGCCGACGGCGACGAGGTCCGCTCGGTGCTGCACGCGGCCGGGGCGGGCCTGCTGGTGCCGCTGCCCGACACCGACCTGGCGGAGTTCGCCGACACGCTGTACGCGAAGGTGGGGGGCGCGGCCAATCTGGACGCGCTGTTCCGGGACGCCGAGCTGGACGCCTTCGTGCTGTTCTCCTCGATCTCCTCGGTGTGGGGCAGCGCCGACCACGGCGCGTACGCCGCCGCCAACGCCTACCTGGACGCCCTCGCGGAGGACCGCCGTTCGCGCGGCCTGGCCGCGACCTCGGTGGTGTGGGGCATCTGGGACCCGGAGGGCGGCGCGGGGATGGCCGCGCACCTGGTGGAGGAGCAACTGCGGGCGCAGGGCATCGTCTTCATGCCGCCGGCGCTCGCGGTGACGGCCCTTCAGCAGGTGCTCGACCTGGACGAGGCGGTGCCGGTGGTCGCCGACGTGGACTGGGCGCGGTTCGCGCCGGTGTTCACCTCGGCCCGGCCGAGCCCGCTGATCTCGGAGCTGCCGGAGGTGTCGGCCGCGCTGGCCGGGGAGCCCGCCGGGGAGGGGCCCGGCGGGGCGTCGGCCGAGCTGCGCGAGCGGCTGCGTCCGCTGCCCGCCGCCGAACGGGACCGGGCGCTGACCGAGCTGGTCCGGGGCCGGGCTGCGGCCGTGCTGGGGCACGACTCGCCGGCCGCGGTGGAGCCGGGCCGGGCCTTCCGCGACCTGGGCTTCGACTCGCTGACGGCCGTGGAGATGCGCAACCGGCTGAACGAGGCGACCGGTCTGCGGCTGCCGGTGACGGTGGTCTTCGACCACTCCTCGGCGTCCGCGCTGGGCCGCCACCTGGCCGCCGAGCTGTTCGGCACCGCCGCCGGCCCGGCGCCGGTGGTGGCGCCGGTGGTGGCCGCGCCGGACGAGGACCCGGTGGTGATCGTCTCGATGGGGTGCCGCTACCCCGGCGGGATCGACTCCCCCCAGGAGCTCTGGCAGGCCCTGACGGGCGGTCTGGACGCGATCTCCGAGCTGCCCGCCGACCGGGGCTGGGACCTGGCGGGGCTGTTCGACGCCGACCCGGACCGGCCCGGGACGAGCTACTCCACCGCGGGCGGGTTCGTGCACCGGGCGGGCTGGTTCGACCCGGCGTTCTTCGGGATCAGCCCGCGCGAGGCCCTCGCCATGGACCCCCAGCAGCGGCTGCTGCTGGAGACCTCCTGGGAGGCGCTGGAACGGGCCGGGATCGACCCGGCGACCCTGCACGGCCGCCCGGTGGGGGTGTTCGCCGGCGCCGCGTACCAGGGGTACGGCGGGTCGATGGACCGGGTCCCGGACGAGCTGGAGGGCCTGTTCATCGCGGGTGTCTCCACCAGCGTGCTGACCGGCCGGATCGCCTACACGCTGGGGCTGCGCGGGCCCGCCGTCACCGTCGACACCGCCTGCTCCTCCTCGCTGGTGGCGGTCCACCTGGCGGCCCGGGCGCTGCGGGCGGGCGAGTGCGACCTCGCGCTGGCCGGGGGCGCCGCCGTGATCGGCACCCCGCTGTCGCTGACCGGGTTCAGCCGGCAGCGCGGCCTGGCCGCCGACGGCCGCTGCAAGTCCTTCTCGGCCGCGGCGGACGGCTTCGGTCTGGCGGAGGGCGTGGGGCTGCTGGTGCTGGAGCGGCTCTCGGACGCCCGCCGCAACGGGCACCCGGTGCTGGCGGTGCTGCGCGGCTCCGCCGTCAACCAGGACGGTGCCAGCAACGGACTGACCGCACCGAGCGGCCTGGCCCAGCGGGAGGTGATCCGGCAGGCCCTCGCCGACGCCGCGCTGACCACCGCGGAGGTGGACGCGGTCGAGGCGCACGGCACCGGCACCCGGCTCGGCGACCCGATCGAGGCGAACGCCCTGCTCGCCACCTACGGCCAGGACCGCCCCGCGGACCGGCCCCTGCTGCTCGGCTCACTCAAGTCCAACCTCGGCCACACCCAGGCCGCCGCCGGCGTCGCCGGGATCATGAAGATGGTGCTGGCCATGCAGCACGGCGTCCTGCCGAGGACCCTGCACCTGGACGAGCCCACCCCGGACGTCGACTGGACGGCCGGCGCGGTCGAACTGCTCACCGAGGCCCGCCCGTGGCCGCGGGTGTCGCGCCCGCGCCGGGCGGGCGTCTCCTCGTTCGGGCTGAGCGGCACCAACGCGCACGTCATCGTCGAGCAGCCGCCCGCCGAGGAGCCCGCCCCCGGCCCCGCCGGGCCGGCCGGCGTCCCGAGCGCCGTGCCGTGGGTGCTGTCGGCCCGCAGCGCGGACGCCCTGCGGGCCCGGGCCGAGCAGCTGCGCACGCTCGCCGACCGGGGGCACGACCCGCGGGACGTCGGCCGGGCCCTGGCCCGGACCCGGACCGCGTTCGAGCACCGGGCGGCCGTGGTCGGCACCGGGCCGGACGACTTCCGGCGCGGCCTGGACGAGCTGATCGCCGGCCGGACCGCCGCCACCGTGGCCCGGGGCGTCGCCGGGCAGCCCGGACGGACCGTGTTCGTCTTCCCCGGCCAGGGCTCCCAGTGGCCCGGCATGGCACTCGGCCTGCTGGACACCGAACCGGTCTTCGCCGAGCGGATCGCCGCCTGCGAGCAGGCCCTCGCCCCGTACGTGGACTGGTCGTTGACCGAACTGCTGCGCTCCGGGGACCCGCTGGAGCGGGTGGACCTGGTGCAGCCGGTGCTGTTCGCCGTGATGGTCGCGCTGGCCGGACTCTGGCGCTCCCACGGCATCGAGCCGGCCGCCGTGGTCGGCCACAGCCAGGGCGAGATCGCGGCGGCCTGCGTGGCCGGGGCGCTGTCGCTGGAGGACGCGGCCAAGGTGGTGGCCCTGCGCAGCAAGGCGCTGCGGGCGCTGTCCGGCCGCGGCGCGATGCTGTTCGTGCCGCAGGCGGTGGAGACGCTGCGCGGGCGGCTGGCCGCCTGGGGCGACCGGATCGGCGTCGCCGCCGTCAACGGGCCGACCTCGGTGGCGCTCTCCGGCGACCCGCGGGCGCTGGCGGAGCTGGCCGCCGAACTGGCCGCCGACGGCGTGCTGAACTGGCCGATCCCCGGGGTGGACTTCGCCGGGCACTCGGCGCAGGTCGAGGAGATCGAGGCGGAGCTGCGCGCGCTGCTGGCCGACGTCCGGCCGCGCGGCAGCGAGGTCGCGTTCTACTCGACGGTGACCGGCGGCGCGCTGGACACCGCCCGGCTGGACGCCGGGTACTGGTACCGCAACCTGCGGCAGCCGGTGGAGTTCGGGCGGGCCGCCCGGGCGCTGCTGGCCGACGGCTACGACGTGTTCGTGGAGGCGAGCACCCACCCGGCGCTCACGGTCTGGCTCCAGGAGGCCGTCGAGGCGGCCGGGGGCGGCGGTGCGGTGGTCGGCACGCTGCGCCGCGAGGACGGCGGCCGGGAGCGGTTCCTGACCTCGCTGGCCGAACTGCACGTGCTGGGCGTGCCGGTGGACTGGGCGGCGGTCTTCCCGGACGGCGGTGGCCGGGTGGAGCTGCCGACGTACCCGTTCCAGCAGCAGCACTACTGGCTGGTCCCGGCGGAGCGGGCGGACGGCCCGGCCGCGGCGGCGCCCGCGGACGGGCGGTTCTGGGACGCGGTCGAGCGGGAGGACTCCGCCGCGCTCGCCGCCGCCCTGCGGATCGAGGACGCGCCGACCCGCGGCTCGCTGGCCGCCGTGCTGCCGCCGCTGGCCTCCTGGCTGCGGCACAGCCGCGGCCGGGCCGCCGTCGACGGCTGGCGCTACCGGGTCGGGTGGCGTCCGCTGCCGGCCGCCGGGACGGGCCGCCCGCAGGGCCGCTGGCTGGTCGCCGTCCCGGCCGGCGCCGGTGGCGACCCGGCGGCCGAGGGCTGCCTGCGGGCGCTCGCCGAGCACGGCGCCGAGGCCACCGTCTGGGAGGTCGCGGACACCGGCCGGGCGGCACTCGCCGCACGCCTCGCGGAGCTGCGGCCGGACGGCGTGCTGTCGCTGCTGGCCCTGGACGAGCGGCCGTACGCCGAGGGGTCGGCGCTGCCGGCCGGGCTGGTCGCCACGGTGGCGCTGCTCCAGGCGCTCGGCGACGCGGGGTCGGTGGCGCCACTGTGGTGCGCGACCCGCGGGGCGGTGTCGGTGGGCCGCTCCGACCGGCTCGCCGCGCCGTTGCAGGCGCTGGCGTGGGGCCTGGGCGGGGTGGCGGGGGTGGAGTACCCGCAGCGCTGGGCCGGGCTGGTCGACCTGCCGGAGCTGCTGGACGCGCGGGCCCGGGCCCGGCTGGCCGGGCTGCTGGCCGGCGGCGACGGCGAGGACCAGGTGGCGCTGCGCCCGTCGGGACTGTACGGCCGGCGGCTGGAGCGGGCGGCGGCCACGGACGGCGGGGCGCCGTGGGCCCCGGCCCCGGACGGCACGGTGCTGGTCACCGGCGGGACGGGCGCGCTCGGCGCGCACGTCGCCCGCTGGCTGGCCCGGTCCGGTGCGCGGCACCTGCTGCTGACCGGCCGTCGGGGACCGGACGCGCCGGGCGCCGCCGAGCTGGTCGCCGAACTGGCGGCACTGGGGGCGAGCGCCACGGTGGCGGCCTGCGACGTCGCGGACCGCGCGGCGCTGGCCGCGTTGCTGGCCGCCGTCCCGGCCAAGCGTCCGCTGCGGGCCGTGGTGCACGCGGCCGGCGTGCTGGACGACGGCGTGCTGGACGCGCTGACCCCGGAGCGGGCCGCGGGGGTGCTGCGGCCCAAGGTGGACGCCGCGCTCCACCTGGACGAGCTGACCCGGGGCCTGGACCTCCAGGCGTTCGTGCTGTTCTCCTCGCTGGCCGGGACCCTCGGCGGCACCGGGCAGGGCGGCTACGCGGCGGCCAACGCCTTCCTGGACGCCCTGGCGCAGCGGCGCCGGGCGGCGGGCCGGACGGCGACGTCGGTGGCCTGGGGTCTGTGGGGCGGGGAGTCGCTGGCGGGCGGCGCGACCGGCGAGCGGCTGGTCCGGGACGGCCTGCCGGCGATGGCGCCGCAGGCGGCCGTCGCGGCGCTCCAGCAGGCGCTGGACCAGGACGACACCCGGGTGGTGGTCGCGGACTTCGCCTGGGAGCGGTTCGTCCGCGCGTTCACCGCGCTGCGGCCGAGCGCCCTGCTGCGGGACCTGCCGGAGGCCGTCCGGGTGGCCCCGGAGGCGGCGGGTGACGACGTGTTGGCGGCCCGGCTGGCCGGGCTGGACCGGGCCGGGCGGCTGGCCGCGGTGACCGAGCTGGTGCGGACGGAGGTGGCCGGGGTGCTGGGCCACCCCGATCCGTCGGCGATCGAGCCGGAGCGGGTGTTCAAGGACATCGGCTTCGACTCGCTGACCGCCGTGGAGCTGCGCAACCGGCTGGCCGGGGCCACCGGGCTGCGGCTGTCGGTGACGCTGGTCTTCGACTACCCGACCACGGCGGCGCTGGCCGGGCACCTGCTGTCCCAGCTGCCCGGCGGGGCGGCGGCGCCGGTGGCGGCGGCAGCGGCGCCGTCCACCGGCGGGGCCGCCCCGGTCGAGGACGACCCGATCGCGATCGTCGCGATGGGCTGCCGCTTCCCCGGCGGGGTCGGCACCCCGGAGGAGCTGTGGCGGCTGGCCGTGGAGGGCACCGACGCGATCGGCGGCTTCCCGACCGACCGCGGCTGGGACCTGGAGGGGCTGTACGACCCGGACCCGGACCGGGTGGGCACCACGTACACCCGCGAGGGCGGATTCCTGTACGACGTGGGCGACTTCGACCCGGCGTTCTTCGGGATCTCGCCGCGCGAGGCGGTCTCGGTCGACCCGCAGCAGCGGCTCCTGCTGGAGGTCGCCTGGGAGGCGTTCGAGCGGGCCGGGATCGACCCGCACACGCTCAAGGGCGGCCGGGGCGGGGTGTTCGTGGGCTCCAGCTACCGGGACTACGGCTCGCGGGTGACCCGGCCGTCGGAGGAATTCGAGGGCTACCTCGGCATCGGCAGCGCGGGCAGCGTGGCCTCCGGGCGGATCGCGTACACCTTCGGGCTGGAGGGCCCGGCGGTGACCGTGGACACCGCGTGCTCCTCGGCGCTGGTCGCGGTGCACCTCGCCGCCCAGGCGCTGCGGGCCGGGGAGTGCACGCTGGCGCTGGCGGGCGGGGTGAGCGTGATGGCCGGGCCGGACGCCTTCGTGGAGTTCAGCCGGCAGCGCGGTCTGGCCGCCGACGGTCGCTGCAAGCCGTTCTCGGCGGCCGCCGACGGCACCGCCTGGTCGGAGGGCGCGGGCCTGCTGCTGCTGGAGCGGCTCTCGGACGCCCGGCGGCTCGGGCACCCGGTGCTCGCGCTGATCCGCGGCTCCGCCGTCAACCAGGACGGCGCCAGCAATGGACTGACCGCCCCGAACGGCCCGTCCCAGCAGCGGGTCATCCGGCAGGCGCTGGAGAACGCCGGTCTCACCCCCGCGGAGGTGGACGCGGTCGAGGCGCACGGCACCGGCACCCGGCTCGGCGACCCGATCGAGGCACAGGCCCTGATCGCCACCTACGGCCAGGACCGGCCCGCGGAGCGGCCCCTGCTGCTCGGCTCGCTCAAGTCCAACCTCGGCCACACCCAGGCCGCCGCCGGCGCGGCCGGGATCATGAAGATGGTGCTGGCCATGCAGCACGGCGTCCTGCCGAGGACCCTGCACGTGGACCGGCCGTCGCCGGAGATCGACTGGACGGCCGGCGCGGTCGAGCTGCTGACCGAGAACACCGCCTGGCCGGACACCGGGCGCCCGCGCCGGGCCGCGGTCTCCTCCTTCGGGGTCAGCGGCACCAACGCGCACACCGTGCTGGAGCACGTCCCGGCGGCCCCACCGGCCGAGCCCGCCGTCCCCGGTGACCCGGCCGGCGAGGCCGGCCCGTGGCTGCTGTCGGCCCGGACCCCGGACGCGCTGCGCGCCCAGGCGGCCCGGCTGCTGGAGCACGTCGCCGAACGGCCGGGCACCGACCCGGGACCGGCGCTGGCCGGCGCCCGCGCCACGTTCGAGCACCGGGCCGCCCTGGTCGGCGCGGACCGCACCGGCGCGCTGGAGGCGCTGGCGGGCGGCACCGACCACCCCGGACTGCTGCGGGGAGCGGCGGGCCGGGGCGGCCGGACCGCGTTCCTGTTCTCCGGACAGGGCAGCCAGCGCGCCGGGATGGGCGCCGAACTGTACGCGGCGCACCCGGTGTTCGCGGACGCCTTCGACCGGGTCTGCGCCGAGCTCGACCCGCTGCTGGAGCGGCCGTTGCGCGAGGCGCTCGCCGACACCGCGCTGCTGGACCGCACCGAGTACACCCAGCCGGCCCTGTTCGCCCTCGGCACCGCACTGTTCCACCTCGCCGAACACTGGGGGGTGCGCCCGGACCACCTGCTCGGCCACTCGATCGGCGAGCTCACCGCGGCGCACGTCGCCGGGGTGCTGACGCTCCCGGACGCGGCGGCGCTGGTCGCCGCCCGGGGACGGCTGATGCAGGCGATGCCCACCGGCGGCGCGATGGCCGCACTGGCCGTCACCCCCGAGGAGCTGGCCCCGCTGCTCGCCGGGCGCTCCGGCGAGGTGGCCCTCGCGGCGGTCAACGGCCCGGCCGCCACCGTGGTCTCCGGCGACGAGGACGCGGTGCTGGAGATCGCCGCCCACTGGTCGGCACTCGGCCGCCGCACCCGCCGGCTGCGGGTGGGCCACGCCTTCCACTCCCCGCACCTGGACGGGATGCTGGAGGAGTTCCGCCGGGTCGCCGAGCAGGTGGAGTTCCACCCGCCGCGGATCCCGGTGGTCTCCAACGTGACCGGCACCGTCGCCACCGCCGAGCAACTGGCGTCCCCGCAGCACTGGGTGGACCAGCTCCGCGGCACGGTCCGCTTCGGGGAGGGCATCGCACACCTGGAGCGGGCCGGCGTCACCGCCTTCGTCGAACTCGGACCGGACGGCACCCTCACCGGCCTCGGCCGGGACTGCCTCTCCGAGGAGTCCGACGGCGCCCTGCTGGTACCCCTGCTGCGCCGCGACCAGCCCGAACCGGCCGCCCTGACCGCCGCCCTCGCCGGCCTCCACACCCACGGCACGGCGGTCGACTGGAGCCGGCTGTTCGGCCCGGCCGCGCCGGCCGACGCCGCCGTCCTGCCCACCTACGCCTTCCAGCGCCGCCGCTACTGGCTGGAGGCCACCGCGGCCGAGGCCGACCTGCCGTCGGCCGGGCTGCTCACCGTCGACCACCCGCTGCTCGGTGCGGCCGTCGAACTGGCCGGCGCCGACGGGTACCTGTTCACCAGCCGGCTGTCGTTGCGGGCGCAGCCGTGGCTGGCCGACCACCGGGTGTTCGACGGGGTGCTGTTCCCGGCGACCGGCTTCCTGGAGCTGGCCGTCCGGGCCGCCGACCAGGTCGGCTGCGGGCAGGTGGAGGAGCTCACCCTGGAGGCGCCGCTGGTGCTGACGCCCTCCGGCGGCACGGTCCTGCAGCTGGTGGTGGGCGCGCCGGAGCCCTCCGGGGCCCGGGCGCTGACCGTCCACTCCCGCCCGGAGGACGGCCCCGGGCCCTGGACCAGGCACGCCACCGGCCTGCTGGCCCCGGCCGGGCCCGCCGTCCCGGCCCTGCCGGACGACCCGGCGCCCTGGCCGCCGCCCGGCGCCGTCCCGCTGCCGGTGGACGGCCTGTACGAGCGGTTCGCCGCGGGCGGGTTCGGGTACGGACCGGCGTTCCAGGGCCTGACCGCGGCCTGGCGGCTCGGCGAGGAGGTGTTCGCCGAGGCCCGGCTGCCCGAGAGCGCGCAGGGGGACGCCGCCCGCTACGGGCTGCACCCGGCGCTGCTGGACAGCGCGCTGCACGCGCTGGTCTTCGACGTGCTGCCGGGCACCGGCCCGGAGGGCGAGAGCCAGGGCTGGCTGCCGTTCTCGTGGACCGGGGCTGCGCTGCACGCCCAGGGCGCGGCCGCCGTCCGGCTCCGGCTGACGCCGACCGGGCGGGACTCGGTCGCGGTGCTGGTCTCCGACACCGCCGGGCGGCCCGTCGCCTCCGCGGGGTCGCTGGTCCTGCGGCCGGTCTCCGCCGACCAGGTGCGCTCCGCCCGCACCGGGCATCACGAGGAGTTGTTCCGCACCGAGTGGACGGCGCTGCCGCAGGCCCCCGCCTCCACCTCCGCCGCCGTCTGGACCGAGCTGCCGTCCGGCGCCCGGCCGGCCGACCTCGCCGAGGAGGGTGCGCCGGTCCCGGCACTGGTGCTGGCCGGCTGTGCCCGGGAGCGCTCGGAGGCCTGCGCGGACTCCGTCCGGGAGGCCACCGGTCAGGCGCTGGCGCTGGTCCGGGAGTGGCTGGCCGACGAGCGGCTGGCCGGCTCCACCCTGGCGCTGCTGACCTCCGGCGCGGTGCCGGTCCACCCCGGCGACGACGTACCGGACCTGGCCCAGGCCGCCGTCTGGGGGCTGCTGCGCTCCGCGCAGACCGAGAATCCGGGGCGGTTCGTGCTGGTGGACGTGGACGACCTGGCCTCCTCGCGGGCCGCGCTGGGCGCGGCGCTGGCGTCGGGCGAGCCGCAGGTCGCGTTGCGCGACGGGCGGGCGTACGTGCCGCGGCTGGCCCGGGTGCCCCGGGCGGCCGAGGTGGAAACGCCGCACTGGGATCCGGAGGGCACCGTGCTGATCACCGGCGGCACCGGCGCGATCGGCGCACTGGTGGCCCGTCACCTGGTCACCGAGCACGGCGTCCGGCACCTGGTGCTGACCAGCCGCAGCGGACCGGCTGCCACGGGCGCGGCCGGGCTGCGGGCCGAACTGGCCGCGCTGGGCGCCGAGGTGGAGGTGGCGGCGTGCGACGCGGCCGACCGGGCGGCGCTGGCCGCGCTGCTGGACGGCCTGCCGGCGGCGCACCCGCTGACCGCCGTGGTGCACGCCGCCGGCGTGCTCGCGGACGGGCTGGTCGCGTCGATGACGCCCGACCAGCTTGCCACCGCGCTGCGGCCCAAGGTGGACGCCGCGGTGAACCTGCACGAGCTGACCGAGGGCGGCAAGCTGTCCGCGTTCATCCTGTTCTCCTCGCTGGCCGGGGTGTTCGGCGGGATGGGGCAGGGCAACTACGCGGCGGGCAACGCCTTCCTGGACGCCCTCGCGCACCGGCGCCGGGCCCGGGGGCTGGTCGGCGGCTCGCTGGCCTGGGGCCTGTGGGCGAACGGCGGTGGCATGTCCGGCGGGCTGGACGAGGCGGACCTGCGGCGGATCGCCCGCGGCGGCATCGTGGCGTTCGCCCCGGCGGAGGGCCTGGCGCTGTTCGACGCCGCGCACGCCCTCGACGAGGCGACGGTCCTGCCGGTGCGCCTGGACACCCGGGCGATCGCCGCCCAGGCCGGAACCGGGGGCGTCCCCGCGCTGCTGCGCGGCCTGGTCGCCGCGCCCGCCCGGCGCGCCACCGCCACCGCCGGGCCGGCCGACCCGGACGCGCCCGAGGCGCTGAAGCGGCGGCTGGCCGGACTGGCCGGGCCGCAGCGCGCCCGGGTGCTGCTGGAGGTGGTCCGCTCGCACGCGGGCCTGGTCCTCGGCTTCGCCGCCCAGGACACCGTGCCGGCCGACCGCGGCCTGCTGGAGCTCGGCTTCGACTCGCTGACCGCCGTCGAACTGCGCAACCGGCTGCGGGCCGCGACCGGACTGCGGCTGCCCGCCACCCTGCTGTTCGACCACCCGACCGCCACGGCGATCGCCGCGTACCTCGTCGACCGGCTCGACCCCGGTCCGGCCGTCCCGGTGACCGCCGGGCTCGCCGAGCTGGACCGGCTCGAACAGGCCCTCGCCGAGGGCGATCCGCACCCCGGACTCGCCGCCCGGCTGCAGTCCCTGCTGGCCCGGCTGCGCCCGGGCACCGCCGACGGCGGGCCGCAGGAGGCGCTGGCGGACCGGATGGGCGCCACCGACGACGACCTCTTCGACTTCATCGACAACGAACTCGGCATGCCGTGACGCATGCACCACTCCCCCGGCCCGCTCCCCGGCCCCTGCCGACGACGACGAAGGTGACCTGCACCGGTGAATGACGACAAGCTGCGCGACTACCTCAAGCGGGTGGCGGCCGACCTGCACCACACCCGCCGCCGGCTGGCCGAGGCCGAGGCGAAGGACCACGAGCCGATCGCGATCGTCTCGATGAGCTGCCGCTACCCCGGTGGGGTCGGCTCCCCCGAGGACCTCTGGGAGCTGGTCGCCGCCGGCACGGACGCCGTGACGCCGTTCCCCGCCGACCGGGGCTGGGACCTGGCCGCACTGGTCGACGCGGACCACGAGCGGCCCGGTACCAGCTGCGCGGGCGAGGGCGGGTTCCTGAGCGGTGTCGGCGCCTTCGACCCCGGCTTCTTCGGGATCTCCCCGCGCGAGGCCCTCGCGATGGACCCGCAGCAGCGCCTGCTGCTGGAGACCGGCTGGGAGGCGTTCGAACGCGCCGGGATCGACCCGGCCACCCTGCGCGGCAGCCGGACCGGGGTGTTCGCCGGTGTGATGTACCAGGACTACGCGGTCCGGCTGCGGCAGGTCCCGGACGACGTGGCGGGCTACCTCGGCAGCGGCAGCTCCGACAGCGTCGCCTCCGGCCGGGTCGCGTACACCTTCGGGCTGGAGGGGCCCGCGCTCAGCGTCGACACGGCGTGCTCGTCCTCACTGGTCGCGCTGCACCTGGCCTGCCAGGCGCTGCGGCAGCGGGAGTGCACGCTGGCGCTGGCCGGCGGCGCGATGGTGATGTCGACGCCGGTGCCGTTCGTGGAGATGAGCCGGCAGGGCGGGCTGGCCGCCGACGGCCGCTGCAAGTCGTTCTCGGCGGACGCCGACGGGACGGGCTGGGGCGAGGGCGTCGGCCTGCTGCTGCTGGAACGCCTCTCCGACGCCCGTCGCCACGGGCACCCCGTGCTGGCCCTGGTCCGCGGCACCGCCGTCAACCAGGACGGCGCCAGCAGCCGGCTGACCGCCCCCAACGGCCCCGCCCAGCAGCGGGTCATCCGGCAGGCCCTGGCGGCCGCCCGGCTGACCCCCGCCGACGTCGACGTGGTCGAGGCGCACGGCACCGGCACCCCGCTCGGCGACCCGATCGAGGCACAGGCCCTGATCGCCACCTACGGCGGGGACCGGCCGGCGGACCGGCCCCTGCTGCTCGGCTCGCTCAAGTCCAACCTCGGTCACACCCAGGCCGCCGCCGGCGTCGGCGGGGTGATCAAGATGGTGCAGGCGATGCGGCACGGCACCGTCCCGCCGACCCTGCACGCCGAACGGCCGTCCCCGCAGGTGGACTGGGCCGACGGGGCGGTCAGGCTGGTCACCTCGCCCACCCCCTGGCCGGAGACCGGGCGCCCGCGCCGGGCCGCGGTGTCCTCGTTCGGGGTCAGCGGCACCAACGGGCACGTGGTGCTCGAACAGGCCGAACCCGCGGAACCCGCCGCCCCCACCGATCCCCCGGCCACCCTGCCGTGGGTGCTGTCCGGCCACACCGCCGACGCCCTGCGCGCCCAGGCCCGGCGACTGCACCGCCACCTGACGGACCGTCCGGAGCTGACCCCGGCCGGGGTCGGCCACGCGCTGGCCACCGGCCGGGCCGCCCTGGAGCACCGCGCCGTCCTGGTCGGGGACGGCCGGGCCGCCCTGCTCGACGCGCTCACCGCGCTCGCCGACGACCGGGAGGCGCCCGGCCTGCTGCGCGGCCGGGCCGGCGCCGGCGGCGCGCTCGCCCTGGTCTTCCCCGGGCAGGGCTCCCAGTGGACCGGCATGGCCGCCGAACTGCTCGACACCGCACCGGTGTTCGCCGCCCGGATGCGGGAGTGCGCCGAGGCGCTCGCCCCCTACCTGGACCGCTCCCCACTGGAGCTGCTGCGCTCCGGCGAGGACACCGAGCGGGTCGACGAGGTGCAGCCGCTGCTGTTCGCCGTGATGGTCTCGCTGGCCGCGCTCTGGGCCTCGTACGGGGTGGTGCCGGCCGCCGTGGCCGGGCACAGTCAGGGCGAGATCGCCGCCGCGGTGGTCGCCGGCGCCCTCACCCTGGAGGACGGCGCCCGGGTGGTCGCCCTGCGCAGCAGGGCCCTGCGGGTCCTCGCCGGGCACGGCGGGATGCTGTCGGTGTCGCTGCCCGCCGAGCAGGTCCGGGAGCGGATCGCGCCGTACGGGGAGCGGCTGGCGCTGGCCGCCGTGAACGGCCCGTCCTCGGTGGTGGTCTCCGGCGAACCGGCCGCGCTGGCCGAGCTGCTGGAGCGGGTCACCGCCGAGGGCGGGCGGGCCAGGACGGTCCCGGTCGACTACGCCTCGCACGGCGCGCAGGTCGCCGCGGTCGAGCGAGAGGTGCTGCGGGAGCTGGCCGGGATCGTCCCGCGCCCGTCCGCGGTGCCGTTCTACTCCGCCGTCACCGGCGGCCTGCTGGACACCACGGCGCTGGACGCCGGGTACTGGTACCGCAACCTGCGGCACACGGTGGAGTTCGAACAGGCCACCCGGTCGCTGCTGGCCGACGGCCACCAGGTGTTCCTGGAGGCCAGCCCGCACCCCGTGCTCACCCCCGCCATCCAGGAGACCGCCGACGCGGCCGGCGCGGACGCGCTGGCCGTCGGCACGCTGCGGCGCGGCGAGGGCGGCCCGGCCCGGCTGCTGGCCTCGCTGGGCGAGCTGCACCTGCGCGGCGCCGCGATCGACTGGGACGCCGTCTTCGGGGGCCGCCCGGCCCGCGCCGAGCTGCCCACCTACGCCTTCCAGCGCGAGGACTACTGGCTGGACGACACCTCGGCGGCCCCCGGCGACCTGACCGCGGCCGGCCTGGAGGCCGCCGACCACCCGCTGCTCGCCGCCATGGTCACCCTCGCCGACCAGGACGGCGTGGTGTTCACCGGCCGCCTCTCCGCGCGTACCCACCCGTGGCTGGCCGACCACGCCGTGCGCGGACAGGTCCTGCTGCCGGGCACCGCGTTCCTGGAGCTGGCCGTCCGGGCGGGCGACCAGGTCGGCTGCCCCGGCGTCCGGGAGTTCACGCTCGGCGCGCCGCTGGTGCTGCCCGAGCAGGGCGGTGTGCTGCTGCGGCTGGCCGTCGGCGCCCCGGACGGGCACGGCGAGCGGCCGGTCAGCCTGCACTCCCGGACGGACGACGGGCCGGACGGCGACTGGGTGCGGCACGCCGAAGGACTGCTCACCGCCGTCACCGGGCCCGAACCGGAGCCGGCCGCCGGACCGGGACCCGCCGCCGACGGCGCCTGGCCGCCGCCCGGCGCCGTCCCCTTCGCGCTGGACGGCCTCTACGAGCGCTTCGCCGAGGCGGGCTTCGCGTACGGGCCCGCGTTCCAGGGTCTGACGGCGGCCTGGCAACTGGGCGACGAGGTCCTCGCCGAGGCCGTGCTGCCGCAGGACCTGCACGGGGAGGCGGCGCGGTTCGGGCTGCACCCGGCGCTGCTGGACGCCGCACTGCACGCCACCGGCCTCGGCCCGGCCGCCACCGCGCGGATGCCGTTCAGCTGGTCCGGGGTCACCCTGCACGCCTCCGGCGCCACCGCGGTACGGCTGCGGATCACCCCGACCGGGCCGGACACGCTCGCCCTGACCCTCTGCGACCCGGCCGGGCACCCGGTGGCCACCGTGGCGTCGCTGGCGCTGCGCCCGGCGCCCGCCGTGGCCGCGTCACCGGCGTTCCACCCGTCGCTGTACCGGGTGGAGTGGAGCCCCGTCCCGGCGTCCGCCGAGGGAGTCGGGCACGTGCTCGCCGCGGACCTGTCCGAGGTCGGGGCGGGCGGGGCGGTGCCCCCGGTGGTGCTGGTCCCCGCGGCCGGCGCCCCGACCGTCCGGGAGGCCGTGCACCGGGCGCTCGCGCTGGTCCAGCAGTGGCTGGCCGACGAACGGTTCGCCGGCTCCCGGCTGGTGTTCGTGACGGACGGCGCGGTCGCCACCGGCCCCGACGAGGACGTGCCGGACCTGGCGCACAGCGCGGTCTGGGGCCTGGTCCGCTCGGCCCGGGCCGAACACCCCGGCCGGTTCGGGCTACTGGACCTGCCCGCGGACGCGGCCGGTCTGATCCCGGCGGCGGCCGCCGCCTTCGCCGGTCTCGCCGGTTTCACCGGTGAGGACCAGCTCGCCGTGCGCGGCGGTGTCCTGCTCGCCCCGCAGCTGGCGAGGGCCGCCGACACCGGCGACCGCCCGCCGGCACTCGACCCGGACGGCACCGTGCTGATCACCGGCGGCACCGGACTGCTCGGCTCCACGGTCGCCCGGCACCTGGTCGCCGAGTACGGCGTGCGGCACCTGCTGCTGGCCGGCCGCCGCGGCCCGCAGGCGCCCGGTGCGGACGACCTCACCGACGAACTCACCGCGCTGGGCGCGACCGTGACCCTCGCGGCCTGCGACCTCACCGACCGCGAAGCGGTGGCCGCGCTGCTCACCGGGATCCCCGCCGGCCGGCCGCTCACCGCCGTGGTGCACGCGGCCGGCGACCTCGACGACGGCGTGGTCACCGCGCTCACCCCCGGGCGGGTGGACACCGTGCTCGCCCCCAAGGCCGAGGCCGCCCAGCACCTGCACGGCCTCACCCGCGAACTGCCGCTCGCCGCGTTCGTCCTGTTCTCCTCGGCGGCCGGGGTCTTCGGCGGCCCCGGCCAGGCCAACTACGCGGCCGCCAACGCCCACCTGGACGCCCTCGCCCAGCACCGGCGGGCGCGCGGTCTGGCCGGGCAGTCACTGGCCTGGACACTGTGGGAGCAGCGCAGCGCCCTCACCAGCCGCATCGACGCGGCGGACGAACGGCGGCTGGCCCGCTCCGGCCTGCCCGCCCTCACCACCGCGCAGGGCCTGGCCCTGCTGGACGCGGCGCTCACCACCGACCTGCCGGCGCTGGTCCCGATCCGGCTGGACCTCTCCGCGCTGCGCGCCGGGGCCGCGACCCGGCCTGTCCCCGCCCTGCTGAGGGGGTTGGTCGGCGGCCCGGCCAGGCGGGTGGCCGCGCAGCCCGCCGCCGCGGACGGCTCGCTCGCCGGCCTGCTGACCGGTCTGCCGGCCGCCGACCAGCAGGCCCGGTTGCTCACCCTGATCCGCACCCAGGTCGCGGCGGTGCTCGGCCACGCCTCCCCGGAGGCGGTCGAGGCCGGACGGGCGTTCCGCGACCTCGGTTTCGACTCGCTCGCCGCGGTCGAGCTGCGCAACCGGCTGAACACGGCGACCGGCCTGCGACTGCCCGCCACCCTGGTCTTCGACCACCCGTCCCCGGCCGTGCTCGCCGCCTTCCTGCGCGCCGAGCTGACCGGGGACCGGGCAGCGGCCGCTGCCGTACCGGTGGCCCGCGCGACCGGCGACGACCCGGTGGTGATCGTCTCGATGGGCTGCCGCTACCCCGGGGGCGTCCGCTCCCCGCAGGACCTGTGGCGGCTGGTCGCCGACGGTGCCGACGGCATCTCGCCGTTCCCGGCGGACCGCGGCTGGGACCTGGACGAGCTCTACCACCCCGACCCCGACCACCGCGGCACCTCCTACGCCCGGGAGGGCGGATTCCTCGACGCGGTGGGCGACTTCGACGCCGAGTTCTTCGGCATCTCGCCGCGGGAGGCGGTCGCCATGGACCCGCAGCAGCGGCTGCTGCTGGAGATCGCCTGGGAGGCGTTCGAACGGGCTGGGATCGACCCGACCGCGCTGGGCGGCACGGCGGCCGGGGTGTTCGTCGGCCTGATGCAGCAGGACTACGCGGCCCGGCTGCTGCCGTACATCCCGGAGGAGGTCGAGGGCTTCCTCGGCACCGGCAACTCCGGCAGCATCGTCTCCGGCCGGCTGGCGTACGTGTTCGGGCTGGAGGGCCCGGCCGTCACCGTCGACACCGCCTGCTCCTCCTCACTGGTGGCCCTGCACATGGCGGCCCGGGCGCTGCGGCACGGCGAGTGCGACCTCGCGCTCGCGGGCGGGGTGACGGTGATGTCCAGCCCCGAACTGTTCGTCGAGTTCAGCCGGCAGGGCGGACTGGCGCCGGACGGGCGCTGCAAGCCGTTCGCGGCGGCGGCGGACGGGACGGGCTTCGGCGAGGGAGCCGGCATCCTGCTGCTGGAGCGGCTGTCGGACGCGCGCCGCAACGGGCACCCGGTGCTGGCCGTGCTGCGCGGCAGCGCCGTCAACCAGGACGGCGCCAGCAACGGCCTCACCGCGCCCAACGGCCCGTCCCAGCAGCGGGTCATCCGGGCCGCGCTGGCCGACGCCGGACTGACCACCGCCGACGTGGACGTGGTCGAGGGCCACGGCACCGGCACCCGGCTCGGTGACCCGATCGAGGCGCAGGCCGTGCTCGCCACCTACGGCCAGGGGCGCCCGGAGGGCCGGCCGCTGTGGCTCGGGTCGTTGAAGTCCAACCTCGGTCACACGTCGGCGGCGGCCGGGGTCGGCGGGGTGATCAAGATGGTGCAGGCGATGCGGCACGGCGTCCTGCCCAAGTCCCTGCACGTGGACGGCCCGACGCCGCAGGTCGACTGGTCGGCGGGTGCGGTGGAGCTGCTCACCGAGGCACGGGACTGGGACACCGACGGGCGACCCCGGCGTGCCGGGGTGTCCTCGTTCGGTGTCAGCGGCACCAACGCACACGTGGTGCTGGAGGAAGTCCCCGCCGAAGACGCCACCGAGGCCACCGAGGCCACGGACGACGGCGTACTGGCGTGGGTGCTGTCCGCACGCTCACCCGAGGCACTGCGCGAACAGGCGGCTCAACTCACCACCGCACAGGGCGATCCCGCAGGCATCGCCCGCACCCT
>NZ_JBIURH010000077.1:0-22038 GCF_044740765.1 Kitasatospora sp. NPDC088346
CGCGGCGGCGGTCACGTTCGCGGCCGCGGCGAGCTCCGCCGGCGGCGCGAAACGGCGGTCCTCCTTGAGCAGGTTCGCCAGACTCTCGTTGCTCATCATGAACTCCAGGTATGTGATCATTCGGGGGCGGCCGTGCCTCCCCCCGTGCTTGTTGTCGATCATCCGGCCGCCGCGGCCCGGTCCGCGCAGGAGGTCCTGGCGCGGCCCGCCCAGGCCGGCGGCCTTCGCCTGGTCCCGGTGTTCCTCGCAGGCACGGGATCAGGCGAAGGCCGATTCGGCGTCCGGTGGATTGATCAGGGCGGTGGCTGGATCAGGGTGGTGGCTTTCGGCAGGTCGTTCGCGGCGGATGCCTCGAAGTCGGAGCTAGTGGGCGCCGAGCCCGGTGAGGGAGCGGACCTCCAGTTCGGCGTACTTGGCGGGGTCGGCCTTCTCCTTGGAGAGCAGGGTGGCGATGGCGCCGGCGAGGAAGCCGATCGGGATGGAGACCAGGCCGGGGTTCTCCAGCGGGAACCAGTGGAAGTCGGAGTGCGGGAGCAGGGAGGTGGCCTTGCCCGAGACGACGGTGGAGAAGGTCACCAGCAGCACGGAGCTGATCAGGCCGGCGTAGACCGAGGTGACCGCGCCGGCGGTGTTGAAGCGCTTCCAGAACAGCGAGTAGAGCAGCGTCGGCAGGTTGGCGGAGGCCGCGACCGCGAAGGCGAGGGCGACGAGGGCGGCGGTGTTCAGCTTGTCGGCGAAGAGCGACAGGACGATGGCCACGGCGCCGATCGCGACGGCGGCCAGTTTGGCCGAGCGCACCTCCTCCTTCTCGCTGGCCCGGCCCCGGCGGATGACGTTGGCCCACAGGTCGTGGGCGAAGGAGGCGGAGGAGGCGAGGGTGAGACCAGCGACCACGGCCAGGATGGTGGCGAAAGCCACCGCGGAGATGACGGCGAGCAGGATCGCACCGCCGGTGGAGCCGGCCCCGCCTCCCAGGTATTCGGCGAGCAGCGGGGCGGCGGTGTTGCCGGCCGCGTTGGAGGCCTTGATGGTCTTCGGGCCGACCAGGGCGGCCGCGCCGAATCCCAGCACCAGGGTCATCAGGTAGAAGCCGCCGATGATGCCGATGGCCCAGAGCACGGACTTGCGGGCGACCTTGGCGGTGGGAACGGTGTAGAAGCGGACCAGGATGTGCGGCAGGCCGGCGGTGCCGAGAACGAGCGCGATCCCCAGGCTGATGAAGTCCAGTTTGCTGGTCCCGGTCGCGCCGTACTTCAACCCCGGTTCGAGGAAGGCGGAGCCCTTGCCGCCGGCGTCGGCGGCCGCGCCGAGCATGGTGGACAGGTTGAAGCCGTACTTGGCCAGCACCAGGACGGTCATCACGCCGGCGCCGGCGATCAGCAGGACGGCCTTGACGATCTGCACCCAGGTGGTGCCCTTCATGCCGCCGATCACCACGTAGACGACCATCAGGGCCCCCACGGCGACGATGGTCCAGCGCTTGGCGCCGGTGCCGCTGACGCCGAGCAGCAGCGCGACCAGGGAGCCGGCACCGACCATCTGGGCGAGCAGGTAGAAGATCGACACCACGATGGTGGAGATGCCGGCGGCGGTGCGTACCGGGCGTTGGCGCATCCGGAAGGCCAGCACGTCGGCCATGGTGAAGCGGCCGGAGTTGCGCAGTGGCTCCGCGATCAGCAGCAGGGCGACCAGCCAGGCGACCAGGAAGCCGACGGAGTAGAGGAAGCCGTCGTAGCCGTACAGGGCGATGGCGCCCGCGATGCCGAGGAAGGAAGCGGCGGACATGTAGTCGCCGGAGATGGCCAGGCCGTTCTGGAAGCCGGTGAAGCCGCGGCCGCCGGCGTAGAAGTCGGAGGCGCCCTTGGTCTGGCGGCCGGCCCAGACGGTGATGCCGAGGGTGGCCAGCACGAAGATTCCGAACAAGCCGATGGTCAGGGCGCGGTGCTCGGTGGCGGAGCCGGCGGCCAGCAGGGTGGTGGTCATGAGGTGGCCTTCCTGGGGGCGGAGCGTGCCCCGGTGGTGTGGCCCTCGCGGATGGCGGCGGCCCGCGGGTCGAGGCGGCGGTCGGCGTAGCGGGCGTACCAGGCCGCGATGGTGAAGGTGCTGACGAACTGGAGCAGGCCCAGTGCCAGGGCGACGTTGACGTGTCCGTACACCCTGGCCGCCATGAAGTCGGGGGCGTAGTTGGAGAGCAGGACGTACAGCAGGTACCAGAGCAGGAAGCCTGCCGTCACCGGGAACGCGAAGCCCCGGAAGGAACTGCGCAGCCCGCGGAACTCCTCGGTCCGTTCGAGGTGTTCCAGGCGGTCGGGGGCTGCCCGACCGGCGGTCGAAGAGGTTTCCACGGGGTGCCTCCTGAGGTCAGCGGGTGGAGTGAGGGTGGGGGGAACGGGCGGCCAGGCTGGACCGTCGACGTGTCGGCGCCGCCAGGGCCGGGTGCCACCGCAGTCGTCGGTACCGTCGCCCAGCGGTGGATTCGTCTGCGGCGCATCCCAACCCGGACGGGAGCGCGACGAAAGACGTCCCGGCCGGACGTGCGGCGAACGGTCGCCTTGTGCGCCCAGCGGTACGCCGAACGGTCGAGCGGACGCCGGCTTCCGTCCCCTCACCACCACCGGCACGACCCGCCCCCGCCACGCGCGCCGTGCCCCCGAGCCCATGAAGGCCTCCTCACCGGCCCGCTCGGTCACCTCGTCTTCACCGCCCGCCAGGAGGCCCGGCACGGCTTCGGGCCGGGCGGGGGCTTGGTGGCACCGCCCTGCGGGGCCGGCAGGGTCGTGGATGCCTCGGTGGGTTCGTATCGGGGACTCTGACGGGCGATCAAGGACGCCGGGGTCGCTCGGAACGGCGCACCTGAAGGCTGACTGTCCGTCAGGCCAGCTTGCCGGGGTGGGGGCGAGCGGCCGAGGTCACAGAGAAGTCTCGGCCGTTCCATCCCCTTGACGATCGTCGCGTTCGGAGGGTGTCATGTGCCTCATCGCGTCCGAGCACCTCAGTTCTGAGTGCTTTCGTCGAAGTGTCCCGGGCAACAACCGGCCCGAGGCGTGCGGCTTCCCTCCGACGCCCGAGCACCGCTACCGGGACCCACCCGCCTCGTCGAGACCTCCCGTGCCGAAGCCCCCCCCGGCAGGCTGGCGCCTCGATCGAGCCGCCGGACACCGCCACACACCCGCTCGTCAGCACACGGAATCCGCGAACACCGCCGCGCCGTCCAGGCCCGCCCCCGTCCCACCGTCCTGCCGACGCATCCGCGTCGCCGCAGACAACGGCTCCACCGGACCCCCAGGCCGCGGGAGTGATCCGTCCCCAGTCGCTCGCCCCCCGTTCCCCCACATGACGACCCGACTATCCCCCACTCTTAAGGACAGACCGTAAGGAACATCCACCCATGTTCAGAAGAACCGCCGTCCGGCGACCGGTCGAGGGCCGCAGCCCTCAGCACGAACCCGCCTCCCCCACGCCCTCCACGGCAGCACACCGGGCACGCACCGGCCCCACCGACGCCCGCCGACTGGTCACCTCGCTGGCGGCCGCGCTCGCCCTGCTGGCGGGCTCCGCCGCCCTGGCCCCCTCGGCGGCGGTGGCGGACCCCCCGCTGGATCCCGCACACGCCCCGTACGCCGCCAATGACGCGCCGGTGCTGATCGCGCTCGGCCAGAGCAACGCGGCCAGCGCGACGCAGATGTCCAACCCCGACGACGTTGCCAAGTGCGGGAACTTCACCCACGTCAAGGGCCTGAAGAGGACCGACAACCGCATGGCCGGCGCTCTCAACGCGACGTGGGCGCCCTACACCTGTGCCGGCACCAACATGGGTGCCGACATCTACCCGAACTCCTACAGCGTCGCATCGCTGACCGCACTGCGATGGGAGCAGGCCATCAAGGACGGCCAGAGCCTTCCCGACCTGTACGTGATCCACGTGGCCTGGGGAGGCCAGGGCATTCAGGAAGCCGACGCTCCGAACAACCGATGGTGGCCCGACCGCGACCAGTCCGATCGCGAAAGCCTGCACCAGCTCACTCTCAACACCATCTCCAACAGCCTGCGGGCATTGCGGGACGCGGGCAAGACGCCCCGGATCATCGGCATGCACTGGAACCAGTGGGAACAGGAAGCACACACCGGCGTCACCGCGACGATCAGTGCCAGCCACATGCAACAGGCGTTCCGCAACGTCCTGGACCCGCTGCAGACCATCACCGGCACCACCGGATACCCGGTCTTCCTCTACCGCCCGCGCTCGACCACCTTCGACGCGACGGCCACGCAGCACGTCACCGACGCGCTGACCGCACTCGCCAACCTGCCCGCGCCCAACCCCTACAGGCTGATCGACCCCGCACTCGCCACCACGGCCACCGGCACCCCCCTCTACGATCCCTCTGCCGGCCCCATGTACGGAATCTTCCAGAGCGACCGGATCCACTACACCCAACCCGTGCAGGAATGGTTCGCGGCCCAGCAGTGGAACAGCGTGTTCACCGACGGCCGATTCGGCGCGCCGGTCGCGGGCACCTCGAACGCGGCTCTGGGAAGACCGACCACCCAGTCCTCCACCTTCGGCGACGATCCCGGCGCGGCGGCGAGCCGGGCGGTGGACGGTAACACCGACGCCACCAACCTGAGCCAGACCAAGCTGGACACGAACGCCTGGTGGCAGGTCAAGCTCGTCGGCCAGCTGCCGATCAGGGGCGTGCGGATCCTGAACCGCACCGACGACTGCTGCAAGGCGCGCCTCAGCAACTTCTACCTCATCGTGTCCGCCACCGACCTGACCGGCCTCAGCTGGGCCGACATCCAGGCCAGCCCCGACCCCAGAATCAAGCGCATCTGGGTCAAGGGCACCGCACCCAACCAGATCACCCTCCCCGTAGGAGTCACCGGCCGGTACGTGCGCATCCAGCTCGCCGGCACCAACTACCTCGCACTGCCCGAGGTCCTCGTCGACGTCCCCACCCCGGCCGCCCCGTAACCACACGTCACCGCAGGACCGCCACACATCCCGCCAATCGCGACACCGGCCGCCCTCCCCGTGGCGGCCTGCCGGTGCCGACCTGCGGCACGGGCGGGGCCGCGGGGCCTTGGCGCTTGCGTGTGGCAATCTCTGACGCATAGCCAGGAGCTCCTCGTTCCGGCTGTCCGTCGTGCTCCGGTTCCGGGGCAGGCACCGTCCGGGGCCACTCGGAACCGCGCACCTCGTGTCAGTCCGTCAGGAGTGCCCACGTCGTGGGGTGTGGGGCATGGGGTCGAGGTCACAAGGAAATCTCGGCCGTTCCATCCCCTTGACGATGGTGCTGCGAGCGGGATCTCATATGCCCCATCACGTTCAAGCATGTTTGTTTCTGAGTGATTTCGTTGAAGTGATCCACGGTGTCGTCCGATCCGAATCACGTCGTCGGGTTCCGCTGACGTCCGGTCACCGTTGCTGGCGCCCGGCCACAGCTTCCGGGATTCCCGCTTCGTCGAGCCCGTCCGTGCCGGGGTGGAACCCCCTGGCCGCCCGGCACCTGGACCGGATCTCTTGACATCCGTGCGGCCGTGTCCGGACGGATGTTCGCGGAGCACGCCCGGTCACCTCACCAGCGGTTCGCCCGGCCCTTGCCGGCGGGCGCCGCACCACCTCCACGCCGCTGTTCTCTCCCCTTCCCTCCCGCGCGGAGTCGCGCGTCCCCCTGGAGCCGTTCATGTCCCCCACCTCGCACCGCCGCGCCGCGGCCGCCACCGGTCTCCTGCTCACACTCGCCCTGAGTACCGCGTGTTCCACCGGTCAGGAGTCCGCCTCGTCCTCCGGTACCGGTGCCTCGGTGGCGCCGGTCTCCGGGAAGATCTCGATGACCTACCTGCAGAAGCAGGGCGACCAGGAGTACTTCATCGGCGAGGCGGCCGGCGCCAAGGCCAAGGCCGCCGAGCTCGGCATCGACCTGAAGGTGGTCAACCTGGGCAACGACGCGAACAAGACCGTCAGCGAGGTCCAGTCCGCGATCGCGCAGAAGTCCAACGGCCTGATCATCGTCGTCCCCGACCCGGCCGTCGGCCCACAGGTCGTCCAAGCGGCCAGGGACGCCAAGATCGCCCTGCTCACCTCCGACGACCAGATCTGCGCCACCGGCCCCGACCCGTCCGCCTGCGCCAAGTCCGACCTGGTCCCGCGGATCGGCTTCTCCGGTACCCAGATGGGCGGCGAGGTCGGCAAGCGCGCCGCAGAGGAGTACCAGAAGGCCGGCTGGAACCCCGCCGACACCCGGACCATCTCCGCCTGGAAGCAGGACGTCACCGTCTGCACCGACCGGGTCAAGGCCGCCAAGGCCGCGTTCGCCGCCGGCGCGAGCGCGGGCGTCCAGAACATCGACGTCGCCACCGACAACACCCCCACCGGCGCCCAGGACAAGATCGCCGCGACCGTCACCGCCAACCCCGGGGTGAAGAACTGGGTCGTCTGGGGCTGCAACGACGAGAACGTCCAGGGCGGCGTCACCGCGCTGGAGAACGCCGGCTTCAAGGCCGACCACGTCATCGGCGTCGGCCTCGGCGCCTACCTCGCCTGCAAGAACTGGAACAGCGGCAAGCCCACCGGCATGCGCGCCGCACTCTTCATCAACGGCAAGGACGTCGGCGCCCTCGCCGTCCAGACCCTCTACGACAAGCTCAAGAACGGCAAGGACATGCCCGCCGAAGCCTTCGCCCCCACCACCATGGTCGACCCCACCACCTTCAAGACCAGCGGCGCCACCTGCAACTGACCCCACCCCGCACCACTCCCCGGGACCGTCCCCGGCCTGCCCCCACAGGCCGCGGACACCCCGAGAGCGTCCCCGCCCCCGCCGGGCACCCGGCCCACCAAGGGAGCACCCCGGGCGCCCGGCCGCACCACCGGCCACCCCCACCCGGGCCCGGCGGCCTGCACGCCGGTCCGCACCAGCCCCCTCGACCGCTGGACGAGTCCGGACGCGACACCCTGCTGGACGGTCACCCTCCACACCCGCAAACCCGACGGCAGCTGCGGCACCCACACCTTCGTCCAGCGGGCGACCACCCCCCACCAGCGCCGTCAACGCCGCCATCGGGCTCAGAGCGCCACGGCGGTACGCCACCGCCGCGGCACCCGGCCCCGACATCCCCGGCCCAGCCTGACAGATCCACACACGTGCCCGCGCCGGTCGCGGATCGGGCGAGGGCGATGCCACTCACACAGGGCGAACGGCGGCGGGCCTCCGAGAGCCCGCCAGACCCGCCACCGCCGACCGACACCACCGCGCACCCACCAGGCCGGCGGCAGCAGCCGCAGCCGGCCCCTTCCACCGGGCGCCCCCTGGCCGCCCGGCCCCGAGCAGCCCCGGCCGGTCTTCCCCCCCTGCCGGCCGGGGCCCCACCTCTCCCCTGCTCGCCGCCCTACGGGCCCGCCGTTCAGTTCCCACCGACGTCCCGAGGCGAACGACCCCGCGACCTGCCCCGGCCGAACACCTCCCCGCCGATCCGGCCCGCCACCACGCCGTCCCACGTCACGACCACCCGGCCCTGGCCTGCGGGAGCCACCCGGTAAATCGCCATGATCACCTCCCCCAGCTCCCAACTCCCCTCTCCGCCCCTCCCCACCCAGGAGATCATCATGAAGCTGTCCCTCGTGCCGTGGAACCGTGAGGTTCCTCCGGCATCCGCCTCCACCAGACCCTGCACCCCGACCCGGGGCAGAGCCCAGGGGCCGGAGGACCGGCCATGGACATGGACAACGTGCGCGACCTGGCGATCCCCTGGCCAGGACGGACGGCAGCTGAAGACTCACAGCACCCGGCCGGCTCGCCCACGGCAGGGAGTGCGGTACGCGCCCGTGGCCCGGCGCCCGCTGCGCCCGTAAAATGGGCGGTATGTTGCGCGTACTGGCTGTCGACGACGAGAAGCCGGCGCTGGAGGAGTTGCTGTACCTGCTGCGCTCCGATCCACGGGTCCACAGCGCCGAGGGGGCGACCGACGCCGCCGAGGCCCTACGCCGCATCAGCCGGGCGCTCGACGTCGGACCCGACGGCGCGGACGCCATCGATGTCGTCTTCCTGGACATCCACATGCCGGGGCTGACCGGGCTCGACGTGGCCAAGCTCCTCGCCGGTTTCGCCCGCCCTCCCCTGATCGTGTTCGTCACGGCCCATGAGAACTTCGCCGTCAAGGCCTTCGACCTCAAGGCCGTCGACTACGTACTCAAACCGGTGCGGCGCGAGCGACTGTCGGAAGCGGTGCGCAGGGCGAGCGACCTGGCCAAGTCCGCGCGCGAGGAATCCACCCCGGCCGAGGACGCGCAGACGCAGCCGTCGGCCACGGGAGTCCCGGTGGCCGATGACGCGTCCGAATACATCTCGGTGGAACTCGGAGGGGTCACCCGGTTCGTCGCGGTCGGCGACATCGCCTACATCGAGGCCCACGGCGACTACGCCCGGCTGCACACGCCCGAGGGCAGCCACCTCGTGCGGATCCCCCTGGGCACGCTGGAGGAGCGCTGGGCCTCCCGCGGCTTCGTACGCATACACCGCAGTCGCCTCGTCGCTCTCGGCCGCATCGACGAACTGCGTCTGGACTCCGGGACCACCACCGTGCGTGTGGGAACGGCGGAACTCGCGGTCAGCCGCCGCCACGCACGCCAGTTGCGCGATCTGCTGATGCGCCGAGCGAGGGGCTGACTCCCGGCGCCGTTCCCCTGGCGCCCGGCCGCCGGGCGGCACGCCCGGCGACCCGAAAGGCCCGTTGGTCGAACGGCCGCCCGAGCCGACGGCCCAGCCTCCTGCCGCCTCCACTCTTGATCATCGGCAAGGGTCAAGGGGGTCGGATGTCCGACATGGGAAGCGTTGCAGCACGAACTCCACGGGCCGGCGCAGCTGATCCTGACCTCCGGACGATGTCACCGCGCTCCTCGCCGGGGCCAAGGCCGCGGCCGGTCGCTGGGCCGACGTCCTCGACGGCATCGAGGAGTCCGCGGATGGTCTCCTCGGCCCGCACGCGGAAGCGGGTCTCGAAGCCGCCTTCCGCCGGGCCGAGCGGTCGAGTCGTTCGTGGAGCTGGATATCGCCTGGCCGCCACCCGGGACGCGCAAGCGAGCGACCGCGACGACCGATAACAGGACGTAGCCGCGCATAACCTACCTTCTTCCGCAGCCGCTCTGTAGTCTTCGAAGCCTCCCGGGCACCCGCCCGGGCAGACCCGCCACCACACACCGGAGCGGACGCGATGCCCGCAGAGCACCGACCCCGCCGCGAGGTCGTCACCGGCGTTCCCAGGCGCGTCCGCCGCCCGCCCCGCGACCGTCCGGCCCGCAGTGAAATCACCGAGCAGACCGCCCTGGGCGACGTCTACGTACGCTCCCTGATGCGTAGCCAACTGCGCGCAGCCGGCTACGCACTCGGCACACTCCTCGTCCTCGTCGGCACCCTCCCGCTGCTGTTCGCCCTCCCCGCTGCCGCGCTCGGCTCCTTCTTCCCGTCCGACCCACTCCTCTGGGCGGTCCTCGGCGTGGCCGTCTACCCGACGCTGTGGCTCATCGCCCGCCGCTACGTCCGCCGGGCCGAACGCAACGAGCGCGACTTCACCGGGCTCGTCGAAGGACGCTGAACGCACCCATGGGGACCTTCCGGTGAATCAGGCCTACGCGGTGACGGCCGTCGCCCTCGTCGTCCTCGCGACCGTCCTCATCGGCGCACTCGGGCTGCGCATCTCCCGTACGACCTCCGACTTCTACGTCGCCTCCCGCACGGTCGGACCCGGCCTGAACGCCGCCGCCATCAGCGGCGAGTACCTCTCCGCCGCCTCCTTCCTCGGCATCGCCGGACTGATCCTCCTCCAGGGCCCGGACATGCTCTGGTACCCGGTCGGCTACACCGCCGGCTACCTCGTCCTGCTCGTACTCGTCGCCGCCCCGCTGCGCCGCTCCGGTGCCTACACCATCCCCGACTTCGCCGAAGCCCGCCTCGAATCGCCCGCCGTGCGCCGGCTGGCGAGCCTCTTCGTCGTCGGGATCGGCTGGCTGTACCTGCTGCCGCAGCTCCAGGGCGCCGGCCTCACCCTGGAGATTCTCACCGGCGCCCCCGAATGGCTCGGGGGACTGGTCATCGCCGTTGTCGTCACCGCGACCGTCGCCGCCGGGGGCATGCGCAGCATCACCTTCGTCCAGGCCTTCCAGTACTGGCTCAAGCTCACCGCGCTCCTCGTACCCGCACTGTTCCTCGTCGCTGCCTGGTTCGGCGACGACGCACCCCGCGTCAGGTTCGACGCTCCTGCGGTCTTCCGGGAACACACCGTCGTACGGATCCACAGCACCGTCCGCGTCCAGCTGGACCAACCCCTGACCGTGGGTGTCGTCGGCAGCGTCGACGGCGCCCGGTACGACGGCGGCCGGCTCACCCTGGCCGAGGGGATCCACCGGATCAGCGCCGCGACCCAGCTGTCCTTCCCCAGCGGCGCGGAGGTCCCCCGACGGGCCTCCACCGGCGCCGACCCGTTCTGGTCCCAGCCGCTTGCGGGCGGCCGCGAGGGCTATCAGCTGTACGCCACCTACGGACTGATCCTGGCGACCTTCCTCGGCACCATGGGCCTGCCCCACGTCGCGGTCCGCTTCTACACCAGTCCCAACGGACAGGCCGCGCGCCGTACCATCCTCGTGGTCCTCGCCCTGGTGGGCGCCTTCTACCTGCTGCCACCGGTCTACGGCGCCCTCGGCCGCATCTACGCACCCGAGCTCGCCCTCACCGGCGCGGCCGACGCCGTGGTGCTCGTGCTGCCACAGCACGTGATCGGGGGCGTGACGGGGAACCTGCTGGGCGCACTGCTCGCCGGCGGTGCCTTCGCCGCCTTCCTGTCCACCGCCTCCGGGCTGACCATGTCGGTCGCGGGAGTCCTCTCCCAGGACGTGCTCCCCTCACCCGCCGTCCGGTACTTCCGCCTGGCGACCGTGATCGCCATGGCGGTGCCCTGCGCCGTGAGCGTCGTCGCCACCCACGTACCGGTCGCGGACGCGGTCGCACTCGCCTTCGCCGTCTCGGCCTCGTCCTTCTGCCCGCTGCTCGTCCTCGGCATCTGGTGGCGCCGGCTGACCCCGCCGGGCGCCGCGGCCGGCCTTCTCGCCGGAGGTGGCGCGGCCCTGACCGCCGTACTGGCGACCCGAGCCGACATCGTCCCGGAGGGCTGGATCAACACCTTGCTGGCCTGGCCCGCCGTCTGGTCGGTACCGCTCGGTTTCCTCACCATGGTGCTGGTGTCCCTCGCCACACCCCGGCACGCACCGCCCGGAGCCGCCGCCATTCTGGCGCGTCTCCATCTGCCCGAGGACATGCTGGGCCGCCCGCAGTCGGAGGGCGAGCAACGGCGAGGCACCGGGGACAACGCGTCTGACCCGACGGCCCTCAGGAGGCAACGATGACCGCGGCCGCACTCGCCGTCCTCCTCACCGTCGCGGCCGTCGTGCTCGCCGCCGGTGGGTTCTGGCTCGGCCGGGCAAGCGCACGGCGCGGCTCCGGCCCCGACCTCGACCTCGGCACCCCGGTCGAGCGGGCGACCTTCCACACCCTGCACACCGCCTCCCTCGCCGCCCCGCCCCTGCGTGCCGGACTCACCGAGGACACCGCCCGCAAGGCCACCCGGCAGCTGCGTCCACTGCTCGGCACCGAGGCCCTGTGCCTCACCGACCGTGAGGCCGTACTTGCCTGGGACGGCCGCGGTGCCGACCACCATCCACCGCGGGTGATGGCGCGCATCACCGGCGTCCTCGACTCGGGGCGCAGCCAGAGCGTGTCCACCGATTGCGACGACCCCGAGTGCCCCCTCCGCTGGGCCGTCATCGCCCCGCTGACCGGGGAGGAGGGCGTTCTCGGCGCGTTGGTGGCCTACGGCTCTAGAGAATCGGCAGTGCTCGTTCGGGCCGCGACCGAGGTCGCCCGCTGGGTGTCCGTGCAGCTGGAACTCGCCGAACTCGACCGATCCCGGACCCGGATCATCGAGGCCGAGATAAGCGCGCTGCGCGCCCAGATCTCCCCACACTTCATCTTCAACTCACTGGCCGCCATCGCCTCCTTCGTCCGCACCGACCCCGAACAGGCCCGCGAACTCCTGCTGGAATTCGCCGACTTCACCCGGTACTCGTTCCGCAGGCACGGTGACTTCACCCACCTCGCCGACGAGTTGCGCTGCATCGAGCAGTACCTGGCACTGGCCGGCGCCCGTTTCGGCGACCGGCTGAAGGTGACCCTCCAGATCGCCCCCGAGGTACTCCCCGTCGCCATGCCCTTCCTGTGCCTCCAGCCATTGGTGGAGAACGCCGTCAAACACGGGCTCGAGGACTCCAGGGACGACTTCCGGATCTCCATCTCCGCCCAGGACGCCGGCGCCGAGGCAGTCGTCACCATCGAGGACGACGGCATCGGGATGGACCCGGGAGAACTGCGCCGCATCCTTGCCGGAGAGGCGATCAGGGCGTCGGGCATCGGCCTGTGCAACGTCGACGAGCGACTGCGACAGGTCTACGGCGACACCCACGGACTCGTCATCGAGACGGCCGTGGGCGCGGGCATGAAGATCACCGTCCGGCTTCCCAAGTACCGGGCGGGCGTCCACAAGACCCCCGGTGGCGGGCTCTGACCGTCATGTCCCCGGTGAACCGTCCACGAGGACGCCCGGCGAGAGACCGCCGCGCGATCCACGGCGGGGCGTCCGCCCCGTCCGTGCTGCTGCCGGCTGTACTGCGACACGCGGGGCGGGCCGTCCCTGGGAACGGCCCGCCCCGCGTGTCGTCACGCCGCGACCGTGGTCGGGCCGCCCGCCGGCAGCGGGCGGCGGAGTCGGCTAGGAGTGGCAGTCGGGCGCGGTGGCGCTCGCTCGTGCGGAGTAGACGGTCGCGAGGCCGTTGCTGGTGGCGAGGGGGATGGCGATCGTGTCGCGCACCGTCCAGGGGTAGATTCCGCCGAGGTCGAAGGTCCAGGTGCCGGTCACCTTCTGGGCGACCTTGGCGAGTTCGACCCAGCCGTACTGGCCGGGCGGGACGCTGAACCTCGTCTGGTCGGCGGTGCTCTGCGAGTTCGACCATACGGCCTTGACGGAGATCTTCAACTTGACGGTGACCTTTGCGATGAGCGAGGTGACCGCCCCGGTCTCGAAGCCGGTCTCCAGTTCGCTGCCCAGCTCGTTGGAGTACCCCGTGGTCTTGGTGAGGGTGAAGGTGTGGTCGAGTGGGGCCGAGGTGCCGTTGTACCAGATCTCCGACTCGCAAGAGGTCGGCAGCGGGGCGGCGGGGGCTTCGGACTCCGCGTTCCATGAGCACGTGTCAGGTGTTGCCTGGCACTTCTTGGCCGCGTGGTCGATGGCGAGGTCCCAGACCGCGTCGTGCGGCCCGCCACCCACGCTCCACAGTTGGCTGCCTGTCGGTTGGCACCTGGCCGCGACGACGGGCTGGCCCGGGGTCGGGGTGTGCTCCTCGCCGCCGAACACGGTCAGGCACTTCCCGGAGTCGACGTTTCGGATCATGAACTTGTACCCGGGGCCCGGGTTGAAGTACCAGCGCTGGGAGGCCCTGTCCTGGCAGTTCGAGGGCGCGAGCAGGTCGTAGCCGGCGGCGGCGCCCAGAACACCGACGCACTTGCCGGACGCCCTGTCCGAGATTTCGAAGGTCGCATCCGGCTGGTTCACGCTCAGGCGCCAATGCCGGCCGTTCCATGTCGAGTCCACCGCTACCTGCTGGTTCGGCGCGGCGCCGGTGTTCAGCGCGAGCCCCTGACCGCCCGGCAGCCCTGAGAACAGGGTCATGCAGTCGAGGCTCTCCTCCGCCTGGGGGCAGCGGGAGTCCGGCGCTGCCGCGCGGGCGCTCGGTGCGGGGGCGAGGGCGCCCGCGAGGGCGAGCAGCGCGACGGCCAGGGCGGCGACCGCCCTGCGCGCGATCTGCGGGGCTATCACGGACAGTAACGACTTCACGAGTAACTCCTCGGTATGCATGGGAATCTGAGGTGTCGCCGGGGGCGGGTCCGTTCGGCGTCGGAGGTGTTCCGGGCCTGCGGGGGGCCTTCGCGGCGCGGGGAAGCCGGTGGACACCGACAGCGTGAGTCCGGCCCGACCGGTGGCGTGGTGAGCGACAAAGTTCTACCTGGTGGGCGTTTTCGCCGCGGTGCCTTCGGCCGTAGTCGCCAGCGTCTGGTTACCTGCACGGGGCGTTGCTTCCCGACGGGAAGTCACCTGGGCGTCCAGGGGCAGGCGGTGCCGCTCCCCGGGTTGCGGGGACACGGAAGCCGCAGGTCTGGCGATCGAACGGATCTGTCCCTCAATCAGCTCTGTTCCGTAATCGGTGGTATCGGGCTGCGTATCCCCGCTGGGGCGGGGACGTCGAACCGGGTCCGCCGACAGGCGACCTGCGGGTGCCCGCGGGCGCACCCCGCCGCGGACGAAGGGGTGTGTCCGGAGCCGGGGGTGGGGTGGTGGCCGGGGCGGGAGGGTCAGTCGATGGTCCAGTGCTGCAGGGCGGTGTCGGTGTCGGGCTGCTGGGTCGCCTTGGCGCCCTTGACGGACGCGGTGGCGGTGAGTACGAGGCCGGTGCCGGCGGAGGTGATGGTGTACTGGTCGAAGTTGGTCGGGGTGGCCTTCCAGCGCTGGGCGGTCCGGCCGTTGCAGGTGCGCTGGACGACGGCGGTGCCGGGGCCGCCGGTGGCCTCGGCGCACTTACCGGACCTCTTGTTGGTCAGGGTGTAGGTGTCGTCGGACTGCGCGGTGATGGTCCAGGTCTGGGCGTCCGCGCGGTTGGGCGTCCACATCAGCAGGTCGGAGCCGTCGGAGGTGGAGCCGGCGTTCTCCAGTGCGACGCCGCCGGTCTCGATGCTGTGGGTGCCTTCCACGGTCGTGACGGTGCCGGGCCAGGGGACGCCCGGGGCGGCGAAGTAGCCGATGCCGGCCGCCGTCCAGCGCGGTCCCTGCTGGGCCAGGCGCTGGCGGAAGCCGTTCCAGCCGCGGACGGACTGGGGGCTCCAGCCGACCTCGGCGATGGCGGGCAGTCGGGGGAAGCTCATGTAGTCGGCGTAGGCCTGGGGTACGGGCCAGTTGGTTTTCGGGGTGGGCAGCGAGCCGCTGCCTTCGTAGGCGCGGTCGGCCCAGAGGGCGGCCTCGACGCCTGCGATGTTCTTGGCGGGGACGAGGGGGCCGGTGCCGTCCATCGTGCCGGTGACGGTCGCCGGGTCCCACTCGTAGGACCGCCGCACCGGCACGTAGCCGACTTCGGCCCAGTGGACGCCGTAGGGGGTGGAGACGTCGTACTGCATGTCCAGGTAGGCGTGGTCGGAGGGGGACATGACGAACTTGGCGCCCTGCGCGACCCCGTTGCGGACGAAGCGGACGCTGTTGGTCTCCTTCTCGGTGCCGATGCTCTCCCGGTCCTCGTCCTGGCCCCAGTACTGCAGGAGGGTGCCGGCGGGGATGGGGGCCTGTCCGAGCTGGTGCCAGGCCATCACGGTCTTCGCCTGTCCGACGGTCGCGTCGGTGGCCGCCTTGACGTAGGCGGCGTACTGCTCCGGGGTGGCCTGCGGGGTCTCGTCGCCGCCGATGTGGATGTAGGGGCCGGGGGTGAGCTTGGCCACCTCCTTGATGACGGTGTTCAGGAAGCGTCTTACGTTGCCCGTGTGCGTCCCATCCTCCAGACAGTAGAGGCTGATGCCGACGTCGAAGCCGGAGTAGGGCGCCTTCGCCTTGTTGTCGCAGTTCAGTCCGGGCACCGAGGCCAAGGCGGCGTCGGTGTGGCCGGGGCCGTCGATCTCGGGCACCACGGTCATGAAGCGGGAGGAGGCGTAGGCGACGATCTCCTTGTAGTCCGCCGCCGTGTAGTACCAGTCGGTGCCGCCGGTGAACCCGCTCTGCGTGGTGGCGCCGATCCTGGTCAGGTCCGGCAGCGCGTCGATGGCGATGCGCCAGCCCTGGTCGTCGGTCAGGTGCAGGTGCAGGGTATTGATCTTGTAGGCCGCGGCCTCGTCGATATAGCGCTTGACCTGGTCGACGGGGAAGAAGCGGCGGGCGACGTCCAGCATCACGCCGCGGTACTCGTACCGCGGCGAGTCGGAGATCTGCACCGGCGAGACGGTCCACGTCCGGGGCTGGTTGCTACGGGACTCGACCGCGGCAGGGAGGAGTTGACGGAGGGTCTGCACTCCCCGGAACAGGCCCTCGGCCCCATGCGCCCTGATGACGACGCCGTTCCGGTCGGAGGTCAGGGTGTATCCCTCGGCTCCCAGGTTCTTGGGGCCGTTGGGGTCCAGGACGATGGCGTTCTTCGGCGCCCGGGTGTCCTTGACCACGTGCAGGTCGTAGCCCGTCGCGGGGGCGAGCAGCTTGGAGAGGTAGGTGCCGACGCCCAACGCCTGCGAGTCCTTCGAGAGGACGGCGATGCGCGTCCGGGGGGCGAGGGTGAACCCATGGCCTGCCACCACCCGTTGCGAGACCGGCAGCGGCACGAGGGCGTAGGCGGAGGTGGAGGGCGCGGGGGTAGCGGCCACGGCTTGGGAGACCGTGGCCGTGAGCGGAAGCGTGAGGGTGACTGCAACCAGGACGGCGAGACGCCGGCCTCGCCGGTGCAACCGATGCATGGATGACTCCTTCAGACACGAAGGCACGGGACCGCACACCACGGTGGACGGTCGGAGGATGTGATTCACGCCGGCGGCGACAGTGACGCGCGGGGGTCGAGCACTGGGCATCGGACCGCTGGGGGTCATCCGGGCGTGCTGCACCGGAGAGGACCGCCACCGCAACCGTCCGCTGCGCAACCGCTCACGATGGGCAGCGGACGTACGACGCGACTTACTGGGAGTGCAGGATGATGCTTGAAACTGCTTCAACCATGCACTCTTCAAACACTTTCAATCATGAAGGTGCCAGGGGAGCTTACGGAGTGTCAAGGCCTACGCGGCCATGGATCTGTCCGTTCGTGGGCGGTTTTGCCGCAGCGGCCGCCGAGCCGCTTGAGGGCCCGTCAGCGCCCCTGTCGCCGCCCGATCGCGGCCGGCTCCGCAGGGCAGAAGCGGGAGGCGCCGCCGCCCACCAGGACCGGGGCCGAGAACGTCCGACGAGTGGGCGAAACGGCCCAGGCTCCTATCTCCCGGGCGGGAGGAGCTGTTCCGTCCAGATGCACTTCCCGGTGGCCGCGTGCCGGGTACCCCACCGGTGGGAGAGTGCCTCGATCAGTTGGAGACCGCGCCCGCCCTCATCGGTGGTCGAGGCGCGGCGGATGTGCGGCGTGGTCAGGCTGCCGTCCGACACCTCGCATATGAGCACGTCGCTGCGCAGCAGCCGAAGCTGGACAGGGCCCTTGGCATGCCGGACGACGTTGCCCACGAGTTCGCTGACGACGAGTTCCGTGGTCACGACCAACTCGTCCAGGTCCCACGCGGCGAGTTGGTCGCGGGCGTGCCGCCTGGCCTCGCCGGCCGCCACGGCGATGTCCGGTAGCGCCCAGGAGGCGATGTCCCGGCTCGGGATACGGTGGAGCCGGGCGATGAGCAGGGCGGCATCGTCGCAGGCCTGCTGAGAGGGCAACAGCTCGGAGACGAGGGTGTCGCCCATCAGGTCGAGGCGCCTGGCGACCTCGTCCTGGTCGGTGTCGGGCGGCAGCCAGCCGGCCGTGCCGGTGGCCGCGTCGAGAACGTCCGCGAGTCGGGCGATCCCACGGCCGATGTCGCGTGTGCGGGACTCGATCAGACCGTCCGTATACATCACGACCAGGCTGTCCGCGGGTAGGACGAGTTCGGTGGTGTCGAACGGGGGTGTGGCGGCGCCCAGCGGCGGGTTGAGAGCGAGATCCGGGAAACGCACCGTGCCGTCGGGGTGCACGATGGCGGGCGGGGGATGGCCGGCGCTGGCGAAGGCACAGGTGCCCGAGACGGGATCGTAGACCGCGTAGAGGAACGTCGCGCAGAAGTCGTCGCCCAGGCCACTGACGATGTTGTTCACATGCACGACGAGTTCCTCGGGAGGCAGATCGAGGGCCGCGAGGGTGTGCACCGCGGTGCGAAGTCTGCCCATGGTGACCGCCTCGGACAGCCCGTGGCCCATCACGTCGCCGATGGCCAGAGCGACTCGCCCCGAGGTGAGCGGGATCACGTCGTACCAGTCGCCGCCGATCTCGCCACTGGTGGGCACGAAACGGGCGGCGGCGGTGACGGCCGGCAAGGACGGCAGAGCGAGGGGAAGCATGCCACGTTGCAGCTCTTGGGCTCGGGTGTACTCGGCGTCATAGAGGCGGGCCCGTTCGAGGGCCTGGGCGATCAGTGCGCTCAGTGCACCCAGCAGCGCGCGCTCGTTCTCACTCAGGGTGCGCCGCTGGCTCCAGCTGATGCAGCAGAATCCGATGACGCGGCCCGAGACGATCAGCGGCAGGAAGGCCCAGGAGCTCTTCCCCCCTATGGCCACGAAGTCGGCCGTCGCCGGATAGCTGCTGATCAGTTCCTCCGGGGAGGGAAAGAACATCAGCGCATGAGGGGCGGAGAGGACGTCACTGACAGGAGTGCCCTCAGCTATCTCCGTCACGTCGGCCTTGCGGACCAGCTCGGTGAACACCGGTGGGTAACCGGCACAGCCGACCGACCGCAAGCCGCCCCTCTCCACGGCCTGGATGATCAGACCGGTGGCGTCGAACGGAGGCAGAACGTGTTCGACCACGGTCCCGACCACATCGTCGGAGGTGATGGCGCTCGCGAGGGCCGTGGTCAGCTGGGCGACCCGAGCGGAGTACCCGGCGGTATCGTTCCCGCGATGCTTCCGGTGGTTGATGAGATCGGTGAGATCGGTCAGGAAGAGCAGGAGCCCCTCGGCGACAGGTACGAGCCGGAACCGGTACCAGCGACCCGGCGTTTCGAGACGCCCCTCGTGCTCGACCGGTGCGGCGCCCGCCATGGCCTGCTCGAACAGACCTCTCAGGTCCGGCGCGACAGCCTCCGGAACCCCCTGCCACAACGGGTCCCCGAGCAGTTGCGGGGCGGGGCCCAGAACCTTCTCCGCTTCGCTGTTGGCGTAGGTGACGTTCCCCTGGCCGTCACACGCCACCAACGCGTCGCCCATGGATCCCAGTGAGCGCATGATCGACGCGGACGGCAGGCACGGCCCAGCGGCATCCCGAGCCGTTCCGGTCCACTGCGTGCCGCCGTGGTGAGTCTGCACTGGATCCATTCCGTCACCTGCCGTGGCTTTGGAGTTCCGGCGGCCCAGAGGAGCGACACCAGTGCGCTGCAGCCGACACGGCACACCCGCCGTCGGTGTCTGCGAGCGGCCGAGTCGGCGCCGGCGGCGCGTCCGTCCCATTCTATCGGCTTCCTTCTCAGGTCGGAGGACCTCACTGTCAACCTCCCGCCGAGATCGCGGCAGGTTCATGCCGTCTTCCGGGCCGCGCCGGAGTTGACGTGGTGCGCTCCGTCCGTGGGTGCGGCAGAGCCGTGCCGAAGCTCCGACCGTCACGCCGCTGACGTGGAGAACCGGTCTTCAAGCACGGCGATCCGGTCCCTTCGGACACACAATTTCCAAGATCCCCGACAGCATCGGGTACTCAGCCGAGCCGTTGTTCGATGGCGCGAAGCTTGCGCTCCAACGCGTCCAGTTTCGGCAGCGACAGGGTGTCGTCGTCGGCGGTCAGGTCGACGGTGGTCTGCTCGGGGCCGTCGTTGAGGAGACGGTCGCGACGGACCTCGGAGTCGGCCCCGGGCCGGGCCGACAACGGAGTGGGACCGACGGCGACAACACGCCGCAGACTGCGCGGGCGGTCGGGCTCGGCGGCTGGGAGGGGGTCCGGGCCGCTCGGCTGCTCCTCGGAGGTGGCGGCACCGGCGGCCGGGGCGAGCATCCGGTGGCCGCGGGCGCGGGCGAACGGTCCGCTGCGGCGGGCGATGGCCTTCAGCTCGGCCCGTTCGCGGCGGTCGGCGCTGCGGGTTCGCAGCCTGGCCTCCTGCTTGGCCTGGCGCTCCTCCCGGACCTCGTCGACCGCCTCGTCCAGGCTGCGGACGTTCTCCAGCAGCATCAGCGACCAGGCCGCGAACGTCTCGCGGGGCGCACGCAGCCAGCGCACGATGCGGATCTGCGGCAACGGACGCGGCACCAGGCCCTGCTCGCGCAGCGCGGCCCGGCGGGTCTGCTTCAATGCCCGGTCGAACAGGATCGCGGCCGAGATGGACATCCCGGAGAAGAACTGCGGCGCGCCGTCGTGCGAGCCGCCGCGCGGCGCGTGCACCCAGTTGAACCAGGCCGAGGCGACCGCGAACACCCAGACCAGCAGGCGGGAGCCGAGCGCCGCGTCGCCGTGGCTGGCCTCGCGTACCGCCAGCACCGAGCAGAACATCGCCGCGCCGTCCAGGCCGAACGGCACCAGGTACTCCCAGCCGCCCGACAGGCCCAGGTTCTCTACGCCGAAGCCCACCAGGCCGTGGAACGACAGAGCTGCCGCCACGCCGGCGCAGCAGAACAGCAGCACGTACGAGGAGACCCCGTAGACCACCTCACGGCGCCGACGCCGCTCCTCGCCGCGCTCCCAGGAGTCGGCGGCCTCACCGGACCGGTCGGCCTTGCGGTTCCGAAAGCGCAGGAACACCACCAAGGCGAGCATCAACACCATGACCGCGCCGACGGCGACGGCTCTGGACAGCTGTATCGGAGTCAGGTTCATGACGGATCGGGCCTCGCTGTGACGAGTGATGGGGACAGGAACGGTCTGATCATCTGGAACGCAGACAGGCCCGTGGCCCGCCCTACGTTCGAGCACCGTTGGTCGGTCGGAGAATTCACCACGGCGGCTGTCACGTGGCAGGGTGGCCGGGAACCCCGGTCGGGTCCGGGGAGCCGTGCGCGGAATCGGTCACCGGCGGTGACGGAACCGGGGTGGGCGGTGCCGCGCCGGGAGACCCGGAGGGCGGCGGGGCCGTGCCGGAGGGTGAGGCCGAGGGTGGGGTGGAAGACCCGGCAGTGGGCAGGGCACTCGGCGAGGGTGTGGCCCTGCGGCCGGGCGCAGCGAGTGCGGTCGGCGTGGACGATCCCGCGACGGGTACGGGGGCGGATGAAGAACGCACCGGGGTCGGCGTGGCCGGGGCCGGGGCCGGGCGGACAGCGACGGGCCGTGGCCCGGCGGGCGTCGCGGACGAGGGGGTGGCTGGTGTGCTCGGCCCACCGGCGGGCGCCGGGGCGGGTTGGGTGTCGGCCGGCGGGAGGTCCTGGGCGGCCGCATCCGGCGTGGGCCCGGCTGTTCCGGTCGGAAGGTTCCGGACGGTGAGGGGCAGTCCCGCCAGGACGGCGGTGGCTGTTGCTGCGACAGCCGCCCAGAGCGCCGCCTGACGGGGCGACGGTCTTCGCCCGGTGGCACCGGCGCGGCGCGGGCGCTCCAGCGGCCTCGTACCCCGGCCCGCCGGTGCCGTCGGGGGCGCCACCGACGCGGCAGCGTCCCGCACCTGGAGCAGGTGCGGGCCCTCGTCGGGAGTGAGCACCACAACCCGCCCGTCGTCGCCCGGTTCGCCGACACCGACGGGAGCCGCCCCGGCCGTCGAGGTGACCGCGCAGATGCCGCAGGCCGGATCGCCCCCGGCGGCGAACCCGGAGCCGGTGGGGCCCGCCGGTCGGTCACTCTCCGCTTCCAGGATCTCCGCCAGGCGGGGACAGGTACGGTCGGCGACCAACGTCACATGGGCGCACAGATACTCGTCGAACCGGCTGCGTGCGACATCGGCCCGCTCGGCGTTCTCGGCGGTCCGGCCGGCCCAGGGCGGCGCATCCGCGCTAGCGGCCAACTCCACCACCGCCTCCAGGACCGCCCGACGGCACGCTTTCGGCGCGGCCAGCACGGCCCGCAGCACGGTGACCTCCCTATGGGTATGGACGGCTGACGGTTCGACCGGCTGCCGTTCCCCTGACGGGCCGGCAAGGACGGCGGCGGCCCGACCCGGCGAGGCGGGGGGGGCCGGGGGGCCCCCCGCCCCCCCCGGGCCCCCCCCCCCCGGCCCCGCCCCCCCCCCACCCCCCCCCCCCCGCCGGGGGGGGGGCGGCCCCCCCCCCCGAGCCCCCCCCCCCCCC
>NZ_JBIURH010000077.1:22046-22799 GCF_044740765.1 Kitasatospora sp. NPDC088346
GCGGGGGGGGGCGGCGGGGGGGGGGGCGGCCCCCCCGGGGGGGGGGGGGGGGCGGGGGCGGGGGGCCGCCCCCCGGCCCCGCCGCCCACTGTTCCATGCCCACCAGGAACGACACCCCGGCGTCGCTGTTGAGGCTGCCACCACCGACGATGGCCCGCCAGGCCTCAGCGGCCACCGCCGTGTACGGGCTCTCGGCACCGTCCGGGCCCGACACGGACCGCTGCGCGTGGAACGGTGTCGCCGATCGGCGTCGTATCGGGTGCTCACCGCCCCGGCTCGGGGCAGCGACGTCCCCCGGCACGCATCGGCTGGCCTCGTCACCGGGGACGGCGGCGGGGGCGGAAGCGGAATTGGGCTCTCGCACGGTTCTCCTTGGGCGTGAGGGTGGTCCATGTCCGTGGCGCGGTGGCGCGCGTCCAGGACCGCGGTCGGGCATCGGCTCGTGCGCAGTGAGAGCTGCGGACCGCAGCCCCGTCCCGAGGCTTCGTCAAACCGTTACCTTGCGCGGTCGGGCTCGTCGGCGACACCTACGTGGTCGACCGGGGCCCCGTCGATCCGCAAACCGGCGGCCGAGGTCGCCGGGAGGACGAAGGTGGCGAGGTGGTCCAGTGCTGCAGGGCGGTGTCGGTGTCGGGCTGCTGGGTCGCCCTGGCGCCCTTAGGGGGCGTATTTGGTCGCGATCAAGGATGGGCTTTGGTGAGGTCCTTGATCCAGATCATCGAGGCGCGGAGGTGGAGGCCGGCGAGGTAGCTC
>NZ_JBIURH010000078.1:0-18403 GCF_044740765.1 Kitasatospora sp. NPDC088346
ACCATCTTCAGGTCGATGCCCAGCTCGGCGGCCTTGGCCTTGGCGCCCTCGGCCTCACCGATGAAGTACTCCTGGTCGCCCTGCTTCTGCAGGTAGGTGAGCGAGATCCTGCCCTTCACGGGTGCCGCGGGCACGGCGTCCGACTTCACCGACTCCTGCCCGGTGGAACAGGCGGCGGTGAGGCCGAGAGTGAGCAGTAGGCCCGCTGTGGCGGCGGCACGGCTGGTGGGACGGAACATGGGGGGCTCCTTCGGTACCGTACTCGCCTCCGGTGCCGGAACCTGGAGTGGTGGGGCGCGGTGCGCGGGGCCGCGATGCGGCGGGCCGCGCTGGAGGTGCGAACGACGATCGGTCGGGGTGGCACGCGAGCCGAGCCGGCTTGAATCAACGCAACCAATCAGAACAGAACAGGTTCGGACGCGATGTTGGCTATGACACCTCTCTCCCGGAAGCCACGTCAAGGGTGTCCTCGGGCTGAGACCACCTTGTGACGCACGGCGCGGCATCGGTGCGGAGGCCGTTACCGACCGTCACCTTGGTGCGTGGACGGGCCGTGCTTCCTGGGAGCGCCTCCGCGCCTCCGCGCCTCGTCCCGGCGGCCGGGCCGGGCACGTCGGTGCGAATCCCCGTCGCTGGGCCGGCCGGACGGTTGGTGGAACCTGGCTCAGGAGACGAGATCCAGGACGAGCTTGCCGCGGGTGCGGCCGGCCTCGCCCCGGGCGTGGGCCTGCGCGACGTGCTCCAGATCGAAGACGTCCTCGACCTGGACCTGAAGTGCACCGGCGTCGACGAGCTGCGCAAGCTCGGAGAGCGCCGCACCGTCGGGCTCGACCAGGAAGGCGGTGGCCCGCCGGTCGAGCCCCGAGGCGGCTGCCCGGAGCGCGGGGGAGACCCCGGAGGGGACGGCGATGAGCAGGCCGCCGGGGCGCAACGATTCCAGGGACCGGGTGCTGGTCCGGTCGTGATCGTCGCCGACCAGGTCGAGGACCACGTCGGCGTCGCGGACGACGCGCTCGAAACGGGTGGAGGTGTAGTCGACGAGCTCGTCCGCTCCGAGCCCGGCGAGCCAGCTGTGCCGGCGGCTGCTGGCGGTGCCGGTCACGTGCGCTCCCAGGTGTTTGGCGATCTGCACGGCGAAGTGGCCGACCCCGCCGGCGGCGGCGTGGACCAGGATGCGCTGGCCGGGCCAGAGACCGGCCGTGTCGACCAGGGCCTGCCAGGCGGTGAGGGCTGCTAGCGGGACGGCCGCGGCCTCGACGTGGCTGAGACTCCTGGGCTTGCGGGCGAACTGGCGCGCAGGCGCGGTGACGAACTCGGCGTAGCCCCCGGCCGCCCGCGGGAACCACGGCATCCCGTACACCTCGTCGCCGGGCCGGAGCGTGTTCACTCCGAAGCCGACCTCCTCGACGACCCCGGAGACGTCCCAGCCGAGGACGAACGGGGGCTCGCCCAGCACGCCCGCCATCCCGCCTCCCGCGCGGGTCTTCCAGTCCACCGGGTTGATCCCCGCGGCGTGGACCCGGACGAGTACCTCCGTCGGCAGGGGTACGGGCCGGGAAAGCTGCGCGACCCTCAGCACCTCAGGGCTGCCGAACCGGTCCTGGACAACCGCGCGCATCGTGTTGACGGGCATGGTGAACTCCTCGGGAAGAGGTGGGCGGGAGGCTTCCGCGGCCTCCTGCGTCGATGTCTGGACGCTACCCCTGTGCATGTAGTTACTGGCAAGGCGTATTACTTCCCCCTGGGAAGTAAGCGGGCGCATGTTCTCCGGCGTGCGGGCTCCCGCTCGGGCCGGGGAGGGCGCGCGCACCGGGTCCGCACGGGCTCGTCCGCCGATCGCAATAAGGCATCAGTGTGACCACCGTGTTGCGTTTCTGTTGACACGGGACTTCCTGCGGGTCAAGCTAGCCCCCGATCTGTTGGTTTCCGTGCAATAGTGACGCTTTATGTTCGGTTTGGGAGTAAAGTCTTCCGGCTGAGCCTTGGCGCGTGAGTGCGCGGATGGCATCAAGGAACCTGCATGAGAAGAGTGGGATCCGTTCTCGCGGCCCTTCTGGGCCTGCTTCTGTCCGTCGCGGCCTGGGCGCCGACGGCGCAGGCCGGGCCGGTCACCACCACCCCCGGTACCCAGTTCCCGGATGCCGGGGGAGCGGGCGTGCAGGCGCACGGCGGTGGCGTGATCAAAGTCGGTGAGTACTACTACTGGTTCGGCGAGGACCGCGGGGAGGACAACAAGTTCCGCTACGTTTCGGCGTACCGCTCCAGGGATCTGAAGATCTGGGAGCCCCGGGGGCACGTGCTCACCCAGGAATCCGACCCGGAGCTGCGGACCGCGCTGATCGAGCGCCCCAAGGTCATCTACAACGACAAGACCGGCCAGTTCGTGATGTGGATGCACAAGGAGAGCGACGACTCCTACGCCGAGGCCCGCGCGGCGGTTGCGGTCTCCTCCACGGTTGACGGCCCGTACGAGTGGAAGGGCTCGTTCCGTCCGAAGGACGCCTCGGGCGCCGAGTACATGTCGCGTGACATCACCGTGTTCGAGGACAAGGCCGCCGGCAAGGCCTACATGATCTCTTCCGCGAACAACAACGCCGACCTGAACATCTACGAGCTCACCGCCGACTACACCCAGGTCAAGGACCTCGTGGCGAACCCCTGGCCGGGGGCCCACCGGGAGTCCCCCGCGCTGTTCAAGCGCGGGAACGTGTACTTCATGCTCACGTCCGGGACCAGCTACTGGGACCCCAACCAGCAGAGGTACGCAACCGCCCCGAGCCCCACCGGGCCGTGGACGCCGATGAGGGACGTGGGGAACAACAACGGCCACCAGTCCCAGACGGCGTTCGTCCTGCCGGTGGAGGGCAGTGAGACCACCTCCTACCTCTACATCGGCGACCGCTGGGCGGGCGTGTGGTCCGACCCGAAGCGGGTCAACGACTCCACCTACGTGTGGCTTCCGCTGGAGTTCCCCGACGCCACGACGATGACCCTCCCGTGGTACACCGAGGTCTCGATCGACACGGCCACCGGTCGGATCCGCGGCACCGGCGGGGACACCCTCAACACCATCGCCGCCAAGGGCAGTGGCCTGTGCGCGACGGTGCCCGGCAGTCTCTCCGACAACGGAGTGCCGGTCGTCCAGGGCCCCTGCGGCAGCGGGCTGAACAGCCAGTGGCGGTTCACCGACAACAGCAACGGCTACGTGCGTGTGCTCGCGCAGCACAGCGGCAAGTGCCTCGACGTCTCGGACAACTCGCTCGCGGCCGGGGCCGAGGTCAAGCAGTACGACTGCGGCTCGGGGGACAACCAGCGCTGGCGTTTCGAGAGCCTCGGCGACGGCTACGTCCGCATCGTCGCGAAGCACAGCAGCAAGTGTCTCGACAGCCAGGAGGGATCCACACCGGCCGGCGCCCACCTCGTCCAGGCGGACTGCGGCAGCGGTGCGGGCCAGGCGTGGAAGGTCACCACGGTCGACGCGCCGACCGACCCGACCCACCCGACCGACCCGACCGACCCGCCCGGGGGCGGCACCCCGGCCAAGGCGGATCAGAGGATCGGCACCTCGGTCGACGCGGGCTCGCTCACGATGACCGCCGCGACCGACGCCGTCCGACTCCCCTCGGTCGCCTTCGGTACAGGGGGAGCATCGACCGGAGCGCTCAACACGGTGACGGTGAAGGACTTCCGCGGTGGGACCGCGGGTTGGTCCCTCACCGCGAAGGTCACCGACTTGACCGGGCCGCGTGGAAGAATCGACGCCGACCGGCTGGGCTGGACCCCGACCTGCGCCTCCACGCCCGAGAGCCCGAGCACCTGCCAGGCGGGAAGCCCCGGAGCCATCGGCAAGGACGGTGCGACCCTGGCCTCGGTCCCCGGCAGTGCCCTGACCGGCGGAGAGTTCACCGTCGGCGCCACGTTGTCCCTGGACGTTCCGAAGTTCACCCCCGTCGGTGACTACTCCGGAACGCTGACCCTCACCCTCCTCTGACGGCTCCCCGCGTGCCGGATGTCCGGCGTCCGGCACGCGGGGCTCAGGAAGGCCGACGAGCCATGCGCAGAGCGTCCGTTGTCACCCTCCTCCTCGTCGTCATGACGAGTCTCTTCCCCTTCCAGGCCCGAGCCGCCGACAACGGCGAGTGGTCGGTCAGGCCTGCCGACTCCGCGATCACACCGCGCGCGGCCTTCCAGCTTTCGGCGCGTCCCGGTGCGACGTTCTCCGATCGCGCTGTCGTCACCAACACCACGGGTGGGCCGCTGACCTTCCTCCTCTACGTCGCCGACACCTACAACACGGTTCGTGACGGCGGCCTGGCGGTGCGCGGTCGCGAGGAGACCCAGCACGACGTCGGTGCGTGGGGGCGGCCGGAGAAGGAGACCGTCACCGTCCCGGGAAACTCGTCGGTGACGGTCGGCTTCACCCTGACCGTTCCCGTGGATGCGGCACCCGGCGACCACATCGGTGCCCTCGTGGCGGTCGACGACCGCGTGCGGCCGGGAACCGGCTCCTTCGTCGGTGTCCAGCGTGGCGTCGGGGCCCGGATCTACCTGCGCGTCGACGGACCGCAACGGCCGGCACTCGCCGTCGAGGACGTACGCTTCACCCCCCACAACCCGCGCGTTCCGGGGATCGGCGCCAGCAGCACCACCGTGTCCTACAGCCTGCACAACACCGGGAACGTGAAGCTCGACCCCCGGGCCTCGATACGGGTCGGGGGAGTGTTCGCGGGAGGGCCCACGGAACGCCAGATGGCGAACGTGCCGGCCGAGTTGCTGCCCGGGGAGCGAGTACAGGTGACGGAGACCTGGTCGGGGGCGCCGTCGGGCTGGGGCTACGTCAACGTCACGGCGACCGCGAACGGCGTCTCGGCCACCGGATCCGACAGCTTCCTCGAAGCGCCCTGGGCCGTCGCGGCACTTGTCGCCACGGCCGCCGTCGGGCTCACCGTCCTGCGGCTCACGCGCCGCAGGCGCGCGGCCGCCCGCGGACGGTCCACCGCCGGCGCAGAGCAGGCACAGCCCAACTGAGCGCGCTTCGGCGGCCGGCCGACCGGGCCACAGCCGTTGCCGCCCGGGGGCGGGTACGGCCGGGCACCGTCGGCGGGTCACGTTCGTCCGGCGGGGGAGAGCCCGCCGGGTCGGTCAGTTGCCGACGGTGAGCGCGGTGTCGTCGATCAGGAACGTCGTCCTGGACGAGAGGTCCTCCCTGCCCACGAAACCCACGCTGACGTAGCGTCCGGCGTATGCGGACAGGTCGACGCTCCGCTGAACGTATCCGGTGGTCGCGTCCAGGTTGGAGTAGGTCGCCAGGACGGTGTCACCGACCTGGACGGTCAGTGTGTCGTACGGGACGGTCGTGGTCTCCTCGCTGGTTGTGACGTGCACCCAGAAGGTGAGGGTGGCTCGGCAGCCGTAGGGGATGCGGACGGACTGGGACAGCGTGTCGGTGTGGCGCTCGCCCCAGCCGTTGAGGAAAGCCTTCCACGAGCCGGTGCGCGGCAGGGTGTAGGGGTTGGTGGAGTCGATGGTCCTGCCGCCCGAACCGGACCAGACGACGGGGCCCGACTCGAAGCCCGGGTTGGCGAGCAGCTGAGCCGTGTCGCACTGGCCGAAGGCGTACGTGGTCCAGGAGAACGACAGGGTGTCGTAGGCCCCTGTCGGGTCCGTGGCCGTGAGGGTGACGCTGCTCGTCCCCCGGACGGTGGGGATGCCGGAGATGAGCCCGGTCGAGGCATCGATCGTCAGGCCGGCCGGCAGACCGACGGCGGTGTAGGTGAGCGCGCCGGGGTTGCTGCTGGTGGCCTCGGACCGAAGGCTCACCACCGTTCCGGTCTCGGTGACCTGGTCGCCGGGGCTGACCAGGGTCACGCCCGTGGCCGTCCGGGGGCCGACGTTGACGGCGGCCCAGGCGTTGGCGGCGTTCCGGTAGGTGGGGCTCTCTGCGCCGTACAGGTCGGCGGCGGCCTGGAGGGTGGCGGTGCGGGCTCCCGCGTACCTGGTGGTGGAGGTCATGTAGGTGCTGAGCGCCCGGTACCAGATACGGGCGGCGGCGTCCCGTCCGATCGGGTTCACCGGCCGGCCGTCGGCGGTCGGCGAGTCGTACGTGACACCGTTGACGAGCTTGGTGCCGCTGCCCTCGGAGGCGAGGTAGAACCAGTGGTTGGCCGGACCGGAGGACCAGTGGACGTCGGTGGAGCCGATGCCGGGGTACCAGGCGTCCTTGGACTCGCCGTCCCTGGACGGCTGGTCCAGGTAGCGCAGCGGCGTGCCGTCGCCGTTGATGTTGATCTTCTCGCCGATCAGGTAGTCGCCGGGATCGGAGGCGTTGCCGGCCCAGAACTCCACGGCGGTGGCCATGATGTCGGAGGTGGCCTCGTTCAGGGCGCCGGACTCGTTGCTGTAGAGCAGACCGGCCGTCTGGGAGGTGATCCCGTGCGTCATCTCGTGGGCGGCCACGTCGATGGAGGTGAGCGGGTTGGCGTCGTGCCGCCCGTCGCCGTACGTCATGCAGAAGCAGACGTCCCACCAGTACGCGTTGGCGTAGTCGGTGCTGTAGTGCACGTGACTGGTGGCCGCGACGCCGTCGTTCCGTATGCCGGTGCGGCCCTGGACGTCCTTGTAGTAGTCCCAGGTCAGCTGCGCGCCGTAGGCGGCGTCGACGCCGGCGGTCTGGGATTGGTCGGGCCGGCCGTTGCCCCAGACGTCGTCGTCGTCGGTGAACAGTGTCCCCGTGGCGCGGTCGTCGCCGGTGTGCTCCAGGTCGTAGGTCCGGTGTCCGCCGCGGGTGTCATCGGTCATGGTGTGGGTGCCGCCGGCCGCCGTGGTGCCGATGGTGACGTGGCCCGAGTACTGGCTCTGGCCGGTGCCGCTCTTGACGGCCTGGTAGTCGAACAGGTGGGCGCCGGTCCCGGCGTCGGTGACGACGTGCAGTTCGGACGGCGTCCGGTCGTGCTGCACGCCGCCGACCACGCTCTCCCAGGCCAGCACGGGCTCGCCGGAAGCGGCCCACACCACCTTGCGGACCGACTCGACCTTGGCGTCCTGCCCGCCCGCCGCCCGTGCGCTCTCCAGGGCGCGGCCGTTGGCGGTCTCGGCGGTGATGCCCACGGTGCCGGGAGCGACGGCGAGCCTCGCGTCGGTGGCCTTGTCCACGCTCATGATGCGCCCGTTCGCGGCCGCGTGGACGACCAGGTCGCCGCCGAGCACGGGCAGACCGCCGAAGGTGCGGTCGTAGCGGGTGTGCACTGTGCCGTCCGCGTCCGCGGTGACGGACTTCGGCAGCAGCTCCTCCTCGGGGCCGAGGTTCAGCGCGTGGGCAGTGGCGCGGCGGTGCGTCCGGGCGTCGGCGAGCAGCGTGGCCCGCGCACTCGGGTCGCTTGCCGCGGGCAGGGCGCCGGCTCGGGGAGTGGCGCTGCCGGTGGAAGCCCGAGCGGTTGCTCCGTACCGGTTTGCGGTCACGGTGATGGCGTCCGTGTCGGCAGCGGCAGCGGCAGCGGCTGTGCCGGTGGCCGGCAGGACGGCGGCGATCGTGGCGACCAGCGCGCCCGCGCCGACGGCCCTGCGGAAGGAAGGTTTCAACGGAGCTCCTCAAGAGGCGGCCGGCGGCTGACCCGGTCGGCGCGGTTCGGACGCGGGAGAGTGGCGCCCGGGTGGGCGGTGAGAGCGGTGCAAGCCAGGCAACTGCCGTTGTTTCGACGAGAGTCGATGGCAGTGGAAGGTTGCAGAATCCTGTCATGTTTGCGTGGACATCGTCACCACCGCCTGCCTGATGAGGCCGAAAGCAGCCTCTGCGAGGCGGCGTCCCGGCGCCGCCGGCCTCCCCGGACGCGGGCTCGTCGTGCCGGTGCCGACAGGCCGAGGGCACTGGTCAGGGCCCGCACGATGACGCGGCCGACCGGCACGGTTCGGGGAGGTGGTTCGGCGAGGCGCCCGGCAGGTGGGGCGCCGACGCAGGGCGGCGATGGCCGGAATGCGCCCAGCCGGTGGTCGTACCGGGCGGGTCGGGGCGTCCGCGAGGCCACCGTGCCACCGCGAGTGCGCGAACCCGGCGTCGGAGAGGCGCCGCCCGGCCCACGCGGACGCGCGGACCGGGCGGCGAGGAGGGCTTCAGCCCGCGGGGCGATGCCAGGACCGTCGATGGCAGGCACCACCTCGACCGGGACGGGCGGTTCCGCTACATCGACGGACAGGCCGGGAACCCACGAGCCGGGCCTCTCCCGACCGCCCCATGGTCCTCGGCCGGCTCGTCGGCGCGGAGGTCCGTACCTGCCGGGAGACCATCGCCGCCGGCATCACCCCGCACTGTGCCCCCACGCGCGCGGGACGAACGCTCCCCGCCGCCTCCACGAGCTGCCCCTTGTCCATGACGACGACCCCAGAACCGAATTCGAGAGGTCTGCGCCGTCGCAGCCCCGACACAGGGGGCCGCCAGGCGTTCCGCCCTGCGGTGCGCGCCGCACCACACACGACTTCCGCGTCGCGTTCCCGGCGCCCGCCTCTGTCGTTGCCGTGCCCCTCGACCGGGCAACTCACAGGCCGCACGCGAGTCCCGACCGTGGCCCAGCTCTGCCCGGGGCGTCCCCACGAGCACCTGATCCCGGCCGCCAAGCCGGCGGTCCGCCTCTGACCCGCCCCTGACGCGCCGCGCGGTCCTCAGCCGCCAAGGGCTGCCATCACCTCGCGCAGCTGCGCGAGCGGCTCCGGGCCGCAGATCCGCACTACGACCGTCTGTGCGCCGGCGTCCCCGAGCGCGTGGAGCGCTGCCGTGGCCTCGGCCACCGTGCCCCCGGCGGCGAACGTCGCGGACTCGTCGCGCCCCAGCCACTTCGCGTGTCCGGCGATGGCGTCCCGCAGGGCCGAGGCCGCGGCGTCTCCCACACCCAGGAAGGTGAGGGCGGTGATCGCGTGGTCCGCGCCCGCGCCGCCGCGCTCCGCGGCGGCGCGGACAGCGCGCAGGTCCTCCGGGCTGTGGCCCTCGGCCACGAGCGTGCCCTGCGCGGCGCGGCCAGCCAGCTCCAGGGACTTGGGCGAGACGACGCCCGCAAGGACCGGCGGCACTGCATCCTGTGCGGGCGGGTGGATCAACTCCACGCCTTCGAGTCGCAGTTCACGCCCATCCACGGTGACGCGCTCGCCGCGCAGCAGGCCGCGTACCGCGGTCAGGGTCTCCTCCAGCAGTGCCAGCGGCGACCGCGGGGCCACACCGGCCTGCCGCATCCACTCCCGCACACCGTGGCCGATCCCGGTCACCAGTCGGCCGGGGAAGACCCTCGCCAGGGTAGCCACCTCCATCGCCAGCAGCACGGGGCTGCGCAAGGGTGCGGGCGCGATTCCGATACCGACCCGCAGCCGCTCGGTCGTGGCCAGCGCCACCGCCGCCGCCGAGATCCCACCGTTCCACCCCAGGTCCTCGACGACCCACAGATCGTCCATCCCCAGCATCTCGACCTCCCGCGCGAAGGAGGGCAGTTCGGCCGGGTCCCAGGAGCGGTCAAACATCACACCGATTCGAAATGGCGTCATAGGCGGCCAAGTTACCTCCACGCATCGCCGACCGCACCGCCTCGGCCCCTGGTTCGATCACGTACAGGCCCCGCCGCGTCCAGGTCCCACTTCTCCTCGCACACCCCGGCTCCACGGCCCGAGCCGGAGCGCGTCCAGGCCCCGGCAGCGGACGGTACGCCCCTCGGGCGAGGGAGGGGCGTACCGGCGGGTGGGACGTGCCGGCGGAGCGGGTCCGGTCCGGTCCGGTCCGGTCCGGCCCGGCCCTCGGACGGTCAGACCGTGACGGTCTGGCGCCTGAACTGCTGGTTGAACCCGGTGTGACAGGTCCACTGGGCGAGGGCGGCGCCGTTGTCGGTCGCCCGGTTCATGATGTCCAGGCACTTGCCGCTGTGCCGGGCGATCAGGCGCACGTTGCCGGAGCCGTCGCCGACCTCCTGGACCTGCCACTGCTGGGACCTGCCCTCGTTGCAGGTGTACTGGGCGACGCGGGCCCCCTCGGCGATCGACGAGCCGTCGACGTCCAGGCACTTGCCACTGTGCCGGGCCATGATCTGCACGTAGCCGGTGCCCAGGCTCCTGAACGAGAAGTTCTGGTTGGCGCCGTTGCCGCAGGACCACTGGAGGAGCTGGGCGGACTCGGCGAAGGAGTAGTCGCCCACATCCACGCACTTGCCGCTCTGTCGACCGACCAGCGTCTGCCAGGTGGCCTGGAGCGGGGTGACCGTGCCGGCGGCCGTGTCCACCGTGACCTGCGGCGAGTAGCCCATGGTCAGGGTCGTGGGCGTGGGGAAGGTGAGCGGGAGCCACACGTACTGCGAGTCGTTGACGGTGCCGCCCATGGAGTTGCCCCAGCGGTCACCCATGTAGAGGTAGGCGGTGCCCGTGCCGCCCTGGACCGGCAGTACGTAGGCGGTCTGGCTGGCGTAGGTGATCCCGTCGCCCACGTCCCGCAGACCGCTCCACGAGCCGGTGATGCTGGTGGCCGTACCGTACTTCTGCTGATTGGGGGCCCAGCTGGTCGCGGCCGAGGTCATCAGGAAGTACACGCCGTCCCGCTTGAACATCGCCGGGGCCTCGCGGGACTGGCCGTTCCACAGGCTCTGCACCTGCGCGTCGATGCTGGTGTAGTCGGCGCTGAGCCGGTAGACGTGCAGGTCCCGGTTCTCGTTGGCGGCGGAGATCATGTACCCGGTGCCGTCGTCGTCGACGAAGGTGGTGATGTCCCGGGACATCGACTCCAGCGGGCGGAAGCTGCCCCGCCAGGAGTAGTCCCCGTCGACCGTGCTGGAGACCGCCACGGCCGCCCGCGCCTGGCTGTAGTCGGTGGCGCTGCCCTCCTTGTGCATCCACATGACGAACTGGCCGGTGGAGGCGTTGTACATGACCTTGGGGCGTTCGATGTTCGCGCCGGAGAGCTCCGGGGCGGTCGCCTGGGTCAGCACGTTCCTGCGGAACTCCCACGTCTTCAGGTCCGTCGAGCGGTACGCGGAGACGTAGCGGAACGAGTTGTCGGCGTTGCGGTTCTCACCGAACCAGTAGTAGTACTGTCCGACCTTGATCACACCGCCGCCGTGGGCGTGCAGCGGGTTGCCCGCGGTGTCCGTGAACTGGGTTCCGTTGGTGACCGTGGCGGGCACCGCCTCGGCCCGTCCGACGCCCTGGAGCAGGGAGACGCACAGGGCCAGGACGGCTCCGCCGGCGGCCGTTCGCAAACGCAGCATCTCGACTCGTACCCTTCGTTTGCCGATGCGCCCCGGCCGCCCGCAGGTGCGGCGGCGGCGTCGTCGTCGGTGGCGGCGGCCGAGGGGGCCGGCCGCACTCCGGTTCGCCGCGCCGGCCTGCCCGGTGTCGGGGGTGGACTGGGGGAAGCGGTCGCCGGGCGCATCATGGGTGGGGGTGTCCGATGGTCGGCGCCAGCACGTCCGTTGCTGATGTTTGCGCTAACAATCGAGACGCTGTAGAGTTTTGAAGGGTCGTTCGATGATGTCAAGGGTTCTGTCCGATCCATCGGCGAACCAGCCCTTTCGGGTGCGGAGTCCCCACCCCGGGTTCACGTCCAACCGCGTTCCGCCACAGTTCCGTCACGCACTTCACCGATTCCCCGCAGTGTGGCCCGGATCGCTGGCCCGCACGTGTTGATCCGTGTTGACCCGTGTTGATTTACGTTCTGGCGGGCAGCTGGCAGGATGTGCGGCATGAACTACCTTGCCGCGGAAGCCCGTTACGCCTCGATGACCTACCGCCGCGCCGGGCGCAGCGGCGTGCGGTTGCCCGCCGTCTCCCTGGGGCTGTGGCACAACTTCGGCGACACCCAGCCGCTGGAGGTGCAGCGCGCGGTGCTGCGCCGGGCCCTCGACCGGGGTGTCACCCACTTCGATCTGGCGAACAACTACGGTCCTCCGTACGGGAGTGCGGAGCGCAACTTCGGCCACCTGTTCGCGCAGGACTTCCGCCCGTACCGGGACGAGCTGTTCATCGCCTCCAAGGCGGGCTACGACATGTGGCCGGGCCCGTACGGGAACGGTGGCAGCCGCAAGTACCTGCTGGCCAGCCTCGACCAGTCGCTGCACCGGATGGGCCTGGAGTACGTGGACGTGTTCTACTCGCACCGCTACGACCCGGGCACCCCGTTGGAGGAGACGATGGGGGCGCTGGACCGGGCGGTGCGCTCCGGGAAGGCGCTGTACGCGGGTATCTCCAACTACCCGGCGGCCGAGCACCGGGAGGCGGTGGCGATCCTGCGGGAGCTGGGCACGCCGTTGCTGCTGAACCAGGCCCGCTACTCCATCCTCGACCGCGGCCCGGAGAAGGGACTGCTGGAGGCGGTCGGCGACACCGGGACCAGCCTGATCGCCTTCTCGCCGCTCGCTCAGGGCCTGCTGACGGACCGCTACCTGTCGGGCGGCGTGCCGTCCGGTTCGCGTATGTCCGTCGGGCACTTCCTCAAGGAGGAGGCCCTGACCGGCGCCAGGCTGGACCAGCTGCGCGGGCTGGCCAAGGTGGCTGCGGGGCGCGGTCAGAGCCTGGCGCAGCTGGCGCTCTCCTGGGTGCTGCGCGACCCCCGGGTGGTGTCGGTGATCATCGGGGCCAGCAGTGTGGCCCAGCTGGACCAGAACCTCGACGCGCTGAACGGCGGGCCGCTGTCGGATGAGGAACTGGCCGAGATCGACCGGCTCAGCCGCTGACGCGGTCCGCTGAACTCCCGCCCGATCGGGTTCCGGATGCGCCGGGCCCGGTCCGGCGATCCGGGCTCTGTGAGCGGTACCCCGCTGCAGGCCTGGGCGCTGGTAGGACTCACGGCTGCCCCCGTTCGATGGTGTGTCGCCCGTCGGCAGCGTCCGCGGGAGTGCGCGTCAGATGAACGTGCGGCGCAGGCCCGCTCGGCCGACCTGCTGTCACCAGCACCAGCGTTCCGGGGCGCAGCCGCTGCGTTCGCGCGGTCGCGACGGTGCCGCGGATCTGATCCACGGCGTACAGGCGGCCGTCGACGCGGAGGAAAACGACCGGCCCGCTGCTGGTGGGGCCAGGGCCGAGGGCGATTCGGGCGGCGCTGTGCGCGCCCAGGCCGGACAGCAACCACACCGCGGTGCCATCCCGGTAGGTGGTCCGTGTGCCGGCGCCGGTGCCGGCGGGGGTGAGAAGGAGATCGATGCGGGGCGGGCCGGGGTGGTCGTCGAGCAGCGGAACCGTCATCCTTGCCGCGGGTGTGGTGGGCGGGTCGGTGGGGGCCGTGAGGGTGGAAGTGGGCATAGGGGTTCCTGTGCTGGAAGGGTCGGTGTGTCTGGAAGGCCGGTGTGTGGGGCCGGCGTGGGTCGGCCGCGGTGCGGGTCGGTCCGCGGGCCGGGACATGGGTGGGCAGGGTACGTTCCGGTGCGGACCGCGTCGGCCGGCCGGGGGACGACCCCGGAGCCGGGCCTCATGGCGAGTGCCCCGGTCACGCTGACGCTCCAGCCGACCGCCGCGCACCGCGTTCGGGGCCGCCACCCGCCACCCTGGTGCGTGGCGGCATCGACCTGTCGGCCGTCGACGACGAGGCTGCCTGGGCCGAACACCGCCCCGTTCGGGGTGCTTGCCGCACGGGTTCGTCGGCTTCGGGGCCCTTGACGGCACGACAGGGGACATTGATGGTCGGCTCGCCGCCATCGCCTGCCCCGGTCTGCCTCCCGCCGGATGGCGGCCGGCTGCTGCCCGCCCCGCCGGGCCCGGTCGAACCGGCTGGACGATCCGGTCGAGCCCAGCGGGGGTGATCCTCATCGGTGCCGGGCCGGTTTGCGGCGCCGGAGCAGGAAGATGCCCACGACGAGTGCCGCGGTTCCTCCGGCGAGCCCGATCGCGAGGTCCGTACCGGCGCCGGTCGCGGACAGCTTCGTGGGGGTGGTGGGAGCGGCTCCGCCCGAGCCGGCCGGCGGCTCGACGTAGGCCGTGGCTGTGCCGATCACCGGTTCCGAGGAGGACGGGCTTGCCGGTGTCCCGCCTGCCGAGGGCGCTGCCGACGTGGACGTGGCGGTGCTCGTGCCCGGGGTGACAGGTGCCGGAGCCGATCCCGCCGGTGTTGCCGGGGCCGCCGTGCCCGCAGCGATGGCGATGTCGTCGACGAAGAGCACGACGTCCGGTCCGCCGGTCGGGTGCTTCTCCTTCTCCGGGCGCCACGCGGGACGGTAGATGCCGATTCTGAAGTGCGGTGGCTCACCGCGATGGTAGTTGTTGTCGCCGCGGTGGGAGCCGACCTGGACGCCGTCCCGGACCACGACGATCGAACCGGGTGTGGACGGGGTGGACCAGGTGATGTCGACGACCCAACGGTTCCAGTGTCCGAACTGCACTGCACCGAGCGGGATCAGGGATTGGTACTCCTCGAAGGTGGCCGGGTTCTTCAGCCAGTGGACCTTGAGCCGCCATTCGCCGCCCTGCACCGCGAGCGAGACGACCGGTTTGACTCCCTCGTTGTCGGGCTGCGTGCTGAACCACTGGGCGACGATGGTGTCGTCGGGGACCTGTCTCCAATCGCTCGGCAGGTAGTTGGAGAAACTGAAGCGGTGGCTTCCCGCGCCCAGGCCCTTGATGGCGAGTTCGGAGCGGAACGAATGCCCGTCATCGGGCACGTCGAACCTCGCCGCGGTGCCGGCCCGGGCGGGGGCCGGGGCGGCACCGACGGCACCGTCGCCGTTGATGGCCCTGAACGGCCACTCCATCGCGGAGGCGGACTCGAAGTCGTACGACCGGGAGTCGTCCGCGGCGGCCGGAGAGATGGTCACTCCGATGCCGAGGAGCGCGACGAGAGCGGCGCCGGCCATGCTTCGGGTGGTGCGGCCGAAGGCCGTCGGACTCGGGCGGATGGGCTGGTTCGCCGGGGACGGTCGGCGGTCTCCGAGCGCCGACGGGTCCGACGGTTCTTCGTCCGTGGTTCCTGGCCCCGGCCGGTCGGGTAGCCGGGCCGCGGAAGGACGCCCGGTCGCCGTCCGGAGCCGGGCCGACGCCGGGCGTGCGCAGGAACCAGGGGCCGGCGAGGCCGAAGACTCGGTTCCATGGTGGAGGATCGGACGGGCGGGACGCATGGCGTGCTCCTCAAGGCAATCGGCTGCTCTGAAGAGGAGGGAGAAGCCGGTACCGACGCCCGGCACGTTGCGCAACCGTTATCCGAACGGATGGAGAGCCGTACCGTCGCGGTCCGGGCGATGCACAGGGCGGAGAGCGAGGCCGGCGCAGGGGGAGGGGGCGGTGACAGGGCGGTGCTGGAGACCGATGGGGCCCGCCGGAGGGGCGTACGGTGTCGGTGGGACCGATGCGGGATGTGGTCGGTTCTGCGACGAACAGGCCGGCGGGCGGGCGCTCGGCCGGTGGATCTCGGGGGCGGGTCGAAAGGGAATTGACTGCCAGTCACTGACGGACTGGCCGCCTGGGATAGTGCCCCCTGGCCCGCGGTCGGGGCCCGGGGGCGCCGGCGTCCGATCGGGCCTTTGACCTCGACGGATCGACTGTGGAGGATCTCGTCGACCGGCGCACGCTTGCCCCGCGGGAGGCCTTCGCGCTCCGCCGTACGGGTGACGCAGCGTCAACGCCCTTGTGGGTGTGACACTCAAACGGGTTAATGTATGTATCCGAACCAGTCAGCTTCCCATCTCTCCGGGGAGCGGCAGCGGACCGAAGCGCTGGCATCGCGTCAGCGATCAAGTCCGTACCGCAAGAGGCTTCCTGGCGAAGGAAGCGATCCTCCAACCGGCGCCGTACCTCGGCACGGGCTGGAGCATCGGATTCACGCTGTGTCCATGGGGGCGTCATGCGAATGATGCGCATGCGCCCGGCCCTTCTGCGGGCCACCGTCCTGGACAAGGCTCGGCCGCCCTCCCGACCAACGCGCCCCTGCCCGCGGAGCAGTGGCCGCGAGTCGGCGGCCTAGCCCCCGCGCACTGTAGCGGTCACCTGGACAAGCCCGGTGACCGCCGTCCCCGGCACTTGACCGTACGCACCTTTCGGCGCTTGGAAACCGACGTGGCCACGTCGAGTCCGAACGGGCGCAGCCAGGGGCAGCACCCAGCGCGCCATCCCACCCCAGTTGCACATCCAGGAAGCGGAAAGGGAGCACATCTCATGCCTATCTCTCCGAACCAGGGATCCACCGGCGGCGGAACCGTCGTGACCATCACCGGCACCAACCTCGGCGGCGCGACCGCCGTGAAGTTCGGCACCAAGTCGGCCACCATCACCGCCAACACCGCCACCTCGGTCACGGCCGTCTCCCCCTCGGGCACCGGGACCGTCGGCGTGACCGTGACCACGCCGGGCGGGACCAGCAACCCGCTGTCGTTCTTCTACGTCGGTGCGCCGTTCAAGTCCTCCCTCAGCGCCGCCTCCGGCGTGCTCGCGGGCGGCAACACCATCACCATCAGCGGCACCGGCCTGTCCACCGCCACCGCCGTCAACTTCGGTGCCAACAGCGCGGTCCCGACCGTGACGTCGGACAGTCTGATCAGCGTCACCGTGCCTGCGGGCGCTGCTGCCGGGTCGGTCGGCGTCAGCGTCACCACCGCGGGTGGCACGAACAACGGCCTGTCCTACACGTACGTGGACGTCCCCACGGTCACCACCATCGTCCCCGACTCCGGCCCGACCTCCGGTGGTACGGCGGTGACCGTCACCGGCACCAACCTCACCACCACGCAGTCGGTCACCGTCGGCGGCGCGGTGGCGCCGTTCTCGGTCGTCAACGACACCACGCTGTCCGTCGTCACCCCGCCCGGGGTTGCCGGCGCGGCCAATGTCGTGGTCACCACGACCGGCGGTGCCGTCACCACCGTGGGCGGCTTCACCTACGTGGCCAGCCCCGGCATCTGATCCGCGCGTCGGAGCTCGGCAGGCCACCGGGCTCCGGCCCAGAACTCCGCCGGGGCAGAGGCCACAACCTCCACGCTCTGCCCCGGCGGGCATCGCCAGGTACCCCCCACCGGGCCCCGGCCGGGATTCCCCTGCCAGCGGACCCCCACCTGCAAGGAGATCGGTCGTTGAACAGCCCTCAGGCTCCACGCAGCTCGGCCGCCTTGGTCGCCCCGACGCTTGGCGTCGTCAGCCCCAACCAGGGCACGAGTGCCGGCGGCAACACCGTCACTTTGACCGGCAGCCATTTCACCGGCGCGACGGCTGTGAAGTTCGGCGCGTCCGTCGCGCCTTCGTTCACCGTCAGCGCCGACAGCGTGATCACGGCTGTGTCGCCGGCGGGCAGTGGCACGGTCCAGGTCACCGTCACCACCCCTGGTGGTACCAGCAACGGCGTGGCCTACACCTACACCGGTCCGCCCGCCCCGACGCTTGGCGTCGTCAGCCCCAACCAGGGCACGAGTGCCGGCGGCAACACCGTCACTTTGACGGGCAGCCATTTCACCGGCGCGACGGCTGTGAAGTTCGGCGTCTCCGTCGCGCCTTCGTTCACCGTCAGCGCCGACAGCGTGATCACGGCTGTGTCGCCGGCGGGCAGTGGCACGGTCCAGGTCACCGTCACCACCCCTGGTGGTACCAGCAACGGCGTGGCCTACACCTACACCGGTCCGCCCGCCCCGACGCTTGGCGTCGTCAGCCCCAACCAGGGCACGAGTGCCGGCGGCAACACCGTCACTTTGACGGGCAGCCATTTCACCGGCGCGACGGCTGTGAAGTTCGGCGCGTCCGCCGCGCCTTCGTTCACCGTCAGCGCCGACAGCGTGATCACGGCTGTGTCGCCGGCGGGCAGTGGCACGGTCCAGGTCACCGTCACCACCCCTGGTGGTACCAGCAACGGCGTGGCCTACACCTACACCGGTCCGCCCGCCCCGACGCTTGGCGTCGTCAGCCCCAACCAGGGCACGAGTGCCGGCGGCAACACCGTCACCCTGACCGGAACGAACCTCACCACCACCACCGCTGTGAAGTTCGGCGCCTCCGCCGCGACCTCGTTCACCGTTGCCTCCGACACCCAGATCACGGCCGTGTCGCCGCCGGGCAGTGGCCCCGTCAACATCACCGTCACCACCCCCGGCGGCACCAGCAACGGCGTGGCCTACACCTACCTGCCGGCTCCCACGCTCACCAGCGCGGTGCCGGGTCAGGGGCCCATCTCCGGCGGCAACACCGTCACTCTGACCGGAAGCAACCTCACCACCACCACCGCTGTGAGCTTCGGCGCCTCCGCCGCGACCTCGTTCACCGTTGCCTCCGACACTCAGATCACGGCGACTGCTCCATCCTCGACCGCTGGCCCCGTCAACATCACCGTCACCACCCCCGGCGGCACCAGTACCCCGAACGTCTTCTACTACTACGTCAACGCCCCCGCGCTCACCAGCGCGGTGCCGGGTCAGGGGCCCATCTCCGGCGGCAACACCGTCACTCTGACCGGAAGCAACCTCACCACCACCACCGCTGTGAGCTG
>NZ_JBIURH010000078.1:18501-22660 GCF_044740765.1 Kitasatospora sp. NPDC088346
TTCGGCGCCTCCGCCGCGACCTCGTTCACCGTTGTCTCCGACACTCAGATCACGGCGACTGCTCCATCCTCGACCGCTGGCCCCGTCAACATCACCGTCACCACCCCCGGCGGCACCAGCAACGGCGTGGCCTACACCTACCTGCCGGCTCCCACGCTCACCAGCGCGGTGCCGGGTCAGGGGCCCATCTCCGGCGGCAACACCGTCACCCTGACCGGAACCGACCTCACCACCACCACGGCTGTGAAGTTCGGCACCACACTGGCCGCCTTCACCGTCGTCTCCGACACCCAGCTCGTCGCCACCGCCCCACCGGGAACCGCCGGACCGGTCAACCTCACGGTCGCCACCCCCGGCGGCACCAGCAACGGCCTCCCCTACGCCCGTCTGCTCCCGCCCAGCCTCTAGGGTCCCGCGCCGGGGATCCGTCGGCAGAATCGGGAGAGGGAGTCGAGGGAGCAATGCTCAGGACTTGTGGATCGGTTCCGGGAAGGTACGCGGAGGGCGTACCTTCCCGACTGATCCCTTGACGGTCACCGAGTAGGCCCGCGTTGCAGCGCGGGTCCTCGACGCGAGACGGCTCCTTGATCGACGGGATAGTCCGCGCAGGCGCCCGTCGGATGCTGGCCGCCGCCCTGGAGGCGGAGGTCAACCAGTACATAGCCGAGTTGGCGGCCGAGACCGACGAGGCCGGCCGGCGCCTGGTGGTCCGTAACGGGCGTCACCTGCCCCGCACCGTGGTCACCGCGGCCGGGCGCGTCGAGGTCAGGGCTCCGCGGGTGAACGACCGCCGCTTCGATGAGGCCACCGGTGAGCGCAGACGTTTCTCCTCGAAGAGCCTGCCGCCGTGGTGCCGCGAGTCGCCGAAGGTCTCCGAGGTTCTGCCGCTGCTCCACTTGCACGGCCTGTCGTCCGGGGACTTCGTGCCCGCGCTGGAGCAGTTCCTCGGCTCGGTGGCCGGGCTCTCGCCCGCGACCGTGACCCGGCTGACGAGGCAGTGGGGCGAGAACCGCGCCGCCTCCAGCAGCGGGACCTGTCGGAGCGCGACTTCGTCCACGTGCGGGCCGACGGCGTGCACCCCGGGGTCCTGCTCGGACAGGCGCACTCGTGCGTTCTGGTCCTGCTCGGCGTCCACCAGGACGGCACCAAGGAACTGATCGCTGTGGCCGGGGGACTGCGGGAGTCCACCGAGTCGTGGGCCGACCTGCTGCGCGACTGCCGCCGACGCGGCATGCGCGACCCCGAGCTGGTGGTCGGCGATGGTGCGGTGGGCCTGTGGAAGGCGCTGGCCGAGGTCTTCCCGGGCGCCCGCCACCAACGGTGCTGGGTGCACAGAAGCCGTAAGGAATCAACCTGTTGCTTCGAGGGCAACGGCTCGTTGATCTGGTATGGCGATCACGGAACAGATGCTGTCACAACTCAACTGCCGTTTCTCGGTGTTGCTTCCCCATCTGAACGAGAGGCAGCGGCGCTTAGCGGTGGCGGCCGAGGCGAGGCTGCTCGGTCACGGCGGGGTGCGCGTCGCCGCCCAGGCGGCCGGGATGAGCGAGACCACCGTGCGCCGGGGCGTCGCGGAGCTGGAGTCCGGAGCCGGGCCACTGCCTGACGGGCGGACTCGTGTCGCGGGCGGAGGCCGCAAGCGGGCCGAGGCGATCGCCCCGGGCCTGGTGGAAGCGCTGATGGCCCTGGTCGAACCCGATGAGCGCGGAGACCCGGAATCCCCGCTGCGCTGGACGACGAAGTCGCTGCGGCACCTGGCCGAGGAACTGGGCAGACAAGGTCATCCGGTCTCCGCGCCGACGGTGGGCCGACTGCTCAAGCAGGCGGGCTTCAGCCTGCAGGGCAACGCCAAGACCCTCGAAGGCAGCCAGCATCCCGACCGCGACGCCCAATTCCATTACCTGAACGAGCAGGTCAAGCAGCATCAGGCAGCCGGCGAGCCGGTCATCAGCGTGGACACCAAGAAACGCGAGCAGATGGGCCGCCTGCCCATGGCCGGACGCGAGTGGCGCCCCAAGGGCGACCCGGTCCAGGTCGAGGACCACCATTTCTTCTTCAGCGGACCGGACGTCGAGCAGGCCATCCCGTACGGCGTCTACGACATCGCCCGCAACACCGGCTGGGTCAACGTCGGCGTCGACCACGACACCGCCACCTTCGCCGTCGAGTCGATCCGCCGCTGGTGGAAGACGCGCGGGCAGACCGACTACCCGATCGCGACTCGGCTGCTGATCACGGCGGACGCCGGCGGCTCCAACGGCTACCGCTACCGGGTCTGGAAGAGCGAGCTGGCCGCACTCGCCGCCGAGACCGGTCTCGTGATCACGGTCTGCCACTTCCCGCCAAGTACTTCGAAGTGGAACAAGATCGAGCACCGGCTGTTCTCCCACATCACCCACAACTGGCGCGGCAGGCCCCTGACCAGCCACGACGTCGTACTCCAGACGATCGCGGCCACCCGCACCCGCACTGGGCTGACGGTGGAGGCCCACCTCGACACGGGCGATTACCCCACCGGCATCGCGATCAGCAAGGACCGCTTCGCCGCCCTGCCCCTGGTCAGGCACGAGACCCACGGGCAGTGGAACTACACCCTGCTGCCCGGACCCACCGAGCCGACGGCCTCACCCGTCAGCTGCGAGGCGCACGGCGTCGCCGACCGGCGCCGCGCTCTCCTCGTTCGCCTGGCCGATCCGCGGCTGACCGGGCTGAGCACAACGGAACTTGCCGATCTGTGCGCCGAGTTGGCACCGCTCCAGGTGGCTCGCGCCCAGGAACGCTACAGCGAGCAACGTGGCGGCCGCGCCCGGCGGGCCACCGGCAAGCTTCGCGGCAGCAAGCCGCTGTTCGACGACGCGGCCCGGGTGATGCTCACCCTTCTCTACCAGCGGCAGGTCTGCTCGATGAAGCTGCTGGCCGACATATTGGAGGTGACCCCCGAATGCATCGGCCACCTCGTCGCCGAGACCCGACGGGTGTTTGAGGACCACGGCCACCGGCCCGGATACGCCCCCAGCCGCTTCACCACGGCGGCTGCGTTGCAGGCCTTCCTGGACACCGCAGTTGCTCCGCGGCGCACCCAGATCATGGAGAGCCTGTCCCACCCACGCCTGACCGGCATGTCACGCGACGACCTCGAAGCACTGGCCTGCCGTCTCGCTCCACGCCAGATCGCTCAGACCGAACGCGCGTCCTACCAACGCCGGGGCGCCGATCGCCAGCCGGGCAGTCGGGGCGGAGTCTTCCCCCAGAAGATCGGCGACGTGGAACGCGTCGTCCTCGCAGTCCTCTACCTGCGGAAACTGTGCACCCTGGACGTCCTCGCCGACGCGTTGGGGGACGTGAGCAGGTCGTTGATCGGCAACGTCATCCGCGAGATCCGGCCCTTGCTCGTGGAAGGCGGGCTCGTCCCTCCTCCGGCGGCCATCCGTTACCGATCCGCCGCAGATCTCCTCGCCGCCGCACGAAGCGAAGTCGACACACCGACAGGTTAATTCCTGACGGCTTCACAAGGCCCGGAATGTATCGAACGCCCTGCCGAAGTCCGCACAGCCGGGCGCGACGAAGGCGATGCAGGAGATATACAGCGCCGAGGGCCGTCGCGAAGATCACCGACGACGCCGAGGAGCTACTGGCGTTCTACGACTTCCCGGCCGAGCAGCGGATTCACCTGCCGACCACCAACCCGATCGAGTCCACGTTCTCCACGGTCAAGCTCCGCACGAAGGTCACCCGCGGTGCCGACAGCCCGGCCGCCGCGCTGGCGATGGTGTTCAAGCTGGTGGACCCCGCCCAGGCCCGCTGGCGCCCCGATCACCGGTGCCCACCTGGTTCCCCTGGTCCGTGCCGGAGCCCGGTTCGGGAACGGCCTCCTGGTGGAGCGGTCCGAGGCGAGTGCCGCGTGAGGAACATGTTCACCGCACTGGAAGCGCTGACCGACCGTGATCCGGATCGGCGAGACGTCGCCGCCGCGGCGCTCGGGGACCTTCTACGCAGCGGTGCACTCGACCAGCACACCGTCACCTCCGCCGGCACCGGCCCCGTACTCACCGCCACCGCGTCCGCTAGGCCGGGTATCGGGTCGTGATCAATCCGCGGGATTCGTCCTCACAATGAAGGCCGATCCGGTAGACCGTACTTCGTGACACGTGTGCAACTG
>NZ_JBIURH010000079.1:0-22282 GCF_044740765.1 Kitasatospora sp. NPDC088346
ACCGCCCCCTCCCGGAACTCGGCGTCGTACGTACGTCGCTTCCCCACCCTCAACTCCTTATCGGGTCACGACTCCACGCTACGAGGGGAAGCACACATCCCGCCCGAGGCCACCCATCTGCTCACCCATCCCGCTCTGACCGGCATGAGCCGCGAGCGCTTCGACCAACTCGTCCACCGGCTCGAGCCCTGCCGGGACCTCCTGGCCGAAGCAAACCGCCAGGCCGAGGGCCGCGACCGGCGGGGCCGCAACCCCGGCTTCGGCGTCCTGAACCATCGTCATCGGGTGCTGGCCGCTCTCCTCAGCTCCCGCAACACCGTCACGATCACCCTGATCGCCCGACTCCTCGGGCGCCCACAGACCACCGTGGCCTACCACGCCCACGCCAGCAGGCCGCTCCTGGCCTTCGGAGGAACTGAGATGACCTCGATCCTCGTCAACCGCCGGACCCACCCGCCACGCAGCATCGACGTGCTGAAGGACGTGATCGAGCGTCACGACCTCAAGATCGAAGCAGGCAGTAGTTAAGTTACGGCTCCTCACCAGTTCGTCTCGCCGGCGAAATACTTGGCCGCCTTACGCAGGATGTCCCGCTCGGTGGCCAGCTTCCGCTCGCTAGCCTCAAGCTCGGCCACCCGGGCCTCCAACTGCCGGATCCGCTCGTCCGGATCGGCCGACGCAGCCGGCCGTCCTACCCGAGGCGGCGGTGTCCCGCCCCGACGGGCGTTCGCGGGCGCGGTACCGCGGCGGTCCCGGTCCCTCAGCACCCACTCACGCAGCGTTTCCCTGTTGATGCCCAGGTCAGTGGCGATGTCCTTGTACGTCGCCCCGGGCGTGGACTCGTACAGGGCCACGGCATCGGCCTTGAACTCGTCCGAGTAGTCCTTCATCGCCATCGGCGGTGCTCTCGCTTCCTCCGGATCAAGCAGATCCAGTATCAGCGTGTCCACCCATCAGGGCGAAGGCCCTCCGTCCAACACGGAGACGATGACCATGCCCCTCAATGACCAGCACATCTGGGCTCTGCTGAGGGGCCTCGACGATCCCGACCACATCGAGTTCCCTCGGAACTACGACCACACCGCGACGCGAGCCCAATTCGATCAGCTCGCAGCCACGCTGGACCAGCGGTTCCGCTGCACCTGCAGCGTCGATCGAGGTGTCCAGGACGCCAGCCACCACGGGACGATCGTCGTCCCCATCACCGCAACGGCCAGCGGCGACCACATCGCCATCAGGGTCAGCAACTTCGGCAACCTCGTCGCCGTGACGCTGGGGAACCCTGGAAGCTATGACGAGGAGGAAGAGGGCATCCTCTTCGAGAGCAGCGACCGTCGCCGCATCGATGACCAACTCGAAGCACTCGGCTACATCGCCGTCTCTGAGCACCTGCTCTGGACCCGATACGACGGTGACAGCAACCTCGGGTCCTACTACGGGCCACGGACATGGTGGGACCGCTTCTTCGACTACCTGTAAGAGCTCGTAACACGATCACGGGGCAGCCTTCTTGAGGCGGCGCCAGCAGATCAGTGAGCAGGCCAGGGAGACGAGGCCGTTGTGAAGGTCGAGGCGTCGTTCCCAGCGGATGGCCAGTCGCTTGAACTGGTGGAGCAGGGCGAAGGTCTGCTCCACCACGTAGCGGAGCTTGCCAAGTCCCTTGATGTCGGGCTGCCCCTTGCGGGAGATGACCGGCAGGATCCCGCGTCTGCGCAGTTCGCGCCGGTTGGGGTTGCTGTCGTAGCCCTTGTCGCCGAGGAGGGCGTCGGGGCGCTTGCGGGGATGGCCGACCCGGCCGGCCACCGGCGGTACTCCGTCCACCAGGGCGAGGGTCTGGGTGACGTCGTTCACGTTGGCCGCGGTGGTGATCACGTGGAGCGGGGTGCCACCGCCGTCACAGATCAGGTGGTGTTTGCTGCCCGTCTTGCGGCGGTCGACCGGCGACGGGCCCGTCGCGGCTCCCCTTTTTTCGCGCGTACGTGGGAGGCGTCCACGCACGCGCGGCTCCAGTCCAGTTCGCCGGCCGCGTTGAGCTCGGCGAGCAGTATCCGGTGCAGCAGGTCGAAGACGCCGGCCTCCTGCCAGCGCTCCAGGCGCCGCCAGCATGTCTGGCCGGAGCCGAAGCCCAGCTCCAGGGGCAGCTGCTGCCACGGGATCCCGGTGTGGAGAACGAAGAGGATGCCCTGCAGGCAGAGCCGGTCCGACACGGGCTTCGGTCCCGGTGACCGCTCGGGCCAGGCCGGCAGGACCGGCTCGATCATCGCCCACAACTCGTCATCCACGGCCCACGGCTTGGTGCTCACGCCATCACGAACAGCTCAATCGTCGTACCGGTTACGGCCGACCTGCACCGATTCACAAGATCGTGTTACGAGCTCAAAGCCCGCCCGAGCCGGCTCTGCGCGGCAGGTATTCGGACAGTTTCAATACCCGACGTCACCATTACACGTCCGTCTCCGCCTCCAGCGCGACGCCATCGACCTCCTCGGCCACGCCCTCCGCATACCCTCGAAGTCCGCCAGCGAGCACGGCGACGGCGACGAACCGCCGACTTGTGCAGCCCCCGCCTGCTGACGTTGCCGTCAACTACTGCCGTCAGGCTCCTACGAGAGACCAAAGCAGCCCCGTCGGAAAACCCGGCGGGGCTGCTTTCTGCATACCAGATTAGATTCCTTCATCGCGCACAGGCGGATGCCGGAGACTTGTAGCCGCAACCGCAATCTACGACCATCTGGAGAGCATTGTCACGGAGTTCCTAGAATGCCTGCCACTGTTTCGTGAACCTGGGTGGAAATACGAGTCAGCTGCCTGGCCTCGTCAGCTCCACGCGCAGCCCTTTCCATCTGCCACTCGATGAACATCGGAGCGAACCAGATGAGCTTCACGAGCCTCGAATCGACCATCTCACCGGGCTGTGGGATCTGTGAAAGCAGTGCCACGTAGGCCTCACCTGCGTCCAGATCGAACTGCCCCGACCGGAGCTTCCCAAGGAATCCCGACTCATCATCCCAGGCCGCATCTAGCAGCTCCAGCAACCCTTCCAAAACAACCTCCTACGGCCAGGAGCCAACGATCGCATCCGCTGGCACATTTTGCCAGAATAGCACCTCAGAGTCCTTCCTGGCATAGGCGCTGTGCCTCCGACTTGACGGGAATGGCCCATCAGAAATATCCGCATACCTAAATTGCATGCGGCGCAGATCAATTGCCACCACCCCGTGACCCTTATTGTATTTCACAAAGGCAATGTCCGGATCATAGCTTGAAGAAATCCAGGGTGACATCTTTTTTCCGGCAACATGCGACAGTGGCGACACACCGGCGTTGCCAGGAGCCCGCGCCGTCAGTCCCACCGACGGATTCTCGCCCTCGGCAAGGGCCCGGTAAACAATATTTCCTTCCGGGTCTCGCGCGACATCGGCAGGTGTTGGGCAACTGTTGTGTACCAGGACCGGCGTGGTGCCCGCCAGCACATAGTACGTGTGAAGCTGGTTGACCGTCAGGTTGTGGAGGTTTGCAGAGCCGGGCTTTATGCCGACTGCGGTGACGAGGACGTGTGCGCCCTTGTCGGTGAGAAGGTCGTGGCCCGTTGTCAGTTTTCCGGCGGGGACGAATGAGTGGGTGGTGTCGTCCCAGAAGGGGTGATCCGCGTTGGTGTGGATGGTTTCGGAGACGCCGTTTTCGGGCTGGACGGCGAGGTCGATGAGGTCGTCGTCATGGTTGACCCAGGTTGCGGTGACGGTGTGGGGGTCTTGGGCGACTGCCGTGGCTGGGTCTGCAGATGCGACTTGGTCACCGGCGACTATGTCGGCGATCGGTTTGGTGGTGCCGTCCCCCATGAGGACGAGGGTCTCTGGGGCGAAGCTGCATCCGCCCTTGAGTAGGCCCTTGAGCCTCGCCGCAAGCTGCCCGAAGTAGCCTGTCTCTCCCGCCTCCGCTGTCGCTGCGGCAGCGGCAGGTACAGGCATGACCCTCTTGGCAACCAAGCCGACGGCAACCATGGCGGTGATCTGTCCGCCGAGGTAGGCGTACTCGCCGTTCTTTACTTCCTCTTCAGCCGCGTGATAGGTGTCGATTCCATTTTCGACTGCCGCGCCCATGGGGTTGGCGGCATCCACAACGTCCTTGGCGAGGTTCTCGCAGGCCCCGTCGCGGAGTTTCAAGCACCCGCCGAGGTCGGCCAACGGCTTCACGGCGCCCATGGCCATGGAAGCTCCGGTGTCGATGACACCGTCCCAGAAGCTGCGCTTCTTCTTGTCCTTCTTGGGTGGTCCGCAGTTCGCGCTGCACCCGCCGGTGGTGATGGGGCCGCCGTCAGTGTAGGCGGCGGTGCCGCCGTTGCCGGGGTCGGTGCCGGTGCGGACGGGGTCGGCTTTCCCGTGGCAGTCGTCCAGGCAGACGCTGAAGAGGCCGGTGGGGTCGCTTTTGGTGATGGGGTTGCTGCCGGCGTAGTTGTAGCCGCCGAGTTGTTGTGCGTCGGTGGGGTCGAAGAGGGGGTCGGGGCTGATGAAGCGGCCGGTGACCGGGTCGTACTGGCGGGCTCCAAGGGTGGTGAGGTTGCTGGCGGTGGAGGTGGGGGCGTTGAGGAAGCCGCGGTTGTCGGGCCAGGTGGCGGGTGTGCCGCGGGGTGCGCCGTAGGGGGTGAACTGGCGCCAGGTGGGGTTCTGGCAGGTGTTGTCGAGGATCAGGCCTGCGCTGCCGTGGGGGTCGGCGATCTCGAAGCGGTAGTTGGTGCTGGTGCCGGTGCGGACGGTGGTGCCGCCGCCGGGCAGCGGGTAGTAGCGGGTGCCGGTGAGGGCGCTGGTGGTGGTGTTGAGGGTGATCTGCTGGCCGGACAGGTAGAGGGTGGTGGTGCCGGTGTCCTTCTGGAGGAGGACCTGGCCGTCGGCGTTGTAGACGTAGGTGGAGTTTCCGGTGGTGCCTCCGGTCACCGAGGTGAGGCGCCCGGCGTCGTCCCAGGCGAGGGTCTGGGTGCCGGTGGCGGGGGTGGTGCGGGTGGTCGTGTTGCCTGCGGCGTCGTAGTGCAGGGCGGTGCCGCCGGTGGCGGAGGTCAGGGTGTGTGCCTGGCCGGTTCCGTTGCCGTTGTAGGTGTAGGCGGTGGTGGTGTCGGTCCCGCCGGTGGTGGAGTGCTCGGTCTGGCTGGTGCGGTTGCCCAGCGGGTCGAACGCCCACTCGGTCCAGTAGGCGCCGCCGGTGATGGCGTCACCGACCTGGGAGTGCGCGGCGCCGGTGGGGGCGGTGGCGCAGGAGTCGGTGGCGGTCCAGGCCTGGGTCAGGCGGTCGAGCTGGTCGTAGCCGTAGCACTGGGTCTCGGAGGTCGTACCCTGCCGGGTGGAGACCTGGCGGGTGATGTTGCCGGCCTTGTCGTAGTCGTAGTGTTGCTTGTCCACGTCGACGGCGGGGCCGATGGCGGCACGGGAGACGAGCTGGTCGGTCAGGCGGCCGGTGTGGTCGTCGTAGGTGTTGGTGATGAAGCCGAGGTTGCCCGGGGCGCCGATGGTGGTCTGGTTGACCCGGCCGTAGGCGTCGTAGGTGGTTCCCTGTGCGTACCCGTAACTGGCGGTGGCCAGCCCGTTCGGGAGGTCGAGGGCGGTGGCGTAGGAGTGCAGGACCGTCTCGGCCGGCAGGCCCGCGCCGAGGGGGTAGACGTCGCTGTAGGGCAGGCCTGTGGTGGTGGTGTAGTCGTGCTTGAAGGTGTAGTTCTTGCCGAGCTGGGTGCCCTCGGTCGCGGACGGGATGGTGATGGTGTCGCCGAGGGATTCGCCGAACTTGTTGAACCCGAGCGACTGGGTGACGTACGCGGCGCCGCCGCTGTAGGACGTCGTCGTGGTGGCGTGGCCGACGGGGTAGCCCATCGAGGCGACGGCGTTGTTGTCGTTGTCGTAGACCCAGGATGCGATCTTGTTCGCGGCCGTCTGGCCGGTCGTCGGCGCCGTGTAGGTGGCGGTCTTGCGGTTGAGGACGTCGTAGGTGGAGCTGACGTTCTTGCCGCGGGAGTCGGTGGTCTGGAGGAGGTTGCCGGCGTCGTCGTACTGCATGGTGCTGTTGCCGGCGTCGGGGTCGTTCTTGGCAGTGGCCTGGCCGAGCAGGTTGTAGGTGGTGGTCCAGGTGGAGCCGTTGGCGGCGACGGTGTTCTGCTTGCCGTGGCCGTCGAAGCCGTAGGTGATGGCCTGGCTGGTGCCGCCGGTGAGGGTGTAGGTGCCGGTGAAGGTGTCGGCGGGCGGGGTGACGGTCGGGCGGGCGGTGTAGTCGTCGAGTTCGGCGGTGCGGCCCAGCGGATCGGTGACGGTGGTCTTCACGGTGCCGCCGGCCGGCGGCACCACGGTGGTGCGGTCACCGCCGTAGACGGTGGTGGTGCTCTCCTGCACCGCCGCGTACTTCAGGGAGTCGGTCCGCACCGCGCGGCCGAGGCCGTCGTAGGTGGTGACCTGCTGGTTGGGGATCTGCGAGTCCTGCGCCGAGGCCAGCACCAGGTTGGGCAGCGTCCCGGAGTCCCAGTAGGCGTTGTTCTGCTTGCGGACCCAGCCGCGGGAGTCGTAGAACGACTCGGTGATCAACCGGCCGCCCTGCGGCGTCGGCGCCTGGGTCTGCCGCACCCGACCGAGGGAGTCGTAGAGCGTCACTGAGGTCGCGTACCCCAGGGAATCGTTCAGCTTGTCGGTGGTGACACCGGACAGTCCTGTGTTGGAGACGGTGTAGGTGTACTTGGCGTTCGCCGGCTCCGGGCTGGTGCGGCTGTTGGCCCACACGGCGGTGAGCCGGCCGAGTGCGTCGGACTGGCTGGACGCGGTGACGCCGTTGACATCGGTTGCGGCGAGAGTCAGTGCGCGGGCCGGGGCCAGGGTCGTCCGCACGCTCTGGTTCCTGGCGTTGGTGACCGTGCTGCCGGTGGTCAGGCCGACGGCATCGACCGTATAAGCCGTGGTGGTCGCGTTCCCGTTGGCGTCGTAGGCGACCAGGGGACGACCGTAGGCGTCGTAGGTGGTGCGCTTGCTGGTCACCCAGCTGTAGGCGCCACCGGTGTAATCGACGGCCGTGCGCACCATCGTGGGGTTGCCGACGGTCGGTGGTGCGCTCTGCGGGAAGGTGGTGCTGAAGGTGGTGTCGTCGTAGGACGTGCGGGTGGCGGTGATCACCTGCGCCGGGCGGTTGACTGTCGCCGGTGCGGTGAGGGTGTTGTAGCCGGCCGGGACGGAGGCGGTGGTGCCTTGGGTGAAGCCGCCGCAGGCCACGGACACGCTCTCCTGGGAGGCCACCAGGCCGACCAGGTTGAGGGCGGTGTTCGCCGGGGCGTAGGTGGAGGTGGTGCAGCGGTCAAAGGCTGCGATGGCCGGAACGGTGTGGGTGTAGCTCGTTGTCGGCAGGCCGAAGTTGACGTCGGCCGGGTCGGCGACGTAGCTGTTGTCCGTCTCGCCGACCCGCCAGGTCGTGGTGCCGGAGGACGTGACGGCCTGCCGGGTGTAGGTCTCGGCGTCCTTGACGGTGGTGGCCTTCAGGGCGGGCAGGCCGGTGCGGTTGCGGGTCGCGGTGGCCGGTGAGATCCAGTAGGACGTGATGGTCAGGTTCTCGACCGCGCCGGTGTCGCCCTTGTAGGTGGTGGCTTCCAGCTGGCTGCCGGACAGCTGGTCGCTGTCGGTGTGTGTGCCGCCCTGGGAGTCGGTGAGGGCGACGGTGCGGGTGGAGGTCGGGGTCAGGTAGTCCCCGTCCATGCCGCGGTGGTAGCTGGCGGTGTTCTTGGTCTTGCGGTCGTTGGCGCCGTCACCGCCGTAGGTGGTGACGGAGGCGTAGCCGCGGAACTGGCCCCAGGTGCGGTACTTGGGCTGGACGAGCTCGTTGTCGTCGTAGTGCCAGGCCGCGCCGCCGCCGTAGCTGTAGGTGGTGGCCTTGGTGGTGGCGCCGCCCGTCTGGTCGGCTTCGAGTACCTGGGTGACGGCGTACTTCTGGAACCAGTCGGTGACCGGGGCGCTGTAGAACGGCGGCGTCCAGTTCACCGGGTAGCAGGAGGCGGTGTTGGTGGAGGGGTTCGCGGAGGCGATGGAGGCGGGGGTGCAGGGGTTGGGGAGGCCGTAGGTGATGCCGGTGACCGTGCCGAGCTCGCCGGTGATGGAGGTGAGGCGGTAGCGGAACATCCCCGGGAAGTTGGTCGTGTCGACCCGGTTCTGCATCGTGGTGCCGCCGAAGACGGTGGGCGGCAGGGTGACCGGGCTGCTGGAGCCGCCGCCGGTGGTGTCGTTGCCGGTGCGGGTGACGGATGCCAGCCACAGGGTGGGCGAGGTGCCGTCACCGGTCGGCGGTTCGGACTGTGTCAGGTCGTAGGTGTCCACCGGCAGGTACTTGCCGGCCGGGACGGAGTACTGGCTGGTGGTGATCTGCTTGAGGCGCACGGTGGAGAAGAACGCGGGCGCGTGCGAGGTGCAGGTCGCGCCGCTGTTGCAGATCAGGTCGAACGGCACGTCCGGGTACTGGGTGCCCGCGTTCGCCGCCGAGATGGGATCGCAGGTCGCCGCGGTGCAGCGCGTACCGGTGGTGAAGGCCACCTGGTCGGGGACGGTGCCGAAGGCGCCGCCGTCGTTGAACCCGTAGTCGATCCGCGCCAGGTAGGAGTCACGGACGTACTTGGTGTTGGAGGCGCCGTTGTTCTGGCCGTAGTAGTTGGTGTCCTGGTTGTACCAGTAGGACATGGCCTGGCCTCGGGTGTCCTTGACGTAGTCAAGGTGCCACTTGTAGGCCATGGTGCAGGCCGACGAGGTGAAGCCCGCGGCGTTGTAGCAGGGGTCACCGGGGTGCGAGGAGTACACCGGCATGGAGTCGACGGAGTTGGTCACCGGCTTGCCGGCGCTCCAGCCTGGCAGCTGGTTGAGGCCGAAGGAGTACACCGTGCCGGAGCGGTCGGTCACCGTCCAGTAGTCGGTGTTGTACGTGCCGGTGCCGTTGTTGGAGCCGGTGACGTGGGTGATCTTCTCACCGCGGTCGTTGGCCGGCTTCCACACGGACTTCGCCGCGTCCCAGATGAGCGCCGACGACGCGCCGTTGAGCGACAGGGTCAGAATCGGGCCGGCATAACACTCGTCACTCGTCTCGGACGGCGACGCGGTGCCTTCCGGCTTGTCGGCGCAGGAGGTGAAGGTCTGCTCGATGTAGGAGTCCGGCGAGGACCAGCCGTCGCCGATCCAGGAGGCCTGCGCCTGGGTGGACGCGGTCTTGCCGTCCACGACGGCCGAGTCGTAGCCCAGCGAGACCTTCGGTGTCAGCGAGGTCGAGGCGCCGGGGGTTCCGATGGGGTACGAGTAGGTGAACGAGCCGCTGTTGCCGCCGCCGCTCCAGCTGCCGCTGGGTGCGAGGGGGGTGGCGGCGTAACTGCCGCTCGCGCCGCCCTCCTGACCGGTGGAGTCCGTGGCGGCCAGCACCTGCGGTGCCGCCGCGGCGGAGGCCTGGAGAGCAGTCGTGCTCTCGCCGGACCAGGTGGCGGGAGTTGCCCGGTGTGAGTCCTGGGTGGTGGAGGACTTGGTGACGGTGGCGGGGGTGCCGAGGTCGACCTCGGCCGACACGGACGCCGTCTTCGCATCCCGCTGGGTGGTGAGCGGTGTCTGGACCCGGCAGGCGGGCACCTCGGGCGTGGCCAGTGCGCAGGCCGGCAGCGAGACAAGGTGGAGGCGGGAGGCGTAGTTGCCTCCGTAGGCCTCTGCGAAGGTGGAGTAGTCGACGCCGACCCTGACGCTGCCCTGCCCGGCGGTGGTGGGCTTGACGGTGAAGAGCACGCCGGAGATGCCGAGGTCGGCCGACTTCTGACGGTCGAGGACGCTGATGCCGACCTCGCCGGGCCCCTGGTAGGCACCGGCCGCGGGCTTGGCGGCCTGGACCCACACCGGAGTACCGGTCACCGCCTGCTTCGCACCGTCGGACTTGTCCGATGGGGCCGCGAGGTGTGCGCTGCCGCTGGTGGCCTTCGGCCAGGCGGTGGCATGCGGGGTGTAGGTCTTGCGGGCCTCTCCGCCGGGTGCCTGGCCTGGTTTCGGGTCGAGGTTGTGAACGCCCTTGACTGCTTTGGCAGAAGGCGCTGCAGGCAGGGGCCCTCCGCTCATGGGGGCGGCGTAGGCGGGCGCTGCCAGCAGTGCGGACAGAAGAGCCGTGACGGATATGAAGGGCAGCCAGGAGCGCCCTGATGCGGGCGACTTACGGGGTGTGCGTGGTCGACGGGCGTCGACGGGTATGCGCATTGGCGCGTGGCACCTCTGTGGTCAGCTGCGCGCAGGCAGCACGGAACACCGGCGTGATCACCGCCGGGTGCGTCGACTATGGCAAGTCACCTGACTGCAAGTCACCATCCGATGGGCCCTCAGCTGCCGCTTTGGGAAAAGCTTTACCCAGAACTTATGACCCCATAGGGGACAAAGGATCTGCAATCCTGCGCGTCGAGTCGACCGGCCTGCTCGCCGGGTGATCGCTGTTGCCTTCACCTTCCCCGCGGAGGCCGTTCCGGCGTGGACCGTCACCATCGGCTTGGCAAAGGCTTTATCAAGTTTTCCAAGCGGCATATCCGACATACCGTCAGGAATCCTCTCAAGGGCCCGTCGCAGCGAAGGAAAGCGCGTTCGAGTGATGGGTTCTGACGTGCAAGTCTTCCCGCGAAGCTGCCGCAGGCAGCGCCGACACGACTCTGTGAGAGGCGGAGCTCCTTCCCGTGCCAGTACCCACACCACGCAGCCGCATCCTCGCGGCGGCCCTCACCGGGGCACTAACCGCAATGACGCTCACCGCCCTGGCCGCCCCCGCACACGCCGGCCCCGTGACCGCCGCCCCGAAGACCGCTCCGACCGCCGCGTTGACGGCCGACCAGGCCTCCGCCAAAGCCCGCGCCACCGGCCAGGCCGTCCCCGTCGACGCTGCTACCACCGCGACAGATCAGCTGACCGCCAACCCCGACGGCACCCTCACCCTCAACCAGGCCCTCGCCCCGGTCCGCAAGCGCAAGGACGGTACCTGGAAGCCCCTCGACGCAACCCTCGCCAAGCGCGCCGACGGCTCCATAGCCCCCGCCCTCACCACCAGCGACCTCACCCTCTCCAAGGGCGGCAACGGCCCCCTCGCCGTCATGAAGTCCGGCACCCGCTCCCTGTCCATCACCCTGCCGGACGCGCTCACCAAGACCCTCCCGGCCCCGGTACTCGACGGGCCAACCGCCACCTACAGCGTGCTCTCGGGCGTGGACCTGAAGGTCACCGCCGACGCGCAGGGCGGCTTCTCCGAAGTCCTCGTGGTCAAGGACGCCACCGCCGCCGCCAACCCCGCGCTCAGGTCGCTCGCATTCACCACCAAGACTGCCGGCGTCGGCCTCACCGCGGACCCTGCTGGCAACATCGCCGCCAAGGACCCTCACGGCAAGGTGGTCTTCTCCGCACCCGCCCCCGTCCGCGGCGTGTGGGACTCCAGCTTCGACACCACAGCCCCCACCGTTACCGACCCCACCACCGGCGCCACCCTCGACGCCCGCAGCGGCAGCCCCGCGCGTTCCAGCGCCGCCGCCCCGGGCGCCACCGCCCGCACCGCGCCCCTCACCGCGGCCGTCAACGCCAGCTCAATCACCCTCACCCCCGACCCCGCACTCCTAACCGGCCAGAACACCGTCTGGCCCCTCTACATCGACCCGACCTACTCCAGCGCAGGCAGCCCGCTGTACGACTGGACCTACGTCAATTCCGCCTTCCCGACCACCAGCTACTGGCACACCTCGGACGCCACGGGACTTCGCGTCGGCTACAACGGCTGGGAGTCCCCCAACTACGTCGGCCGCGCCTACGCCCGGATGGGTGTCCCCAGCAGCATCTACGGCGCCCAGGTCACCACCTCCCGGTTCTACGCCACCGAGACCTGGTCCCCCTCCTGCACCGCCACCCCGGTGGAACTGTGGTGGACCGGCGGCATCTCCTCCGCCACCACCTGGAACAACCAGCCCAACTGGACGGGCAGGAGCGACACCCAGACCGTCGCCAAGGGCTACTCCAGCGGCTGCCCCACCGCCTCCGTCGGCTTCGACACCACCTCGCTGATGCAGTCCGCAGCGAACGGAAGCTGGGGGGACGTCACCCTCGGTCTCAAGGCCTCCGACGAGTCGGACAAGTACGCGTGGAAGAAGTTCCAGCCGTCCACGATGTACATGTCCACCACCTACAACCACACCCCCAACACACCGGCGCCCCTCACCACCTCGCCGCAGACCTCCTGCGGTGGAACCCCGACCGTGATCGGCAACGGTGACGTCACCCTCTACGCCGGCGTCAGCGACCCCGACGGCGGCACCCTCGGAGTGGCGTTCACCGCCGTCAAGACCTCAACCGGGGCCGTCGTCGCCTCCAGCACCACCACCACGTTGTACGCGACCTCCGGCACCACCGCCTCGCTGCTCATCCCCAGGGCCACGCTGGCAGCTGCGGCGGGCAGCTCGCCGACTGACTTCTCCTGGAACGTTCTCGCCAGCGACGGCATCGCCAACAGCCCCACAAGCGCCACCTGCACCTTCACGTTCGATCCGACCGTCCCAGGCGCACCGAGCATCTCCCAGCCGGGCAGCTCCTACACGGTCGGGGCCGCCGCCACCTTCACGGTCACGGCGAACCCCACCGGCACCGCGCCCTCCAGCTACCTCTACCAGCTCAACGGCGCAGCCCCTGCCACCGTCGCCGCGTCCTCCGGCAAGGCGACCGTGACCATCAAGCCGACGCGGCGGGTCAACACCCTTACCGTGACGGCGGTCTCCGCCGGTGGGAACATCGGCGACTCCGCCAACATCGTCCTGAACGCCACCGCGCCCGCAACCGCGGCGGAGAACGACCTGACCGGCGACGCGCACCCCGACCTGGCGGTCGTCGGCAACCGTGCCGGCCTTCCGGCAGGCCTGTGGCTGTCCTCCGGTACGACGGTGAACACACTCAATTCCGCCGCAGACAACATCGGGGCACAAGGCACCGCGATCAGCACCAATGGCAGCCCCACCGACTGGAACGGCCTGCAGGCCGTCGTCGGCCACTTCGCCTCCGGTGACGGCTTCAACGACGTCCTCGCCTACAGCCCCGCCACCGGAACCGGCACCGTCCTCTTCGGAAGCGGCGACGGCTCCACCCTCTCCCCCGCCTCCGGCGCCGCGGTCAAGGTCATCGACAAGGCCTTCACCACCGGCTCCGGCTCCAAGGCCACCCGCATCGCCAACGCAGGCTCCCTCTACAACACCCTCAACGACGAACCCGTCAACGGCTTCCCCGCGCTCATGCTGGTCCTCGACGGCTCCCTCCAGGTCGAACAGGCCGCCGTCGCCCCCGGCGCCTTCGCAGGCACCGCCGGCGCCATCCCCATCACCGACACCAACCCCACCGGCACCGGCAACTGGACCGGCTGGACCATCACCACCACCCTGATCAACGGCCTGCCCGCCCTCTTCGCCCGCAACGACACCAGCGGCCAGCTCTACTACTACAGCCCCCAGAACCTCCTCGACCTCCCCATGGGCAACCCCGCCACCCCCCTCCAACTCGCCGCCACCGGCTGGGACGCCACCACCAAACCCGTCCTCCAAGCCGCCGACATCGACCGCAACGGCACCCCCGACCTCTGGGCCGTCGACGCAGGCGGCAAGGCGTCCCCCTACCTCTTCAACGGCACCACCCTCAGCAGCACCGCCAACCAGACCCTCGTCACGCCCACCCACACCTGGGCCCTCAACGACAGCACCGCCAACGGCACGGCCGTCACCACCGCCAAGGACACCACCGGCACCACCCCTCTGACCGGGCAGGCCGGCGCCACCTGGAGCACCAAGGACATCTTCAACCCCGACGTGCGCCTGAACGGCACCAGCACCGGCGTCATGAGCAGCACCGCCGCCCTGTCGCCTTCGGCGGACTTCACGGCCTCAGCGTGGGTGAAGGCCGATGCGACCGGCGGCGTGCTGCTCTCCCAGGACGGCACCCAGTCCGCGGGCTTCATCGTCTACGCGGACAGCGCGAGCAAGCAGTGGTACTTCTGCATGTCGCAGACCGACAACAGCGCGTGGGCGTATGACTGCGTCCACGCCGGCGCGGGCGGCGGTCTCGTTCAGATCGGCACGTGGACCCACCTGACCGTCAGCTACAACCGCACGTCCAACGTCATGGCGTTGTACTTGAACGGAATTGAAACGGTCGCCGGGCTGCACAGTCCCGTGGCCGGGTTCACCGGCGGATTCCGGGTAGGCGACTATCTGTACCAGGGCAGCCACATCAGCCCTTTCAAGGGAGCAGTCTCCAACGTCCAGACCTGGGCCGGGACGACCCTCAACCCCAGCCAGGTCGCGCTGCTGTCCGGTACTCCCGGCTACGTCCTGTTCCCCAGCGACGACACCAACTACGGCAGCGGCAGCGCCTGGACCACCGCCCGCGCCACCATGGGATTCAACTCCGGACTCCTCACCATCACCGAAGCGGCCGGCGGCACGTGGAGCCAGGGCAGCAGCGGCTATCCCAACGCCGTGCTGACTCTCCAGGGTGACGGCAACCTCGGCATCTACCAGCAACCCGCCCACATCGCCGGCACCGGACTGTGGTCTGTCGGTATGGCGTCGCCCGGCGACACTATGTTCCTGCAGCCGGACGGCAACCTGGTCATCTACCGCTATGACGGATGGCCGATCTGGGCGTCCGGCACCGTCAACTAGCCACGCCCGCGTTACAACCACGTGTTCAGGGCTGCCCGGGCCGACTTGGCCCGGGCAGCCCCGCACCCAAGCTTCTCTCTTCGGACACCAGCAGCCTGGTGCATGGGTCAAGGAAGGGCTCAAGGAACCGGTTTCAGCCTGGCGGGCACGGGAAACAACGCTTCGTTTTCCTCAGGCGAGCCTGCTCTCTTGGTAGTCCTGGTGATGCGTACCTCCTGTCGGCCGGCTTCGTCGCTGGTGGGGAGTTGCGCTTGGGGTCCACACTGCCCGCCTCGCGAGAGCGGGGTCTGGTACGGGTGCGTCGCCTGCCCCGCATGTCCGTCCGCCCCTCACAGGAGCGGGGGCAGCCAGGCCAGCCCGGATCCGGCCTGCCCCCTCACCGAGGACTCCCCGGTCGGGGAACAGGCCAGGGGGCTCGGAGATTCTGCTGTCCTTCCCGGGCCTGGGCATCCAGCTCGCGGCCCGAGTCCTGGCCGAGGTCGGCGACGACCACACCCGCTTCGCCGACGCCCGCGGCCTCGAGGCCTACCCGCCTACCCGCCTACCCGCCTACCCGGACAGCTCCAGCACCACGAACGGTTCGACGAAGACACCGCCTTCCCCGCACCAGCTCTCAGCGCAATCGCGGGCTGACCAGTTGCTTCGCTGAGAGTGCTGCACAGCTTCGGCCGTTGACACCCCGGTGGGGCAGACTGCCCGCCATGACAACCGCTGATCACGACGTCCCGACCACATGGAGCCGCATCGGCACCTGGCTCACCGCGCACACCCAAGGCGGCCGAGCAAGGCCAGCGTCGGATGCCGCGCGTCTGGACGCCTTCGAGGCGGACCTCGGCCTGCCCCTGCCCGCCGATCTGCGGGCCTGGTGGCTGCTGCCCGGTGTCAGCGCGAGCTACTGGATTCCGGAGGCATTCGCCCCAGTCCCGCTGGACGAGGCCTTGGAGACCCACGAGATCTGGCTCCTGGTCGCCGAGCAGGAAGGCGAGTCGTTCGAGGACAACGGCCAGCCCGAGACGCGCTATCAGCGTGAGTTCATGCCGATCGCGCTGAGCCCCGGCGGCGACGGGCTGGTCGTCGACATGCGCCCAGGTGACACCCACGGCGCGGTACTCCTCTGGGACCACGAGACCTGGATCCTGGACGTTCCCCAGTGGGCCGCGGTGACTTCGATGCTCCAGGACGTCGCCCATGCGTTGGAGGCCAGCACGCCCGCGCTGCTGAGCCACGCAGCCCTAGGCGGCTCCCAGGAACCCAGAACCGCCGCAATCGACGGCGCACTTGATCTCACCTGGCAGCCCATCACCGTGTGACCCGCCAGAGCACCTTGTCGCAGCCAGCCACAGCGGTCGATCATTCGCGGATGAGACCACAAGCGCAGACGTTCGTGGCCGACGGCCCTCTCCCGGACCGGGATGCCGAGGGAGAGGAGATCGACTGCGGCCGGACGGCTGCGCCTCTCTACGTGGTGGCCGGGGCGGTCTCGTCGTCCGCTGGGCCGCAATCGCGCCTGATCAACGCGTGATGGTCGTCGACGTCTCGGCGGCGTGGGTGGAGCAGATCGTGCCCGGCGGGCTGATCGTGGTGCCGTGGGGCACCGAGTACGGCGGTGAGGCCGTCGCCCGCCTCACCGTCACCGAAGGCGGCACCGCCGAGGGCCGCTTCACCCGCTCGTCCGCGTTCATGCGCATGCGTTCCCAGCGCGGCGTGCGGCCGCCGTTCGACGCCTACCTGAAAGGCCGGCCGTGGCCGGCCGACGGCCGACGCTCCACCACCCCGCTCTCCCCCGCCCACACCGGCGGCTGGATCGAGCAGTTCGCGATCGGCCTGCAGGTCCCCCACGTGTTCTGGCGCAGCGAGCGTTACGACGACGGCACCTACACCCTGTGGCTGCACGATAGCGCCGACACCCGCACCTGGGCCAGCGCCGACTGGGAACCCGGCCGCACCGGGTACGAGGTCGTGCAGGCCGGGCCGCGGTCGCTGTGGGACGAGGTCGAGGCCGCCTGGCGCTGGTGGGACGCCCAGGGCAGGCCGGGCTTCACCCGGTTCGGCCTCACCGTCGACCGCACCGGCCAGCACCCCTGGCTCGACACCCCCGACCACCGGGTGAGCACGACCTTGGCCCGGTAGCCCACCCCGCCGCTGGTGCGGGCGACGGGCCGCCGGAACCGGTATCCCGTCACGTGCCCGGAGTTGAGGCGCACGGCGGCCTTGAGCACCTGTCTGCAGCGGCCCTTCTCGCACGGGCCGCGGACCCGCTGCGAGGAGCCGTGGTCCGGTGCGGGACGCGGCCGCAGACCAGTGGCGGGGGTCGTGGGGGCGGAGAGGGCAGGATTCGAACCTGCGCGGGCCCCAGGGGGCCCTGCTCGGCCATCGCTGGCCAGGCACCCGATGAACCGCTCCGGGCACCTCTCCCCGTCCGGGAACATCTCTCGCTCCCTGACGTGCCATCAGGATGCCCCGGACGCCTGACCGGGTGCTGACACCCGGCTGACCACAGCGCTCCGCCCGGTCGGCGCAGGCTCCCCGGCCCGGCACGGATACGGCGGTGGCCTGCTGTCAGGCCGCGGCCCGGGCCGCCCGGTGGCGCGACGCCCGGACGCGGGCGGAGGCGCGGGTGCGGGTGCGGGCCGCGTCGCCGGCCCGGATCCCCTCGGCGGCGGGGGTTGTGGCCGCAAGGCGCGCCCGCAGCCGGTGGATGCGCAGGTCCAGCGCGATGGCGATCCGGCGGCGGGACCCGTCGCGCACCGCTGCCACGGTTGCGGCGCTCGTGCGCAGACGGGCGGCGAGGTAGGTCGCGGTCCAGCCCTGCGCCGCCGGCTCGGCCAGGACCGCGGCCGCCGGAGCGGCACACGTCAGGCCCCGCCCCCGGGACGGCCGCCCGCGCCCGGCCGCAGCCTTGGGCGATTGCCCGTCGCGCTCGGCCAGGCCCCGCGCGGCGTCACACCGATGACGTCCGGCCGCTCGCAGGGTCGCGGGCCACGGCGACCCGCACGGATCGGCACCGGGTATCGGTGAGGCGTGGTTCAGCGGGCGCTGCCGAGGTCACGGTCACTGTCGGTGCCTTCGAGCAGGAGGGTGGTCTCCTCGATGCGGCGGAAGCGGCCGTCGGCGGCGAACTCGGCGAACAGGTAGACCTCCATGCGGACGGTGGAGCCGTCGATCTTGTCGACCTCCATGGTGTGGCGGTCGGCGTAGCGGGTGCCGTCGGTGAGTTCCTCGTGGACCTGGACCGAGCCGCCGGCCAGGACGGTGCGCAGGTGGGCGATGTGGGCGAGGAACTCGGTGCGGTCGGCCCAGCTGCCGTCGGTGCGCTGGCGGTAGTCGGGGGCGAAGTGGCGCTCGGCGGCCTCGGCCAGGTCCAGGCCCGGGGTGAGGAGCAGGTCGGTGAGGGCGGTGCGGATGTCGGTGTGGACGGCGGTGGGGGTCATGGCAGGTCCCTGAGAGCGGTTTCGAATGGGGTTGTGCGGTGCGGTGCCTGGCGGGGCGGGTGTCAGGCGCTGGTGGTGGCGAGGGTGTCGTCGAGCCAGTCGTAGATGCGGGCCAGGGCGAGGCGCATGGCGCCGGGGTGGCAGTGGGCGCCGGCGCCCTCCGCCACGGTGAAGTGCATCAGGGTCTTGGGGCAGGTGAGGTGGTCGTAGAGCTGTGCGGGCTGGCCCTTGAAGAACTCGTCCTCTTCGGCGTCGCAGACCAGGGTGGGGCACTGGATCTTCTCGGCGATGCCGTCGGCGAGGGTGTGGTCGAGGTAGGCGGCACCGAAGGCGCGGGGGGTGTCGACGCCCATGACGTACATGCCGTGGTTGAACGCCCAGCGTGCGGTGGCGTTGTCGGCGATGACCGCGTCGAGGGCGGCGTCGAGTTCGGGGGCGTGCTCGGCGCGCAGCAGGCGCTCGGCCTCCTCGCGGTCGTGGGGGGTGAAGCGGACGGAGACCTGTCCGAGGTCGAAGACGCCGTCGACGGCTATGCAGGCGGCCAGTCGGTGCTCGAAGGCCGCGGCCCTGGGGGCGAGCAGGCCGCCCATGCTGGAGCCCAGCAGCGCGATCCGGCTGTTGTCGACCTCCGGGAGGGTCTCGGCGAAGTCGATCACGGGGGTGATGACGTTCTCCCAGTCGGTCCGGAAGACCAGGCCCTGGTGGTGGAGCGGTCCGGGCTGGCCGGGGCCGTCGAAGGCCAGCACGGTGTAGCCGCGCTCCAGGGCCGCCAGGGCGCCACCGAAGTGCATCTCCTCGGCGGTGCCGTCGAAGCCGGAGTGCATGATCACGGTCGGGCGCGGTGTGCCGGTGGTGTCCACCCGGTAGAGGTAGCCGGGCAGGGTGGTGCCCTCGTAGGGGATCTCGACCGGCTCGATGATCGGGGTGAACAGCGCGGCCGCCGCCCGGAAGCAGGCCACGCTGCGGTCGTAGGCGTGGTCGTGGCGGGGGTCGCACGGGTTGCCGTGCAGGAAGAACTCGGCCGATCGGTAGTAGTTGGAGGCCCGCAGGAACCCGTCCCGGGCGCTGACCTTGTGACCTGTCTTCAGTGCGCGCTCGGCCTCGTCGGCCACCCGGTCCGCGGTGGCCAGCCACTCGGTGTGCCAGCTGTCGTAGTCGCCCTCGACGATGCGCTCGCCGGTGGCGACGACCTCGCCGAAGTCGGCGCCGCCGTAGGCGATGTGGCTCATCGAGCGCAGGGTCTCGTACCAGAACTGGGTGTTGTTCGGGAACAGCAGGTTCTTCATGACGGCCTCCTCGGCGTTAAGCACTGATCTGTGCTTGTGATGAGGACTGTAGACCCCTGGGCCGCCATTAAGCAAATATCTGTGCTTAGCGCGTAGAGTGAGGAGGTGCCTAAACAACCCTCCGAACGCATCCGCAAGAGCCCCGAGCAGGTCCGCGCAGCCGTCCACCGGGCGGTCATCGACCTGCTGACCGCCTCCGACGGCGCCGACCCCACCATCCCCGCCATCGCCCAACGCGCCGGCGTCAACCACACCAGCATCTACCGACGTTGGGGCGGCCGCGAGGCCCTGCTCGCCGACGTCGTCACGACCCGACTCGAACGCAACTCACCGCTGAACGACACCGGCAGGCTGCGCGGCGACCTCACCGCCTGGGTACGGGCCGGCGTCGACAGCATCCGCACACCCGAGGGCCGCCTCCTCATCCGCGCCGTCGCCCTGTCCATGCCGGGCAGCGCCGACGCACAGACCGAGCGCGACCAGCACTTCCGGCGTCGCTTCCAGTCCATCGAGAACATCCGCGAACGCGCCACGGCCCGCGGCGAGAACCCCCCGCCCCTGGACCAGATCCTCGACCAGCTCATCGCACCGCTCTACATCCGGGCGATCTTCGGCATCGACCCACCAGCCTCCGGCTACCCCGAACTCCTCGTGAACCGACTACTCGGCAACCGACCGTTGGTCATAAGGGGGCGCGCCACACCGGGGAGACCCCGCACCAACCCCGCACTCGCCACCGACGCCCTCGCCGCGGCCTGGCTCCAACTCGGCAACGACCGGCGGGCGTTCCTCGCCGGCCACGCCGCCCACCGCCCCCCCGGCCGAGGCCTACAACGGCGCCCGCGACGCGGTACGCAGCTCGGCCGGCCCCGGGCAGCGCCGCGCGCCGGACGGGGTGAGCGCCGCCGTCGACACCGCGCCCCGGCACCGCGGTTACGGGGGCGGGCCGGACCTGGACGTGGGGGCGCTGGTGTGCGGGGTGTGGCTGGGCGCGCGCCCACGCGGGCGCACCGCCGGCCAGGCCGCCGAGCTGACGCGCGCGGCCGCCGCCGAGCGGCTGGCCGGCGCCCGCGTCGCGGACATGACCCGGCTGCCCCCGCCGCCGCGCACCCTCGGCGCCGGATACGACAACCCCACCGCATGGGCGAACCGCGAACCGGCGCCGTGGTGGCCGGCGGCAATCGAGGCGATGTGCGCCCGACTGGAGGCCGACTTCGAAGCCGAGTCCGCCGGCGCCGCCACCCGCCTGCTGCTGGTCCGCAACTGGCCGCTGACCGGCACCCGGGACGCGCCGGTCGCCTACCTGGCCGCGTGCCCGGTCCTCGGCCCGCTCGTGGCCCACGACCACCGCCGGGTGGACGACTACGTGTCGTGGAGCGGCGGCGACACCGCCGGCCCCACCTACAGCGCGGTCCTCCAAGCCCCCGCCCACTTGGTCGCGAAGATCGAGAAGGAACAGGCCGCCCTCTCCCCCCACGACGGGTTCAGGTTCACCGCCGGCCCACCGGCGACCGGCGGTGCGGGCGACCTCGAGGCGGCCGACGACCTGCTGCGCACGGCGTTCCCGGTGCTGCCCGGCGACGGCGACGGCGAACCGCCCCGGCCGCCCGGCGCCGTGGCCGCGCAGCGGCGCGCCCGCCGCGCCGGGCGGGCCCTGCACCTGGACGGCGACGAGAAGCAGCTCCACCACACCGCGGCCCGGCCGCGCGACGGCCACGGCTCCTGGGTACCCGACGGACCGGACGACGCCGAACACCTCGCCAGGATCGCGCCCTGGCTGAGCTGGAGCACCCTGCGCGTGGACGTGCTGTGCGGCGCCGACGGCCGCGCCGACCGGCGGGCCGGCCTGTTCGGCACCCTCGAATCCGTCACCGCGGCGGGCATCGGGCTCAGCCCCGGCGGGCGACACCGCCCCAGCACCTGCCCCGGCACCGGATCGTCACCCTGGCCCTGGCTGTCCGAGCCGAGGTCGGCGGCACAGATCCCGGCCGACGAACCAGGGACGCTGGCACCGGAGCAGCGCCGGGCGCTGGAAGAGATCGACCCCTTCTGGTGCCCCGCCTGGCCGATCACCTGGCAGCGCGCGTATGTCGGGGCCAGGCCCTGGTGGCTGGAGTCGGACGGCGGGCCGACTGGCCGGCCCTCCCGATGGAGACCGAGTTTCGAGGGCGAGCAGGTAGGCCGGTTCATGGTCAGGGTCCGGGCGGAGTGGCCGGCGCTGGAGGAGGAGCAGCGGGACCTGCTGTCGGCGGTCGGCGTCGAGGAGGACCAGGAGCTGGTGGCCGCCAAGGCCGCTGCTGAGGCGGAGCCGACGGTGTCCCGCACGGACCGGTTCGCCCAGGGCTTGGCGGCGCTGGCGCAGTTCGTGGAGCGGGAGCGCCACGCCATCGTGCGTCGCCCGCGCAAGGAGCCGGTAGAGGCCGTGGAGGCCAGCCCCGGCGGTGAGGAGCAGGTGGTCGTGTCGTACTTCGCGCCGGGTACCTGGCTCAACAACCAGAAGGCCCGCCGGGCGAAGCTGACGCCTGGCCAGCTGGCGCAGCTCGCCGAGCACGGCGTCGAGTGGGCGTAGCGGGCCGTCCCGGCCGCGCTGGTGTGGTTGCCCGGCGGTAGGCTGCCGGGGCCCGGAGAAAGCACCGGAAGGCCGTCCCCCAGGGCAGACCTCCGCCGGTCGCTGACCTGTGGTGGTCTGCAGGAATCCGACATGGGCTTTCGTCGTCCGTGACACGCGGTGCTGCGTACCGAGTGTCAGCAGCCGTCCAGCCGTCAGCACTGGGTGGCGCGCTGAAGTTTCCCGGCGATCTCGGTGGCCTGAGCGATGATGTCCCTCACGATGCGCTCATGGTCCGGATCGGCGACCCGGGTGAGGACATCCTCGTCGAGAC
>NZ_JBIURH010000080.1:0-22085 GCF_044740765.1 Kitasatospora sp. NPDC088346
TCCCCGGCCCATTCCCCCATTGCCACAAGAAGCAGTCTGGCCCCGCCGCTCACGCGGCGGGGCCAGAACCCAAGATCTTCACGAGCCTTCTAGGCGGGGTAGCGGCAGGCCGTCCGTGCGGCCGCGCTCCGCTCGCCCTCGCCCAGCGACAGCGGCCGCGTCCGGGTGGGATCCGCAGGGGGGAGGGTCAGCGCGTCCAGCACGTCGGTGGGGCCGTCCCCACCCAGGCAGGCGACGGCGACCAGCTGGATCGGGCCCTGATCGGCCGTCGGCTTCGCGATCCGCCAGGGGAGCACGAACCCGTCGACGCCGACGCCGATCAGGCCGAGCTGGTGCCAGCGCGGCACGGGCACGGCCTGGCCGCTGTCGGAGAAGTACCCGGCGAACCCCACGATGCCGAGGTAGGAACCGCTGGCGCGCAGTTCCACGGCCTCGGGGTCGGAGGGGCGTGGCGCGGCCACCAGGGAGATCGACGACGGAGCCGGGAACTCGCCCGGGCAGCGGTCCGGCCTCGACTCCCACGGCGGATTGCCGTGCACCATCCCCGACGGGACCATGCCGCCGCTGCCCAGTTTGAACCAGCGCGCATCGGGAGTCCCGGCCGTCAGGTCCGTCTCGGCGTCACCGATGCAGAAGCCGACGAACTGGACCGTGCACCCGGGCGGGATCTCGTCGGTCACCGGTGCGCTGCGGCTGGCGCTGCTGCGGACCCGGGTGCTCCCGGCGTAGGTCGTGCCCTGGAAGAGGGCCCCGCCGGCCGGACCGACCGGACAGCCCGGTCCGGAGACCGTCTCGGTGTCGCCGGACCCGCGCTTGAGACCCACGAGCAGGCCGGTCAGCACCAGCGCCAGGGCGACGGCCATGACGGGCAGCCGCGACCGCCACGGACGCCGATGCGGTGCTCCCGGCTCATCGCCGTCGACCGACTCGGGCTCGAAGCCCGGTTTCTGGAACGCGTCCGCCACCGGGGCGTGGTTCTCGGCGTCCGCCTGCGTCGGCTCGATCACCTCCGAGACGGTCAGTGCGGCCTGCCCACTCGACGGCCGGACCCGGGTGTCGGTTCCGGTGCTGCCGGCGAGCCGGCGGTCGAGTGCGTACCAGTGCTTCTCCCAGAGCTCGACATCGCCACTGCAGGCGCCGACATACGCCAGCGTCACGTCCAGGGTGGGCCTGCGCACGCCGCCGGCGGCGTCGCTCAGCGTCGTGGCGCTGAAGCCCGCGGTGACTGCGAGTGCCCGGTAGGTCGGGTTCCCGGCCGCCTGCCGCAGACACCTCAGCTCGTAGGCGAACGCCTGCAGTGGGCCGTCGTCCGGGTTGAGCGGGCGTGGCCTACGGGGCAACGGACTCCCCTTCGCCGCCCACGGTTGGTACCGACATCCCCCGATTCCCCCTCAGCTGAGTTGCCGTCAGCCGTAGCCGGTCTCGCTGCCACGAACCCCCGGGTCCCACTGCTGACCTGCGGCAATGTGGAACGCGCACCAGATGGCTGATCATCAGATTGTTGCACAGGGAGCGGGTGTGCCTGACCGGAGACGCACAGCGCGCCGCCCCGGGAGCAGAGGCATCCCGGGTCAGCGCCCTGTGCGTCGCGGAGGTGTCCGGCGGATGGGTCCGATCAGGTGTAGCAGTAGTTGCGGTTGCCGGTCCCGTGGGAGGTGCCGGTGTCCCAGGTGGCATTGCCGCTGCTGTTGAGGAAGACGAGGTTGCCGTCGTTCCGGAGCTCGGCGTGGCCGCCGGGCGCCGGATTGAGCGCGCCCAGGGTGCAGACGATGCCACCGGAGGAGTTGAGGAGCTTGACGTATCCGGACCGAGACCAGTCGACCCGCACGACGCCGTCGCCGCTGGTCCCCGAAGCCCAGACCGGGTAGCTCTCGGCTCCGGTGAACTTGTAGAGCACCAGGTTGCCGTCGGGCTGGAGGACCAGCTGCGACATGCCGTTGTCCGCCGCCACGCTGTCACCGGCGGTCCAGTCGGACTGGGAGAGCGTGAAGTCCGCGACGAAGGCGGCGGCCGACGCGTCGGTGGCGGTCAGACCGATCGCGCAGGCGATCGCCGTGCCCACGAGGGCGGTGCGCAGGATGCGCCTGCGGACCGTGGGGCGACCGGACTTGCTGGGTGTCACGAGGGTCCTTCCGAAGGGCCGCCGCGCAACGGCGCAGCGCGGGGCGGCGCGGCGGAGGCTGTGGGTGTCGCGGTGCTTCGGGTCGATCAGGTGTTGCAGTAGTTCCGGTTGCCCACGCTCTGGTTGTAGGTGCCGCTGGCCCAGGTGGGGCGGCCGTCGGTGTCGTAGAAGACGAAGTTGCCGTCGTCCTGCACCCGGGCGGATCCGCCGGGGGCGGGGCTCGGTGCACCGATGGTGCACACCACGCCGCCGGTGCTGTTCTCGAGCTTGATGTAGCCGGACTGCGACCAGTTGACGTGGGTCACCCCCATGCCGTCGGTTCCGCTCGCCCACAGCGGCCAGTCCTGGGTGTCGCTGACCGCGTAGAGGACGAGGTTGCCATCGGACTGGAACGTCAGCCTCGCGTTGTTGCCCGCGCTGACGGACGCTCCCGCGTACCAGTTGGGCTGGGGGAGGGTGAACCTGGCGGCCGTGATGCCGCCGGGCAGGGCCATCGCTTCGGTACCGGACGTGGCAAGCGCGGTGACGGCCGCCGTGCAGACCAGGGCGGTTCGCACTGCGGCCTTGCGCAGGCGCGACGTGCGCAGCCGGCTGGTTCGCATGAGACATCCTTCGGTTCGAGCAGGGGAGCAGCGATGCACGTGGTCCCGCGTGGTCCCGCGTGGTCCCGCTGAGGAACCACGGTCCGGAATCGGTGGAACCGGTCCGGTTCGGGACCAACCTAGGAAGGGCGCGTATCAGCCGGATAACCCCGTTGTCACACGGGACTGGGCCCTGGAGGTGAGACGGCGGCGATACAGCGATCATGAAAATGTGATCATGGAACGCCTGGACTACAACTCCGGCGGCTACGGATACGGCGCCCACTTCGTGCAGGAGTCGCCGATCGCGAACTACACGGGCTCGCCATCGACACCAAGTTCACGACGATGACCAAGTCTCGGGAGGACGAGCGGACGCGATCGGTGTTCGCCAAGTGGTCGCAGTGGCGGCCTTCGACCCGCCACCTGGTCCGAACCCCGGACAGGCCCCGGGCGGCGCGGCCCGTCGCTGCCTGTCCGTGGCCCCCGGCCCTCGCTGTCGCACGTACCCTGACCGGTCGGTCAACTGACGGTCCGCCGGCTACCGTCGGCGATCCTCCCGGGCGGCCGCGCCGATGCCCTGCGTGACAGCGGGGACGTGGGTGGAGATCCTCATGCTCCGGAGACCGCACACGGCCCTCGCCGTGTCGGGGTGCCGCTCAGCCGCCGAGGCGTGCGATCACCTCGCGGGCAAGGCCGATCTTGCGCTTCTGGAAGGCGCTCAGCCTGTTCAGGGCCGAGGAGTTCTCCTCGATCATGCGCGTCTGGATCCCCGCCTCAACCGCACTCCAGGTCTTCAGCAGACCTGTCTCGGTCTTGCAGTCCATGTCCGCCAGAGCCACGGCCTTCTCGCGCTCCGTCGGCTCCGCGGTGTCGAACGCCCGATCCCCGACGGATGCCATGGGGTCCTGGTACCGGTAGCCGTGGCGTTCCATGCAGGTCGACCACGTGTGGAAGGCGGCTACGACCGTCGGGTCCGCCAGGGACTGCTTGAAGCTCTCCTTGTCGACGGCCGCCGCGGCGGCGATGTCGGCCTCGGGGCGCGGGCCGCCGTCCAGTCGGGCCTCGGCATCCCCGTAGCAGCCGCCGGGTGGAATCGGGCGGCCGTCGGGGGCGGTCGACCGCGGTTCTCCCGCACGAGTCGCTCCGAACAGGATCGCTTCCTGCGCCTCGGTGGGCTGCTTGGCGGCGCCCGCCCCGCCGGCCGGCGGCGGGAGGTGGTATCCGAGGTCGCGGGCGACCTCGCGGTCCGATATCCCGTAGCGCCTGGAGGATTCGGCACCCGGTGGCGAGTGCTCCGGTATCCGGTAGTCCAGACCGAAGCCTCCCAGGCACTCGTTGGCCAGGAGGACCTTGGCCCGGTCGACCGCGCCGGACTCCTCTGCGGTGAGGGCGAACCTCTCGATAGGCATGGAAACGCGGCCCGAGGGCACGGCCGAGGGACGGACGTCCACGCTCCGGCCGCCGGGCTCACCGCCGGTTCGGCCCCCGGGTGCCGAGCAGGAGGCCGTCGCCATGAGCGCGGCCGCGACAAACACCAGAGCGCGTGATGCCCCGGTCGGAAAGCCCTGTCTCCCCACAGTCATCCACATCTCTCCACAAGGAATATGGCGGCCGCGTGGGTACGCGGCCGCCACGAATTCATGACTCCGATCAACCGAAGTTGACGCAGCCCTGGTCGACCGGAATGTTCCGGAAGTACACCGACGCGTTCTCGTTGTACGTGTTCGAGAGCTGCCAGGCGACCGGGTACTCGGTCCTGTGGAACTTGTCGCAGGGGCCGGCATAGCCGCTGTTGAAGTAGACCGTCACGCTGGAGTCGACACCCCAGATCCGGGCCTTCGCCGAGGCTGCGTTGTTCTTCAGGCTCTTCCCCTGCCCGGCACCGCCGCTCTGGAAGGTGTACACCGACAGGTCGTAGACGCCCTCACCGCCGCCGGGGGTGGTGGAGTGAATGGTCGTGTGCGAGCCGCCGTAGCCGGTGTTGTAGTAGAGGACCAGGCACTGGGCGTCACAGTCGCCGACGCTGTCCGAGCCGGTCGAGATTCCCGCGCTCGCCGGAGAAGCCGTGGCAAGGGTGCCGACAACGGCCGACAGCGCTATTGACGCAGTGACAAGTGCCTTACGAGCAAAGAGCATTGTTTCCCCCATGTTCTTGATCATTTCGGGTGACCCAAGCGTACCCAACGGCGATGCGTGCCATCCACCCGGGGCGGCAGAGCCGTTGGGCGAAGTTCGGAACCGAACTTCGCCGAGCAGCCCCGGCTCCGGCGGGGTCGAGGTGGTGTTCGAGCACCTCAGCCGCCGGGAGCCGTTCACCCAGCCCGAGCTCCCGATAGGGCTACTCGACCGCATCAACGCGGTACCCGGCGTACAGCCGAACATCGATGCAGGGGACATCGGCCGCCGTCGGCCCGGTTTCCCGATCGACGTCCTGACCGGCGCCAGCCTCGACCGCTTTCGAGAGGCCCTCACCTGGTTCTCCGAGGAGGCGTTGAGAGTGCGGGACTGAGCAGGCCCGGTACATCCCGCGCGCCCGCCGGGACAGACTCCGACCACGGCGGCTGAAGCTCATGGCGCAGAAGGTCTGCGTCGGCGGCTGACAGCGTGAGCGAAGCCCGCCGCATTCTGGCACTCCATGACCCGGGGTCCGGGAACGCGTCGAGCCAGGTGACCAGGTCGCGCAGGGCCAAGCCCTCGCGGAACGGTCAGCCGGATGTCGCGATTGGTGTCGGGGGTGGCGGTTCGCTCGGTGAAGTCGTCCAGGGCGCCTGCGAGGTCGGCGGCGGCGCCGGTGCTGTCGCTGCTCCCCGCCGGGGATGGGCCGGGGGTGCCGTCGGGCGACCGCGGGCGGGTGGTTCGGGTGGCAGGTCACCGATGGTCACGGTGTGGACCCTTCGGTTCGGGGTGGGGGGTCGGCGGGGTGAGGGTCACCGCGGCGACCTCGCCCCCGGGTTCTCCGGTGTCGTGGCAGGCCAGGGTGAGCAGGCCCGCGTCGGCCAGGTCGCGGAGGGCCTGACGGAGGAGGCCCGGTTCGACACGCAGGGCCGCGGCCGCGGCCGTCACCGGAAAGGTCGTGGTCCGGGCGAGGTGCTGCCTCGGATCGGCGACGAGGTCGACCAGGAACCCGGCCGCGACCCGGCCGTTCGGCACTTCCCTGGCCCGCCGGGCCCAGTCTGCCGCCCAGTTCTCAACCGCCACCGTCTGCACCGGCCCACGACCCTTCGCATCCGCTCGGCTCGAACCGGCCGGATCCACCCGGCGTCCGGCTCGCTCATCCAGCATTCTCCTGCTGCTCGGGCGGATCGTCTGCCGGTAGACGGTCCCGTCCGCTCGTTCGCCGGATTCTTGCCCTGGAAGCACCCATGCATGGCTCGTACATGACATCACCTCCCTCCCCTTCTCACGGTGCCGACCACCGGGCGAAAGCTGCGCTCGCAGGTCGAAATGCCGGGGGATCCCGGCGGCGAAGCCGATGTGGGTGACGTAGCCGTAGGCCTCGTAGTCGGAGCCCGGGTGGGTGACGACCTCGTCCCAGATGATGTCGGGCATCGCAGGCGCCCGGGCCGTCCGGGCTCTTGTCCCAGGCGTCGACCTTGCCGTCCCAGGCACCACGCACGTTGATCGCCCGGTGCGAGACGTCCCGGCGGCGGGACTCATGGACGCCACCCCGTCTACCGGGTGGATCTCCACCTGGGCACCGGCCGCGCAATTGTTCGCAAACGCGGGGCGGGCGGGGGCTTGTCGGGCGCCGCGGCGGCGACCGCGCGGTGAGCGCCGACCCGTTCCCGGCGTCCGGGGGAGGTCATCCGGGCACGGCCGTGGGCCAGCTGGTCTTGACGACCTTCAGTGCGGTGGTCAGCTGACTCTGGGTCGGGAAGAAGGGTGTGCCCTCGACCGTCGGCAGTTTCGCGGCGAGTGCGGCGTCCAGGGTGCCGTTGTGCGCCATGACGTCCATCAGGACGGGGCGTGCGTAGTCGACGAGCCGTAGGTTCTGGCCTTCCGGGGAGGCGAGGTACTCCTCCCAGAGCCGGGCCGCGGCCGGGTGCGGGGCGTCCTTGTTGATGGCCTGCGCGTAGTACTGGGCGAAGCTGCCGTCGAACGGGATGGCCACCTTCCAGTCCACACCGGCCGGGCGGAGCCCGTCGGCGTGCTGCAGGTTGAGGTAGTCCCACTCGATGCTGATCGGGGTCTGGCCGGCGGCGATGGCCTCCACGCTGGAGTTGGCGTGGTTGAAGTTGCCGATCCGGTCCAGGTGGGCGAAGAAGTCGATGCCGGGCTGGATGTTGTCGTACGAGCCGTCGTTGGCGAGGGCGACCGCGTACACGGCGGCGAAGGCTGACCCTGCTGTGGTCGGCTCGCCGGTGAGCGCGACCATGCCCTTGTACTCCGGTTTGAGCAGGTCGGCGAACGACACCGGGCAGGTCTTGACGCGGTTGGCGTCGCAGCCGATGGCGACGTAGCCGCCGTAGCTGTTGTACCAGCGGGCCTTGTGGTCCTTCTGGGAGGCCGGGATCTGGTTGTAGGTGGCGCTCCGGTACGGGGCCAGCAGGCCCTGGTCCGCTGCGGACTGGGCGAAGGAGTCGCCGAGGTCGAGCACGTCGGGGGCGTTCTGCTGCCCGTGGTAGCGCTTCATGTCGTCGATCTCCTGCTGACTGGAGCCTTCCGGGTTGTCGTTGACGACCTTGATCCCGTACTTCTTCGAGAACCCGTCCATCAGGCCGCCGTAGTTCGCCCAGTGGGGCAGCAGGGTGGTCGTGTTGAGCTGCCCCTCGGCCTGCGCCTGCTTGATCAGCTCGTCCATGCCGCCCACCGCCCGCACGGACGCCGCCTGGGACACGGGCACCACCCGGCCGTCGTCCTGCCCACCGCACGCGCCGACTCCGACGGCCGCGAAGCAGAGACAGACGGAGAGCACGACTACGCGCCCTCGGTGATGAGTGGTCACGACGCCTCCACGACGGTGCGGGGAACGGGCGGTCCGCCGTCGCGGGGCGGCGGCACGTCGTCGTCGGTGACCGCGGCGCAGCTGCCTGGCGTGCCGCGCGGCCGGGGCGCCGACGGTCCTTCTCCCGCCGGACACCGGCCCGAGCACCCCGGAGACGAGAACGTCCGCACGGGCCGTCGGACGGACCGCCGGACGGTCCCTGAGCGATCACAGCGAGTTCCGGTTTCCCGGCAGAGTGACGCTGGGCACCACCCTACTCGGCCGACCTGCGATTTCGTCGGCCCGCAGGTGGCGGTGGCCGCCGGTCAGCGGCGGAAGCCGCGACGGGGATCGCGGACTTCGACGTTGTCGAACCACTCGAACCAGGCCACGGGTCGCAGGTCGCCGATGCCGAACTGCCGGTTGACGTTGCCACTCGCGTCCGCGTTGCCGTTGCACCGGGGACTGTGGAGCACCAGGATGTCGGAGTCCTGGAAGAGCAGTCGGACCACGTCTTCGGCTGGCAGCCCGGTCCCCGCTCCGGCCGATCCGCAGCCCGGCCGCGATCCCGGCGGGGCCGGACCGGCATTGCGAAGGGCCCTGCCGCCGGCACGGGGCTGTGCCGGGCCGTGGTCGAACCCGTCCTTCGCCCGGCGGGTGGGCGACGCTGCTACCACCAGCCCGGGCGCTGCCAGGGTTCTGTCCTCACCTGGTCGGTCGGCAGGATCAGAGCATTGCGGCGGCGGCGCAGGGCGTCGGGGGTGTCCGCCTTGCAGAGGGCCGCCTCCCGGGCCTGGTCGCAGGTGTCGGCGCGTTCGACGAAGGTCTGGGTGCCGGGCCGGCCGTCGGGGAGGGTCACCGGGACAGTGACGTACCAGAGGCTGTCGGTACCGCTGGTCCAAGCGGCGCCATGGCTCGCCTGCCGGTCGGCGCGGGAGATCCTGGGTGCCGGTACGGACGCCGGGGGCGGGGCGAGGACGGACGCGAACATGGCTTTCTCCGGGTGTGACGTGCCTGCGGAAACCGTGCTGTCTTCCGATTGGCGGGTTCCGTTGCCGAGCGGCGTTTCGGGCCGGCGGCTCGGACGGTGCGGGTATGGGGACGGGTCCCTCGGTCGGTGGCTCCGGTCGGTGTGTCGGAGTCCTTCGACGGGTCTTCCCGTGGACCTGCGCGGTTTGACGGGGGGTCTACGAGCCTCGGGGCTGTTCGGCTTGCACCGACGGGCCGAGGGGCGGGCCGAGCCGGTACGGCCCGGAACCAGCGGGGGGAGCTTGGTCGACTCCCTCATGTTCCAACACGTTCGAACACTTATAAACACCATAAGACGCCCGCTGCACAGGCTCGTCAAGGCCTACTCGTCGGAAACGTTCGATCGATCAGGAGACCACCTCCCGAGGACGACAGCCCGGCCGACCACTTCGCCGGCCATACCGCGGGCGTGGGCCGCGGGAGGCACCCCGCCCCGGCGGGCGTGCAGCCGGGGCGGGGTGGGATGGGGGGTGGGGTGGTGGTTCGCGGTAGGGTCGGTCAGTCGACGGACCAGCGCTGCAGTGCGGAGCCGGTGTCGGGCTGCTGGGTCGCCTTGGCGCCGTTGGCGGCCGAGGCGGCGGTGAGTACGAGGCCGCTGCCGGCGGAGGCGATGATCTGCTGGTCGTTGTCGCCCGGGGTGATCTTCCAGCGCTGGCCGGTCTGGCCGTTGCACGCGCGCTGGACGACGGCGGCGCCGGCGCCGCCGGTCGCCTCGGCACACTTCCCGGACCTCTTGTTGGTCATGGTGTAGGTGCCGTCGGACTGGCGGGCGATGGTCCAGGTCTGGTTGTCGCCGCGGTTGGTCGCCCACAGCAGGAGTTCGGAGCCGTCGGAGGTGGAGCCGCCGTTCTCCAGGGCGACGCCTCCGGTCTCGATGGCGTGGACGCCTTCCACGGTCGTGACGGTGCCGGGCCAGGGGATGCCCGGGGCGGCGAAGTAGCCGATGCCGGCCGCCGTCCAGCGCGGTCCCTGCTGGGCCAGGCGCTGCCGGAAGCCGTTCCAGTCGCGGGCGGACTGGGGGCTCCAGCCGACCTCGGCGAGGGCGGGCAGGCGGGGGAAGCTCATGTAGTCGGCGTAGGCCTGGGGTGCGGGCCAGTTGGTGTTCGGGGTGGGCAGCGAGCCGCTGCCTTCGTAGGCGCGGTCGGCCCAGAGGGCGGCCTCGACGCCGGCGATCTTCTTGGCCGGGACGAGGGAACCGGTGCCGTCCATCTTGCCGGTGATGGTCGCCGGGTCCCAGTCGTAGGAACGCTGCACCGGCACGTAGCCGGACCAGCTGAGGCCGTAGGGGGTGGAGACGTCGTACTTCATGTCCAGGTAGGCGTGGTCGGACGGGGACATGACGAACTTGGCGTCCTGGGCGACCCCGTTGCGCACGAAGCGGACGCTGTCGCTCTCCTCCGAGGTACCGATGCTCTCCCGGTCGTCGTCCTCGCCCCAGTACTGCAGGAGGCTGCCGGCGGGGATGGGGGCCTGTCCGAGCTGGTGCCAGGCCATCACGGTCTTGCCCCGGCCGACGGTCGCCGCAGTGGCCGCCTTGACGTAGGCCGCGTACTCCTCCGGGGTGGCGTCCGGGGTCTCGTCGCCGCCGATGTGGATGTAGGGGCCGGGGGTGAGCTTGGCCACCTCCTTGATGACGGTGTTCAGGAAGCGTCTTACGTTGCCCGTGTGTGTCCCGTCCTCCAGACAGTAGAGGCTGATGCCGACGTCGAAGCCGGAGTAGGGCGCCTTCGCCTTGTTGTCGCAGTTCAGTCCGGGCACCGAGGCCAGGGCGGCGTCGGTGTGGCCGGGGCCGTCGATCTCGGGCACCACGGTCATGAAGCGGGAGGAGGCGTAGGCGACGATCTCCTTGTAGTCCGCCGCCGTGTAGTACCAGTCGGTGCCGCCGGTGAACCCGCTCTGCGTGGTGGCGCCGATCCTGGTCAGGTCCGGCAGCGCGTCGATGGCGATGCGCCAGCCCTGGTCGTCGGTCAGGTGCAGGTGCAGGGTGTTGATCTTGTAGGCCGCGGCCTCGTCGATATAGCGCTTGACCTGGTCGACGGGGAAGAAGCGGCGGGCGACGTCCAGCATCACGCCGCGGTACTCGTACCGCGGCGAGTCGGAGATCTGCACCGGCGAGACGGTCCACGAACCGGTCTGCCTGGTGCGGGACTCGACCGCGGCAGGGAGGAGCTGGCGAAGGGTCTGCACACCACGGAACAGGCCTTCGGCCCCGTGCGCCCTGATGACGACGCCGTTCTTGTCGGAGGTCAGGGTGTATCCCTCGGCTCCCAGGTTCTTGGGGCCGTTGGGGTCCAGGACGACGGCGTTCTTCGGCGCCCGGGTGTCCTTGACCACGCGCAGGTCGTAGCCCGTCGCGGGGGCGAGCAGCTTGGAGAGGTAGGTGCCGACACCGATGGCCTGCGAGTCCCGGGAGAGGACGGAGATCCGCGTCTGGGGGGTGAGGGCGAACCCCGGGCCGCCCACCGCCTGCTCCGAGACCGGCTGCGGCACCAGGGCGTAGGGGGCGGGGGCGGGCGAGGACGGAGCGGTCGTGGCCTGGGAGGCCGTGGCCGTGAGCGGCAGGGTGAAGGCGACTGTGGTGAGGGCGACGAGGATTCGGCCTCGCCGGTGCGACCAGCTCATGCTGGGCTCCTTCGGGTGGGAGACGCGGGGCCGCGCACCATGTGGGCGGCCGGGAGAGCGCGATGTGCGCCGGTGGCGAGGGCACGTGCACGGGGCATCGGACCGCTGGGGTTCGTCCCGGCGACGCCGCCGACACGCCCTCCGCCGGGAACATGCCGCACCGCGGGCCGTTCGGGCCTGGCGGCGGAACATGCGGCGCGCACTTCTGCGGGGCCATCTGGATTGCTCATAACTGCTTCAACCTGACTGGTTGCGAGCAACTTTAACCATGAAGGTGCCAGGGGGTCCCGGGTGAGTCAAGGGCTACCAGGCCGTAGCTTTGTCCGTTCGTGGGCGGCTTTGTCGCACGGTACGCGGCGCGCGTTCGGAACCGCGTCGCCGCACGCCATCGGCGTTGCAGGCCCGGGGGAACACCAGCAGGAACCGACGGCCGCGGGCAGCGGGAGACCGCTACCGCGGCCGGGTGCGGGAGTACGGGTGCTGTCGCCGAGGGCGGACGGGCGTGCGCTCGGGCCGGGCCGGCCGATACGGGCACCTTGCAAGATCAGTGCATTGTCACAAGAGCATCTCGAGCGAACCGGATGGTTGCCATCCCCTTGACGCCACCCCATGCCGGAGGCTGTCATATGGCGCATCTCTCCAGAGGCGTCTGTTCTGATGGATTGCTGACCTGAGATCAGGATCCTTCGCGCCGTGGCAGGTTCACCACCTCCACCTTCGGCGCCACAGCCCTCCCCGTCGCCGGACGACGCCACACCACCCTCCCCGTCGCCGGACGACGCCACACACCACCCTCCCCGTCGCCGGACGACGCCACACCCCTCGCCCTCGCCGGACGGCGCCACGCCACCGTTACGGAGCACCGACATGTCCACTGCACGCGGCTTCCGCGCGTCCACATTCCTCGGCCTCGCGGTCGCTCTGGGCCTGACGGCCTGTTCGACCGGCCAGACGGCCGGGAAGGCCGGCGACGACGATGTCGCCAAGGTCAGTGGGAAGATCTCGCTCACCTACCTGCAGAAGCAGGGCGACCAGGAGTACTTCATCGGCGAGGCCGAGGGCGCGAAGGCCAAGGCCGCGGAGCTCGGGATCGACCTCAAGGTGGTGAACCTCGGCAACGACGCCAACAAGACGGTCAGCGAGGTGCAGTCGGCGATCGCGCAGAAGAGCAACGGCCTGATCATCGTGGTCCCGGACCCGGCCGTCGGCCCGCAGGTGGTGCAGACCGCCAGGGCCGCCAAGGTCGCCCTGCTCACCTCCGACGACCAGATCTGCGTCACCGGTCCCGAGCCGTCCGCCTGCCCCAAGGGGGACCTGGTGCCGCGGATCGGCTTCTCCGGTGCCCAGATGGGCCGCGAGGTCGGCAAGCGCGCGGGCGAGGAGTACAAGAAGACCGACTGGAACCCGGCGGACACCCGGGTCATCTCGGCCTGGAAGCACGACGTGACGGTGTGCGCGGACCGGGTGAACGCCGCCAAGGAGACGTTCATCGACACCGCCGGCGCGAGCATCCAGCGGATCGACGTCGCCACCGACAACACCCCCACCGGGGCGCAGGACAAGGTCGCCGCCTCCGTCACCGCCAACCGCGCCGTCAAGCACTGGATCGTCCTCGGCTGCAACGACGAGAACGTGCAGGGTGGCGTCACCGCACTGCAGAACGCCGGCTACGAGCCCGACGACGTGATCGGCGTCGGCCTCGGCGCCTACCTCGCGTGCAAGGACTGGAACGGCGGCAAGCCCACCGGCATGAAGGCCGCCCTGTTCATCAACGGCAGGGACGTCGGGGCACTGGCCGTCCAGACCATGTACGACAGGCTCAGGAACGGCAAGGCCATGCCCGCCGAGGCCTTCGCCCCCACCGCCATGGTCGACGCCACCACCTGGAGGACCGCCGGCGTCACCTGCAGCTGAGCACCTCTCGCCCGACCCCGGCGCCGTCGCGAGGCGGCGGCACCGGAGCGGGACGAGCGTCCGACGGCGTGTCAGTGGAGCGCCGTCGGGCGCTCGTTCGTTGCTGGCGCGGCCGGGCTCACCCCCGCAGGACTTCGACGTCTGCCTGCTCAGGGACTCCGTAGCGGACCGATGACAGATCAGGGGCAATCCTCACAGCACCGCTGAGCTTGTCGGCGGCGGTGGGTACCGCCTGGGCGATCCGGTCGGCTGCGCCCCCCGTACGTCGCCGGCAGACGGCTCAGCCCTGCTCAGGCGCGCAGCACCCGTACGCCGCATTCCGCAATGGCCTTTTCGTGCCCGGGATCCAGCAAGTCGTCGGTGACCAGGTCGTCGATCTCGGCAAGTGGGCAGATCCCGGCGAAGGTGACCCGGCCGATCTTGGTGTTGTCGGCGACCACGACGGAGCGGGCGCTGTTGCGCAGGAAGGCCCGGTCGGTCTGGCCCTCCATCTCGTCGTGCGTGGTGCAGCCCTCGCTCGCGGTCAGGCCGTCGACGCCGATGAAGGCGATGTCGAAGTGGTACTGGGCCAGCATGCGCTCGGCGGCCGGGCCGACAAGCTCGTAGCTGGCCGTGCGGGCATTGCCGCCCACCACCACGAGGCGGATGTCGGGGCGGACGATCAGGTCGGCGGCGATGTTGACCGCGTTGGTGACGACGGTGATGCCGCTGCGCTCGGCCAGCGCACGCGCGATCTCGGTGACCGTGGTGCCGCCGGTCATCCCGACAACCGCCCCGTCCGGGACCAGGGCGGCGGCGGCCAGCGCGATCCGCCGCTTCTCCGCCTGCTGACGGCCGGCCCGGTGCAGCAGGGGCAGTTCGAGGTTGACTGTGCCGGCCACCGCGCCGCCGCGGGTGCGCAGCAGCAGCCCCTGCTCATGCAGGGTCTGCAGGTCGCGGCGGACGGTCGCCCTGGACACGCCGAGCAGTTCGGCGAACGCGTGCACATCGGCGCTGCCCTGGGTGGCGACGTGGTCGAGGATGCGCGCGGTTCGATCAGCTTTGAGCATGCCGGAAGTGTATTCCTTGCGCTGGGAGGGCGCGTCCTGCGGCTCTGCAGAGGTGCGGTAGGGCGCATGGCGTGGGTCGGATCAGAGTACTGGCGGTGCGCTGCAGAGGGTCCCCTTCTGTTGCGCCCGGGGTGGAGCGCGGGTGGCGGCACGGTGGTAGAGGCCGTTCGCGGCACCGGCGCCCCACAGGAGCCTCCGTCCGGTCCTGAGCTCAACGGCTCGTGCGACGTCGGCGCCGGCCACCGCTCTGTGGAGTGGCCTCAAGCACCCGCGAAACCCGAGCCGCGGGTGACGGTGCCGCCCTGCCGGGAGGAAACGTCAACGGCCCTGGCGGACACCGACATCCGTCACCACGATCCACGACCGGCGAATCCGGTTGACGTGCGCAGGTGATCGCAACGGTCCCATAACGGCGCCTGGACCTACTGGTCCGTGTGGTGAATACTTCGCGGCAGAGTTTCGGATCTGTTCGAAATGAGCCATCTGTGAGCAACTTCGCGCAGCAAGGGCAGCGCCTTGCGCATACCCCTCCAGCCACTCGGACCAGGCAACCAGCAGGTGCGACGGCCGTGGGCAAGGCCATTCCCGCAGTTGGCTCACGCGGCAGCGGTTTCGACGACTGCTCTCGGCTCTGCACATCCCAGGAGCGGACCCTGTCACGGTGTGGGTCCATCGGCACGAAGGTGGTTCCGGCAGTGAACAAGCGTGTACTCAGCATCTCAGCGGTCTGTGTGATCAGCGCTCTCGCGCTCACGGCGTGCGGCAGCAGCGGGAGCGGCGGGGACTCCGCCGGCGGCCCGGTGACTCTCAAGCTGGTCGCGGCCGACTACGGCGACAAGGCGTCCAACAGCTCCACGCTGTACTGGAACGACCTGGTCAAGGCCTTCGAGGCAAGCAACCCCAAGATCAAGGTCGACGTTCAGGTGATCAACTGGAACGACATCGACAAGCAGGTCAAGACGATGATCCAGAGCGGCAACGTGCCGGACGTCCTGCAGACCGGCGGCTACGCCGACAAGGTCGCCGACAAGCTGCTCTACCCCACCTCCGACGTACTCTCCACCGCCACGGCCGGCAACTTCATCGACACCTTCGCCAAGGCCGGCCAGGTCGACGGCGTGCAGTACGGCATCCCGTTCGTCTCCTCGGCCCGCGCGTTCTTCTACAACAAGGCGGTCTTCGCGCAGGCCGGCATCAGCGCGCCCCCGCAGACCTGGGACGACGTGAAGGCCGACGCGGCGCTGATCAAGGCCAAGGTCCCCGGCGTCACCCCCTACGCCCTGCCGCTGGGCCCGGAGGAGGCACAGGGCGAGAGCATGATGTGGGAGCTGGGCAACGGTGGCGGTGTCACCGACTCCGCCGGAAAGTACGCGCTGAACAGCCAGGCCGACGTGGACACCTTCTCCTGGCTGAAGAGCAATCTGGTGGACCCCGGGCTGACCTACGCCAACCCGGCGACCACCGACCGCAAGACCGCCTTCGCGGACTTCGCCGCCGGCAAGGCCGCGATGCTCAACGGCCACCCCTCGCTGATCCAGATGTCCACCGAGGGCAAGGTCGACTACGGTGTCGCCCCGATCCCCGGCAGGACCGGCGCCCTCAAGTCCACCCTCGGCGTGGCCGACTGGATGATGGCCTTCAAGCAGAACGGCCACAAGGACCAGATCAAGACCTTCCTCGACTTCGTGTACTCCAAGGCGAACACCGAGAAGTTCGACGAGACCTACAACCTGATGCCGGTCACCAAGGACACCCTCGCCGACATGACCTCCAGCGGGAAGCACAAGGACCTGGAGCCGTTCTTCGCGCTGCTCCCGCAGGCCTCCTTCTACCCGCTGGGCGACACCAGCTGGGACGCCGTGTCCGCCGAGATCAAGAAGAGCATCGGCACCGCGGTCAGCGGCGACCCGGCAAAGGTCCTCGGCGACCTGCAGAAGAAGGCCCAGGACGCCGCCGCCGACAAGTAGGCGCTCCCGCCCCGGTGCCGGCCGCCCGCGCGCCGGCACCGGGGGCACGGCTCACGTACGGAAGGCACCACCTGTGTCCCTCACCTCTGCTCCCAAGGCCGTCCGGCCGCGACTTCGGGGCCGACCGCCCGCCCGGCGCGCGGCCCTCGAACGGCTCGGCCCACTGCCCTGGATCGCCCCGGCGGTCCTGCTGATCCTGCTAGTCGTCCTGTGGCCGGTCTACGAGATGCTCCACACCTCGTTCCTGCGGATCAGCAGCAGCGGCTTCGTCCGCGGCTCGGCCGGCCTGGACAAGTACCGCAAGCTCTTCGCCGAGCCCGACCTCGGCCACGTCCTGCTCTCCACGGTGGTCTGGACCGTCGCCGTGGTCGGCCTGACGATGCTGCTCTCGCTCGCCCTGGCGCAGCTGTTCAACCAGGAGTTCCCCGGTCGCCGGCTCACCCGGTGGGCGCTCATCGCCCCCTGGGCCGCCTCCGTCCTGATGACCGCCATCGGCTTCAAATGGATGCTCAACCAGACGGCCGGCGTGCTCAACACCGCGATGACCGACCTCGGCCTGATCGACGGCCCCCAGGACTGGCTCGGCAACCCGTCGACGGCCTGGCCGTGGATGGTGTTCGTCGCCGTCTTCGTCTCCCTGCCGTTCACCACCTACACCCTGCTGGCGGGGCTGCAGACCGTCCCCGGCGAGGTGTACGAGGCGGCCAGGGTCGACGGCGCGTCGACCTGGCAGACGTACCTCAGGATCACCCTGCCGCTGCTGCGACCGGCCTTCCTGGTCGGCGTGGTGATCAACCTGATCAACGTCTTCAACTCCTTCCCGATCATCTGGGGCATGACACACGGCGGGCCCAGCAGCGCCACCGCCACCACCACCGTGTTCATGTACCAGCTCAAGGACACCGACATCGGCGAGTCCGCGGCGATGTCCGTCGTCAACTTCGCGCTGGTCGTGCTGATGGTGCTGGTCTTCCTCAAGGTCAGCCGCTGGAACGAGGACGAGAGCTGATGGCCGGTCGGATCGCTGTGAAGAGGCGGACCATACGCCCGCGCACCCTCGTCGTCGCGGCCGCCGCCTGGCTGCTGGCCGTGGTCTTCCTGCTGCCGTACGCCGAGATGGTCGTCACCGCCCTGCGGCCGGCCGACGAACTGCGCGACGCGAGCTACCTGCCCCGGCATTTCGCCTGGTCCAACTTCGTCGGTGTGTGGACCGACTCCACCCTCGGCGACAACCTGCGGGTGACCCTGCTGGTGGCCGGCGGCTCCACCCTGCTGGCGCTGCTGGTCGCGCTGCCCGCCGCCTACTACACCGCGCGGGTCAGGTACCGCGGCCGGCGGTACTTCCTGCTCCTCGTGCTGGTCACCCAGATGTTCCAGCCCACCTCGCTGCTGGTCGGCCTGTACCGCGAGTTCTTCCAGCTCGACATGCTCAACTCGGTCTGGACGCTGGTGCTCTGCAACGCCGCCTTCAACCTCGCCTTCGCGGTCTGGATCCTCACCGCCTACATCGGCTCGATCCCGGTCGAGCTGGAGGAGGCCGCCATGATCGACGGCCTCGGGCGGCTCGGCGCGCTGCGCCGGGTGGTGCTGCCGCTGGCGATGCCCGGCGTGGTGACCGCCGTCATCTTCACCTTCATCTCGGCGTGGAACGAGTTCGTGATGGGCCTGACCCTGTCCACCGTGCCGAGCAGCCAGCCACTCACGGTCGGCATCAACAACTTCATCGGCAACTACACCGTCCAGTGGAACTACCTCTTCGCCGGATCCGTCGTCGCCATCCTGCCGGTCGTCGTGCTGTTCGCGCTCATCGAACGCCAGGTCGTCTCCGGCCTGACCGCGGGATCCGTCAAGTAGCCAACCGCTCGGCGAGGACAGTCGTGGCCGGACGTGGGGGCGTCCGGCCACGACTTTTTGGCGCTGCCCGGAGCTGCTGCCGGCTCGCCGGCAGCAGGGAAACGCTGCACGCCGAATCTCATGCGTGCACACATGCGCCACCGCCTTGCTTACTTCTGCTCGAAGATGCTAGAAATCAAGCACAATCACTCAAATCAGCTGATCCTTCTGATGGAGCCGCCACGTGCCCACCACCACGCCCTCCCGCACCTCGATCGAGATCGCCTCACAGCCCGCCTGCTGGCGGCAGGCGGCCGAGTCGCTCGGTCGGCACAGCGCCGCGCTGCCCCGGCGCGGCGAGCGTGTCGCCGTCGTGGGCTGCGGCACCTCCTGGTTCATGGCCCAGGCCTACGCCGTCCTGCGCGAGAGCGGCGGGCACGGCGTGACCGACGCCTTCGCCGCCTCGGAGTTCCCGCAGGGGCGCGGCGGCTACGACCGGATCCTGGCGATCACCCGCTCCGGCACCACCACCGAGGTGCTCGACCTTCTCGACCGGGCACGCGACGCGGGCGTACCCACCGCCGCGATCACCGCCGACCCCACGACGCCGATCATGACCGCCGCCGACGCCGTCTCGGTGCTGGACTTCGCCGACGAGGAGTCGGTGGTCCAGACCCGTTTCGCCACCACCGTGCTCGCGCTGCTGCGCGCCCACCTGGAGGCCGAGGGAGCCCTGCCCGCCGGCGTGAGGAGCGTGGCCCGGGCGGCCGCCGACGCCGAACGAGCCGTCACCGAGCCGCTGGTGGCCGAGGTGTCCGGCGCCGAGCAGTTCACCTTCCTCGGCAGCGGCTGGACCTACGGGCTCGCGCTGGAGGCCGGCCTGAAGATGCGCGAGGCGGCCGGTGCGTGGACCGAGGCGTACCCCGCGATGGAGTACCGGCACGGGCCGATCAGCGTCACCGGCCCCGGGCGGGTGGCGTGGATGTTCGGCCCGCTGCCGGCCGGGCTGGACGCCGACATCGCCCGGGTCGGCGGCACCCTGGTCGCCGACTCCCAGGACGGCGCCGGGGACCTGGACCCGCTGGCCGACCTCGTCCGGGCCCAGCGCCTGGCCGTCGCGGTCGCCGAGGCCCGCGGCTGCGACCCCGACCGACCGCGCAACCTCACCCGCTCCGTGGTGCTGGAGAACTCCCGTGCCTGAGCGGCCCGTCCAGGGCGACTGCGTGATCGCCCTGGACGTCGGCGGCACCGGCATGAAGGGCGCGCTGCTGGACCGTGACCTGAAGCCCCTCGTGACGCTGCGCCGCCCGACCCCCCGCGAGGCCGGCCCGGACGCGGTCCTGGCGGCGATCGCTGCCGCGCTGCGAGAGCTCGCCGAGCGGGCCGCGGCCGGCGGCCTGACGGTCCGCCGGGCCGGAGTGGTGGTCCCCGGCATCGTCGACGAGGAGACTGCCCTCGCGGTCTTCTCGGCCAACCTCGGCTGGCGCGACCTGCCCCTGGCCGAGCTGCTCGAACAGCGCACCGGGCTCCCGGTGACCCTCGGCCACGACGTCCGCGCCGGCGGCTTCGCCGAGGCCGCCCTCGGCGCCGCCCGCGGCGCCCGCGACATCCTCTTCGTGGCGATCGGGACCGGCATCGCAGCCGCCGTCGTCAACGACGGCCACCCCGTCCGGGCCGGCGGCTACGGCGGCGAACTCGGCCACCTCCCGGTGGACCCCGACGGCCCGGTGTGCGGCTGCGGCGGCCGCGGCTGCCTGGAGACGGTCGCCTCCGCCGCCGCCGTGGCCGCCGCCTACACCGCCCGGACGGGGCGCGCGGTACGGGGCGCCGACCAGGTCGCGGCCCTGCTGGCCCAGGGCGACACCGACGCGCAGGCCGTCTGGGACCGCGCCGTCGACGCGCTCGCCACCGCCCTCACCCTCGCCACCACCCTGCTCGGCTGCGAACTGATCGTGCTCGGCGGCGGGCTCGCCGAGGCAGGCGACCTGCTGCTGGATCCGGTCCGGACCCGGCTGGCCGCCCGGCTGACCTTCCAACGGCGCCCGGGCGTGGTCCGGGCCGAACTCGGCGACGAGGCCGGCTGTCTGGGCGCCGGCCTGAACGCGTGGCACGCCGTCGGCGACGCGGCCGGTGCCGCCTGCGCCGAACCGAGGAAGGCCGGGTCACTGTGATCCTGACCGTCACGCTCAATGCCGCGCTCGACGTGACCTACTTCGTCGACCGGCTGACCCCGCGCACCTCGCACCGCGTCCACGCCGTGCACGAGCGCGCCGGCGGCAAGGGCGTCAACGTCGCCCGGGTGCTTGCCGCCTTCGGCCAACCGGCCACGATCACCGGGCTGGCCGGCGGCCCCACCGGGGCGGAGCTGCGCCGCGAGCTGACAGCGGCCGGCCTGAGGCACGAACTCGTGCCGATCGCCGCCGACTCGCGGCGCACCGTCACGGTCGTCTCCCGCGAGGACGGCGACGCGACGGTGTTCAACCCGGTCGGACCGGTGGTCCAGCCCGCCGAATGGCAGGCCTTCACCGCGCACTACACCGAACTGGTCCGTGAGGCCGAGGTCGTGGTGCTCGCCGGCAGCCTGCCGCCGGGCCTGCCCGCCGACGCCTACGGCCAGCTCGTCGCGCTGGCCGGCGTGGCCGGCGCCGCGACCGTGCTGGACACCAGCGGCCCCGCCCTGCGCGCCGCGCTGGCGGCCGGACCGGACGTGATCAAGCCCAACGCCGCCGAACTCGCCGCCGTCACCGGCGGTCGCGGCCTCGCGGCCGCGGCCGCCGAACTGCGCAGCGCCGGCGCCCTGGCGGTGGTGGCCTCCGACGGCCCGGACGGGCTGCACGCCGTCACCCCGCAGGGCAACTGGCGGGCCACGCCGCCCGAGCGGCTCGCCGGCAACCCGACCGGCGCGGGCGACGCCTGCGTCGCGGCGCTCGCCGCCGGACTCGCGGCCGGCACGTCCTGGCCCGAGATCCTGCGCGAGGCCGTGGCCCTGTCGGCCGCCGCCGTCCCCTGCCCCGTCGCCGGCGATTTCGACGCCGATACCTACCATCGCCTGCGCAGCACCGTACCCGTGGAGGAAGTCCATGCCGCCGACACCCATCGATGAGATCGTCCAGGACGCCGCCGGGCGGGGGGTGGGCGTGGGGGCGTTCAACGTCGTCCAGCTCGAACACGCCCAGGCCATCGTGGCGGGCGCGGAGGCGGCCGGGCTGCCGGTGATCCTGCAGATCAGCGAGAACACCGCCCGCTACCACGGCTCACTGGAGCCGGTCGGCCTGGCCGCGCTCGCGATGGCCAGGGCGGCGCGGGTCCCGGTGGCCGTGCACCTGGACCACGCCGAGTCGGTGGACCTGGTGCACGAGGCCGTCGCGCTGGGCTTCACCTCGGTGATGTTCGACGCAGCCACCCTCCCGTACGAGGAGAACGTCGCCGCCACCCGCGAGATCACCGCCTACTGCCACCACCGGGGTGTCTGGGTCGAGGCCGAACTCGGCGAGGTCGGCGGCAAGGACGGTGCGCACGCCCCGGGCGTGCGCACCGACCCGGACGAGGCCCGCGCGTTCGTCGCCGCCACCGGGGTCGACGCACTGGCCGTCGCCGTCGGCAGTTCCCACGCGATGCTCACCCGGGACGCCGTCCTCGACTTCGACCTGATCGGTCGGCTGCGCGCGGCCGTCAGCGCCCCCCTGGTCCTGCACGGCTCCTCGGGCGTCGGCGACCTGGACCTCACCCGGGCCGTCAGCGCGGGCATGACCAAGGTCAACGTCTCCACCCACCTCAACAAGGCCTTCACCCGGGCCGCCCGCGACTACCTCGACAGCCACCCCGAGGTCGCCGACCCCCGCAAGTACCTCGGCCCCGCCCGCGACGCCGTCGCCGCCGAAGTGGCCCGCCTTCTGCCGGTCCTGAACGGATCCTGACGCATGGCCAGCAACACGATGAGGAGCAAGCGTTGAGCAACGAGAGTCTGGCGAACCTGCTCAAGGAGGACCGCCGTTTCGCGCCGCCGGCGGAGCTCGCCGCGGCCGCGAACGTGACCGCCGC
>NZ_JBIURH010000081.1:0-21744 GCF_044740765.1 Kitasatospora sp. NPDC088346
GCTCATGTTGCTCTTGCCACTCACTACCTGGACTGCTTCCTCCGGGACTCAACCGTCCCAGTATCAGGCTGTCCAGCTCAGTGGGGGAACTTCAGCTCCGGACTCTGGATCTCCTTGGCAACCTGGTAGCCGAGGTCCGTGTAGGCATCGGCCTGCTCCTGGTCACCGAGGTCGATGGAGAGCAGGATCGCGGCGAGCGCGGCCATCTCGGCCATGTGTGCCAGCAGCGAGGTTCGCAGGTGGGCGGGCTGGTCGTTCGGTCGCAGCGAGGCGACCAGCTGGATCTGGTGATGCGCGACCGGCACCAGACTGGACGCGGGAAAGTTCTTGTAGGAGCGTCGGTAGGACGCGCCAATCGACTGCAGCTCGTCCACGACCGTCTTGTCGACGGTGCTGCCGTGCTGGCTGACCTGGGCCTGAGCGTCGGGCGAGAGGCCGGCGATGGCGGCGGTCAGGCCGGCGAGCGAACCGAGGGTGAAAGTACGTCGAAGCACAGTCTCAGAGCTTTCCGCATCGGGCGCCAGCGCGCGGGGCAAAGGCGGGGATACCGCCTGTGATCTGCCTGACTGTGCTACCACAATCGCACGGGGGAATCGAACGTCGAAGGCCAGGATGTGATCGACGGTCAGCCCAAGAGCTTGGGCGAGCCGTTCCGCCATGCTGACGCTGTCCAGCGAGATGACCCCGCGCTCCACCTGGCTGACCCATGACTCGGACCGTCCCACCTCGGCCCCGAGCTCACCCTGGTGTAAGCCTCTTCGCCTGCGGCCCTTCTCGATGCGTTGGCCGATGATCTTGTCGATCTTCATCGCTGGACGCACCCCGAAGCCCGTGATCGCGCCATTACAGGCGGCAACCGTACCTCGCGAGGGTCGCCCCCGTTGACGGAAAGGGCGCACTCGATCCGGAGGGGTGGGCACCTGACAGGCGGCCCGCCCCGGAAGGTGGCCTGAGGACCCAACAAGCACCTTCAGCGCTCGACCAGGATGTGCCTGAGGGCAGCTCCGAGGCTCTTCCCCTTGTTCAGCCCGTAGACGACCTGGGCGGTGTCGCGGCAGAGCCGGCCGTAGACGGCCTGGGAGGTGGTGCCGCTGTTCCCGAACGCGCCGAGGGTCGCCAGCGGGGCGGGTCAGCTTCGCGGCGCGGACCGGGTCCTTCCAGAACCGGGCGCTGCGATGCAGGGCCATGGACGCGCGGACGTCCACGCAGGAGGGTGTTGTCTCCCACCGGGCGGTGATGACCCGCCGCACGCTGCCGAGCGCGTTCACATCCCGGTGGCGTGCGCCCGCCCCGAACGCGAGGTTGTGCACCGCGTCGGCGACGCGGTCGTGGTCCTGGTCGCTCTGCTTGGCGTGCTCCAGGATGGCCGTCATCAGGAGAGTGCTGAGGTGCTTGCCGTTGGGCTGGTCCTGCTCGGCTGTGACGGTCAGCCCGTCGGGGGTCGGCCCGGTCGGCGTGGTCGTAGTTGATGCCGTTGCCGACGGGCTTGGCGACCAGGCGGAGGTTGGTGCCGCCGGTGAGGTCGGCGGTGAGGTGTGCGGTGGGGGACTTGCCAGTGAAGGGGCCGCTGGAGGCGACGAGGGTGGTGCCGCGGTAGATCTGGAACTCGACGGCGCCCCTGCCCTGCATCTCGTCGTCGATGCCGGCACCGACAGTGAGCTTGGTGCAGGTCCCGCCGAGGGCGTAGCTGACGGTGCTGCCGGCGTGGGTGCCGATGCCCTTGGCGCAGATGGTACCGCGGATCATCAGGGCGCGGCCGTCGCCGACGCGGTCCTCGCCGTTGCTCTTGCTTCTTCTCCACCGGGCCCCAGCCGCCGGTGGCCGAGAGCCAGGGGCCAGACCCGCGCACGCCGCAGCTCCCGTCAGGCAGCGGCCCGCTGTCCCGCCATGTCATGATCGCCTGGCTGCCGCATGCCGCCCGCCGCCGCTTCGGGATCGGCGGCGATCTCGAACCAGACGGTCTTCCCGCCGCCCGTCGGGTGAGAGCCCCAGCGCGCGGCGAGCGCGTCGACGAGGAACAGGCCGCGTCCCGACTCGCTGTCAGAATCCTGGACACCGCGTTCGGGTGTCGCGGGGCAGGTGTCGACGACCTCGACCCGTACCGCGGTCCCGGTCGCCGACACATGGACCACGCCGGCCGCCCCGGTGTGCTCGACGGCGTTGGCAACGATCTCCCCGGTGCACAGCTCCAGATCGCCCAGCGAGGCCTCGGACAGCACCCCCCAGCGCCGGGCGGCCCGCACGACCAGCTTCCGGGCGTGGTGCGCGGACCGGAGATCCGCCGAAGTCCCGAACACCGCCTCCGTGCCACGGTTGCCGCCGCCGAGAGCGGGGACATCCGGGACGGCGGTGGGACCGGGCGACCGCACAGCGCGAGCGCCCCGACCTGATGTCATCGTCGCGATCATGGATCTCACGCCTTCGGGGGTTCGGCTCCGGTACGGGGCGGGCGGTCTGTTCTGCAGGAAACGCTAGGCCGGTCCGTCGGCAGATCTTGGACGGCGCTGCACCACACCTTGGCCGAACGTGTACGACCCACGGGCGGGCGGCGAGTGCGTCGGACCGCGGTGGACACGGCAGGCGAACGTACGGCACGTCCTCGGTGGAATACGATGAAGGCGCCATGAACGACGGATGGTCCACACACACGGTGCCGGCAGGCGAGCAGCTCGCCCTGTGGCATCACCTCATCCGTGCCGCATTCGTCCCGCTCGACATCGCGAGACCCGGACCCGGCCCGTTCGCCGCCTCCCTCTCCAGCCACCAGCTGGGAAGCCTGCGGATCTCCACCGTCGACGCGGATCCCCACACCGTGACCCGCAGCGCCCACCTCATCACCCAGGGCGAGGAGTTCCTTCACATCGGGCTGCTGTGCAAGGGCCAGGCCGTGGTCGAGCAGGACGAACGGCAGGCCCTGCTGCGCCCGGGGGATCTGGCCTTCTACGACACGGCCCGCCCGTTCAGGCTCGATTTCCGGGACTCGTTCCAGTGGAACGTCTTCATGCTGCCCCGTCGGCTTCTCACTCTCCCCGACGCGGTCGTGCGCAACATGAGCGCCCAGGCCGTGCGCGGCGACGACGGCGGGCTGGGGCGGCTCGTCAGTCCCTTCCTCGCCGGCCTCGCGGAGCAGACCGGACCCTGCGGGGAGGACGGCAGCATGCGGCTGGCCGCGAGCGCCGTGTGCCTGCTGGAGACGCTCGCCGTCGAGCGCAACGGGGGGCCCGGGCTCGGCGAGGAGAGCGAGCAGCTGTCGCTCTCGGTGCGGATCCGCGCCTTCATCAACGAGCACCTCCCGGACACCGGCCTCTCACCCGAGTCCATCGCCCGCGCTCACCACATCTCGGTGCGCTACCTGCACAGGCTCTTCGAGCACGAGGGGACGACCGTGCACAGGCTGATCCAGCAGCGCCGGCTCGAGGAGGCCAGACGCGAACTGGGCAGGCAGGGCCGTTCGGCCACCACGATCGCGTTCGTGGCCCACCGGTGGGGATTCGCCGACCCCGCCCATTTCAGCCGCTCCTTCCGCGCGGCGTACGGCATGACCCCGCGCGAGTGGCGGGAGTTCGGCGTGGTCGGTGAGGGAAGCACGCGCGGCTGAGGGCGAACACGGGTCGTGGACGCTCGACGCGTCCGCGCGGGCGGGCCGGTGCCCGGGTGCCGGGGTCGCGCTGCGGCCCGGTGTCGGTGCCGCCCGGTCAGCCGATGTCCAGGCCGGCGTAGTTCTCCGCCAGCTCCGCTGCAGCGTGCGGGGAACTCGCGATCCGGTCGAGCTGTGAGAGTTGCAGCCGGCTGTCGAAGGGGCTTTGCCGCGGGTCGGTGTGCAGGGTGGTGGTCATGAGGTACGAGAAGTGTTCGGCCCGCCAGACCCGGCGCAGGCACGTGTCGGAGTAGGCGTCGAGCAGGTCGGTTGAGCCGGTGTTCCTCAGGTGGGTGAAGGCCCGGGCGAGGGCGGTGACGTCGGACACGGCGAGGTTGAGGCCCTTGGCGCCGGTCGGGGGCACGATGTGCGCGCAGTCGCCGGCCAGGAACACCCGGCCGTAGCGCATCGGTTCGGTGACGGAGCTGCGCATCGGCAGCACCGCCTTGGCGGTGATCGGGCCGCGGTTCAGTGTCCAGTCGCCGTCGATCGCGAGGCGCGCGTCCAGCTCGTCCCAGATCCGCTCGTCCGGCCAGTCGGCCGGGCTCGCACCGTTGGGGACCTGGAGGTAAAGCCGGCTGACGGTGGGGGAGCGCATGCTGTGCAGGGCGAAGCCGCGCGGGGAGTGGGCGTAGATGAGCTCGTCGCAGGAGGGCGGCACGTCGGCCAGGACGCCCAGCCAGGAGTACGGATAGGTCCGCTCAAAGGTGCGCTTCGCACTTTCCGGGATGAGGTTGCGGGCGATGCCGTGGAAGCCGTCGCATCCCACGACGTAGTCACAGGTCAGTGTCTGCTCGCGGCCCCCGTGCGTGTAGCGGACGGTGGGCCGGGTGCCGTCGATGCCCTCGACGGCGTGCACGGGTGCCTCGAAGAGCAGCGGGGGGCCGTCGTCGAGCTGCAGCGCTATCAGGTCCTTGACGACCTCGGTCTGCGCGTACACCCACACGCGGCGGCCGTCGGTGAGGCTGGGGAGGTCGATGCGGTGGGTACGGCGGTCGAAGCGCAGCTCGATGCCGTCGTGCACCATGCCTTCGCGGTCCAGGCGCTCGCCCGCTCCGCTGGCGCGCAGCACGTCCACCGTGCTCTGTTCGAGGATGCCGGCGCGCTGGCGCTGCTCGACGTACGCGCGCTCGCGGCGCTCCAGGACGACGCAGTCGAGGCCGGAGGTGTGCAGCAGGCGGGCGAGCAGCAGGCCCGCCGGGCCGCCGCCGATGATACAGACGGTGGTGTGCATCAGTGCACCTCTTCTTCGATGATCCGGCTGGCGACGGCGAACGCGGCGTTCGCCGCGGGGACGCCGCAGTAGACGGCCGATTGGAGCAGGACTTCGGCGATCTCGTCGGGGGTGAGGCCGTTGCGCAGGGCGGCGCGGATGTGCAGGGCCAGTTCTTCGTGGTGTCCGTGGGCGACGAGCGCGGTGAGGGTGATGCAACTGCGGGTGGTGCGGCTCAGGCCCGGCCGGTTCCAGATCTCGCCCCATGCGTAGCGGGTGATGAAGTCCTGGAAGGCGGAGGTGAAGGGGGTGGTCCGGGCTGTGGCGCGGTCGACGTGGGCGTCGCCGAGGACGGCGCGGCGTACGGCCGCTCCGGCGGTCCGCCGGGGGTGGTCCGCGTCGGCGGGGCCCGTGCCTTCGGTGAGGTGGCCGAGGAGGGCGGCCAGGACGGGCGCGGGGCGTTCGACGTTCGCGAGGTGGGCGGTGTGCGCCACCTGCGTCAGGCTCGCCTCGGGGATGCCGTCGAGGAGTTCGCGGGTGCGGCCGGGCGGCACCGCGGGGTCCGCCCGGCCGGCGACGACGAGGGTGGGGGCGGTGATGCGCGGCAGCTGCGGGCGGAGGTCGAAGGTGGCCAGGGCCTGGCAGCAGGCGGCGTAGGCGGCGGGGTCGGCGGCCCGCAGGTCGGCCACCAGCGCGTCGGCGGCGGGGGTGCCCTGGAACGGCCGGGTGAACCAGCGGGTGGCGGCGGTGTCCGCGACCGGACCGGTGCCGTGCGCCCGGACGAGTGAGGCCCGCTCGTGCCAGTCCTGCGGTTCGCCGATGCGTGCTGCCGAGCAGAGCAGGCTCAGCGACTCGACCCGCGCGGGGTGGTGCACCGCGAGCCAGGCGCCGACGGCTCCGCCGAGGGAGATGCCGGCGTACGCGAAGCGGTCGATGTCCAGGGCGTCGGCGAGTTCGAGGACCAGCCGGGCGAGGTCGCCGACGGTGGCCGGCCGGCCGTCGGGCTGTGTGAGCAGTCCGGCGGGTGAACCGCCGTGGCCGGGCAGGTCCCAGCGGATCACTCGGTGCTGCCGGGCGAGGGCGGGGACCTGGGGGTCCCAGACGGCCAGTGAGGTGCCGAGTGAGGGCCCGAGGATCAGTGGTGGCGCGGCGCTCAAGCCGTCCTCGTGGTGGTGCAGCAGCGGCTGGGCGGTGCCGGGAGAGCTCATGGGGACTCCTCGATCCGGTGGTGCGGCGCGGCGGCGGTCATCGGGGGCTCCCCGGGTCGGCGAAGCCGCGCAGGGTGCGGTCCACGAGGGCTCTGGCCGAGCCCAGGTAGGTGGTCGGGTCGGTCAGTTCACGCAGACGCGCGGGGGAGACGACTCCGTGCAGGGCGGTGTCCTGGAGCGCGGTGGAGAGGTCGAGGCCGTCCTCGAGGACGTGGCGCGACGCCGCTTCCGACGCCGCTCTGGCTTCGGCGCGGCCGATCAGGGCGGTGAGGGCCGCGGCGACGTGCTCGGTGAGGATGAGCCCGTCGGTGGCGTCGAGGTTCTCCAGCATGCGGTAGGGGTGGACGCGCAGTCCTTCGGTGAGCGAGGCGGCGTCGTTCGCTGCGCCGCCGGCCAGTCGCAGGGCCTGGCGCAGGGTCTGCCACTCGGCGTGCCAGGCGCCCGCGGGTCGCTCGTCCTCGGCGACGAGGCAGCCGTACAGTACGCCGGCGAGCGCGGGGGTCTGCCGGGCGGCGGCCGCGATCAGGGTCGCCCGTACGGGGTTCGTCTTGTGCGGCATCGCGGAGGAGCCGCCGCGGCTCGCCTCGGCGACCTCGCCGGTCTCCGTGCGGGACAGCAGCAGCACGTCGGCCGCGATCTTGCCGAGTGCTGCGGTGGTGAAGGCCAGTGCTCCGCCGAGGTCGGCGATCGGTGTCCGCAGGGTGTGCCAGGGCAGTGCCGGCTCGGCCAGGCCGGTCTCGGTGGCGTAGGCGGCGATGAGCCGGAGGCCGAGATCGGCGGGCACGGGTGTGCCGGCGGGTTCCGCGAAGGCGTGGAATGCGGCCAGGGTGCCTGCCGCGCCGCCCAGTTGGGCGGGCAGGGTGTTGCGGGCGGTGTCGAGGCGGGTGCGGGCGTCGAGCACCAGTCGCAGCCAGCCTGCCGCCTTGAGACCGAAGGTGGTGGGGACGGCGTGCTGGGTGAGTGTGCGGCCGGGCATCAGGGTGTCGCGGTGCTCGGCCGCGAGGTGGGCGACGGCTTTCGCCGTGCGGTCCAGGTCGGCGAGGGTCGTTTGCAGGGTCCGGGACGCGACCAGCATCGTGGCGGTGTCGAGGATGTCCTGGGTGGTGGCGCCGCGGTGGACGTAGGGGGCGGCCGCGGGGTCGTGTGCGGCGACGGCCGCGGTGAGGTCGGCGACCAGCGGGATGACCGGGTTGCCGTCGCGGCGGGAGCGCAGTGCGAGGTCGCGGGTGTCGTAGTGGGCCGTGTCGGCGGCGGCTGTCGTCACGGTGTGGGCCGCCGGCCTGGGGGCGAGGCCGAGTGCGGCCTGGGCCCGGGTCAGTGCCGCCTCGGCGTCGAGCATGGCGCGCAGGTACGCGGTGTCGTCGGTCGCCTGCTCCGCGGGTGAGCCGGCCCAGGTGGGGGAGAGCAGCCCGCAGTCGGCGGACCTGTCAGTCGAGTTCAAGGAAGACCGTCTCCTCGTGGGTGCCGTCGTCCTGCAGGCGGATGTCGAAGCGGTAGCTGCTGTCCGGGCGGTGGGCGGTGGGCCGCCCGGCGTCGGGTGTGGCGAGCAGGGTGGCCCGGCGGCGCGGCTCCAGGGAGGTGAGCAGCGGGTCGTCCGCGGCTGCTGTGAGGTAGGCGCGGGTGTGGAGGTGGTGCAGCAGGCCGCGGGCGAAGACGATGACCGCCAGGTACGGGACGCCGCCGGGCCGCAGGGTGTGCAGGGCGTAGTGTCCGGCGGCGTCGGTGGCGACGCGGCCGAAGCCGGTGAAGTCGACGCCGTTGCGGCCGAGGTGGCCGCCGGTGACCGGATCGCGGCGCATGGAGCCGGTTGCGGTGATGTGCGAGCCGTCGGGTGGGGTCTGCCAGAACTCCAGCAGCGCGTCGGTGACCGGGTCACCGGCGCCGTCGTAGACGTGGCCGTGCACGGTGATGCCGTCGGGGTGGCCGGCCGGGGCGACCTGGTCGCCGTGGTGGAAGGGCAGGGCGTGGCCGAAGAAGGGGCCGATGGTCTGCGAGGGTGTGGGCTGTGCGGGCGGCATCAGCGGTCCTCCTGGGTCCAGGTGGCGTACGGGCCGTCGAGGACGATGTCCCAGCGGTAGCCGAGTGACCGTTCGGCGGTGGACAGTTCGTGGTCGTAGGTGGCGACGAGCCGGCGGCGGGCGTCGTCGTCGGTGACGGACTGCAGGATGGGGTCGTGCCCGAGGAGCGGGTCGCCGGGGAAGTACATCTGGGTGACCAGCCGCTGGGTGAACGCCGTTCCGAAGAGCGAGAAGTGGATGTGCGCGGGGCGCCAGGCGTTGAGGTGGTTGCGCCAGGGGTATGCGCCGGGCTTGACGGTGACGAATTCGTACGCGCCCCGGTCGTCGGTGAGGCAGCGGCCGGCGCCGGTGAAGTTGGGGTCGAGCGGCGCGGGGTGGTCGTCGCGCCGGTGGGCGTAGCGGCCCGAGGCGTTGGCCTGCCAGACCTCGACGAGCTGACCGCGGACCGGGTGTCCGTCGCGGTCCAGCACCCGGCCGGTGACCTTGATGCGCTCGCCGAGGGGCTCGCCGGGGTGCTGGCGGGTCAGGTCGTGGTCGAGGGCGGTGACGTCGGTGGTGCCGAAGGCCGGGCCCGTCAGCTCGACGGCCTCGGGGTCGCGCAGGGGGACGAGCGGCCGCCTGGGGTGGCGCAGCAGGGTGCTGCGGTAGGGGGTGTAGCCGCGGTCGGGGTGGTTGCGGGTGCGCGCGCCGTGGGCGAGGGCCTTGGTGTACGCGGTGTGGGCCTTGGTGATCTCGGCGCTGATGTCGTGCTGTGTCGGCGGGGTGGTCATGGCGTTCCTACCTTTCGAGGACGAGGGCGAGGCCCTGTCCCACGCCGATGCAGAGGGTGGCCACGCCGGTGCCGGTGCCGGCTGCGGCGAGCTGGTGGGCGACCGCGCCGGCGAGTCTGGCGCCTGATGCGCCGAGCGGGTGGCCGAGGGCGATGGCGCCGCCGTGGGGGTTGAGGATCGCGGGGTCGAGGTCGGGCCATTCGGCCAGGCAGCCGAGTACCTGGGCGGCGAACGCCTCGTTGAGTTCGAGGGTGGTGAGGTCGGCGAAGGTCTTTTGGGCCTTCGTGAGGGCGCGGTTGACGGCCTCGACCGGGCCGAGCCCGAAGTGGTGCGGGTCGATGGCGGTGACGGCGCAGGCGCGGATCCGGGCGAGCGGCTCGCGGCCGGTGGCCCGCAGTCCGTCCTCGTCGGTGAGCAGCAGGGCCGCGGCGCCGTCGTTGAGGGGGGAGGCGTTGGCGGCGGTCACCGTGCCGTTCTCCTGGCGGAACGAGGGCCTCAGCCGGGCCATGGCCTCCAGGGAGGTGTCGTGGCGGATGCACTCGTCGCGGGTGAGGAGCGCCGGCCGGCCCGTGCCCGGGGGGATCTCGACCGGCACGACCTGGGTGTCGTAGCGGCCGTCGGTCCAGGCGCGGGCGGCCTTGCGGTGGCTGGTGAGTGCGAAGGCGTCCTGCTCCGGGCGGGTGATGCCGTGCTTGTCGGCGATCAGTTCGGCGCTCTCGCCGAGTGCGACCGTCCACTGCGGGGGCATCTTCGGGTTGACCATGCGCCAGCCGAGGGTGGTCGAGTACAGCTCCTGGTGTCCTGCGGGGAAGGCCCGTCCGGGCTTGGGCAGGACCCACGGTGCGCGGGACATCGACTCGACGCCGCCGGCGAGGGCGATGGAGGTGTCGCCCAGGGCGATCGACCGGGCGGCCTGGATGACGGCCTCCAGGCCGGAGGCGCACAGCCGGTTGACACTCACGCCGGGCACGGTCACCGGCAGCCCGGCCAGGAGCACCGCCATTCTGGCGACGTTGCGGTTCTCCTCGCCGGCGCCGTTGGCGTTGCCGAGGAAGACGTCGCCGATCCGGTTCGGGTCGAGGGCGGGTGTGCGGTCGAGCAGGGATCGCAGGACGAGGGCCGCGAGGTCGTCGGGGCGTACCTCGGACAGGGCGCCGCCGTACCGTCCGATCGGGGTGCGGACGGCGTCGACGATGTAGACGTCCTTCGGGAGGTTGCTCATCGCGTGTCGGCCTTTCGCGCGGTCTTGAGGGCGCGCAGTGCGCGCAGTTCGCCGGCGGTGGGGGCGGCGGTGGTGGTGGGGGCCTCGGCGGTCCTCAGCTTCCAGCCGGTTGCCGCCCGGGCCTGCTCGACGGTGGCTCCCGGGTGGAGTTCGGTCAGGACCAGTTCGGCGGTGGCCGGGTCGGGCCGCAGGATGCCCAGGTCCGTGATGACGGCGGTGGGGCCCCTGCCGCGCAGGCCGAGCCGTTCGCGGTCGTGCGGGCCGGCGCCGTGGCCGACGGAGGTGACGAAGTCGAGTGCGCCGACGAGGTTGCGCCTGGAGTGGCGGAGCACGATGAGCACTTCGCCGCAGTTGGCGGCGATCTCGGGGGCGCCGCCGGCGCCGGGCAGGCGCCCCTGGGGCTTGTCGGGGCCGCGGTCGATGACGGTGGTGTTGATGTTGGCGAACCGGTCGAGCTGGGCCGCGCCGAGGAAGCCGACGTCGATGCGGCCGGCCTGCAGCCAGTAGGCGAACATCTCCGGGACGGAGACCACGAGGTCGGCGGTCTCGGCGAGTTCGCCGTCGCCGATGGACAGCGGGAGCCGGGTGGGTTTCGAGCCGATGGTGCCGGACTCGTAGATGAGGACCAGGCCGGGGTTGAGGGTGGTGCGGGCGAGGTTCGCCGAGGTGCTCGGCAGGCCGATGCCGACGAAGCAGGTCCTGGCTCCGGCCAGGGCGCGCGCGGCGTTGACCTCCATCAGCTCGTCGGTCGTCCAGGTCTGTGACGCGGGGGTGTTCATCGGGTCGCTCCTGCTCTGTCCAGCACGTGCTCGGTGATCCAGGACGTGAAGGTGTCGCGGTCCCGGGAGATCGGGTCCCAGGCGCGGTAGAAGTCGTTGTCGCGGACGGTGTACCCGGCGGCGTACGACGGGTGGGCGCCTGCGGGGACTTCGGCGACCGCGGTGAGCGCCCACGTCGGCAGCAGCACGGCGCCGGGTTTCGGTTCCAGCTCGTCGACGATCTCCTCCACCGTGACCAGGACCCGGTCGGCGGCCAGGGCGGCCTCCTTCTGGACGCCGGGCAGGCCCCAGAGCTGCACGTTGCCGGCGCGGTCCGCCCGTTGGGCGTGGATGACGGTGACGTCCGGGTTGAGGGCGGCCACGGCCGCGAGTTCCTCACCGGTGAAGGGGCAGGTCACGGTGGCGACGGTGGAGGTCCGCTCGACCAGTCCGGTGCCGTGGTAGCCGCGCAGCACGGCGAAGGGCAGGCCCGACGCCCCGGCGACATAGCGGTTGGCCATGCCGGCGTGGCTGTGCTCCTCGACCTCCAGGGGCCGTGGCCAGCCGTTCTCGACGGCGTCGCGGAAGCGGTGCAGTGAGCCGACGCCCGGGTTGCCTCCCCAGGAGAAGACCAGTCGCCTCACCAGCCCGGCCCCGATCAGCTGGTCGTAGATCACGTCCGGCGTCATGCGGACGAGTGTCAGGTCGGTGATTCCTTGCCGGATCACTTCATGGGCCGCCGCGAACGGGATCAGATGGGTGAAGCCCTCCATCGCGACGGTGTCGCCGTCGTGGATCAGCTCCGCCACCGCGTCCGGCAGGGTTCGGATGTCAGCCACAGTTCCATCCCCAGACAACTTGTTCGCCCAGCGAACTTTAGTTCATAATGCGAGTACGCGGATTTTGAGCCCAGGGCATCACTTCTGTCAACGTTTCGAGCCGGTACGGTTCCGCACCGCCGGTCCGCCACCTTGGAGTGCACATGAGATCCACCTCCACCACCGCCGGACCGCCCCCCAAGGAGTGCGTCGGCCCCCTGCTCCGGGGCCTCGCGGTCCTGCGCGAGCTGGCCGCAGCCGACGGCCGCCAGCCACTGGGCGACCTCGCGCGGGCCACCGCACTGGCCCGCTCCACGGTCGACCGGGTGGTCAGCACCCTCGCCCGCACCGACTACCTGCGCGTCGAGGGCCGCGACGCCGTACTCACCCCGCAGCTGATGGAAATCGGCAACGCCTACCTGGACGCCTGCCGGCTGCCGGCCGCACTGGGACCCCTGGCCGACGCGCTGGCCGACAGCCTCGACGAGTCGGTGTCGATCGCGGTCCCCGACCGGGACGGACTCCGCTTCGTCCACCAGGCGACCCGCCGGCGCGCCCTGTCCCTCACCTTCCGGATCGGCGACCTGCTGCCCGCCGAGCGCGGCGCACCCGGCGCGCTGTTCGCCGCCGACTGGACCCAGGACGACTGGCAGCACTGGCGGCAGCGCCGCGAGGCGGACCCGCAGGACACCGGATTCCCGGCGGTGCCGCACGCGCGCGGCCGGGCGGCCGCGTCGTTCGAGCAGCGCACCGCGGCCGCGCGGACACAGGACTGGTCGGTGGACGACCAGCTCATCGAACCGGGCCTGGTCGCGGTCGCCGTCCCTGTACGCGACGCGCAGGGACGGCAGGTGTGCGCGGTCAGCGTGGTCAGCCACACCAGCCGGCACAGCGCCGAGTCCCTGACCAACGCCGCCCTGCCCCGCCTGCGCGAGACCGCCGACGCCATGGCCCGGGCACTGGCCGCGGACCCGCCACCCGCCGCACCCGGCGCCGCGACGACCGCACCCTGGACCCGCGCGGCCAAGGAGGAACCGGGGACGGAGTTCGTGGAGTCGCTCGCCCGGGGACTCACCGTCCTGACCGCCTTCGGACAGGGCCGCGCGCAACTGCCGCTCACCGCCGTGGCCGAGACCACCGCTCTGCCCCGGGCGACCGCCCGGCGCTCGCTGCTCACACTGCAGTACCTCGGCTACGTGACCCAGGAAGGCCGCCTGTTCCGGCTCACCCCGCGCGTCCTGGAGCTCGGATTCGCCCACCTGTCCGGGCTGACGCTCTCCCGGATCGCCGAACCGCACCTCGTGGACCTGGTGAAGCAGGTCCACGACTCGGCATCGATGGCCGTGCTCGTGCAGGACGACATCCAGTACCTGGCCCGCGTTCCCACCACACGGATCATGACGGTCAACATCAGGGTCGGCACCCGCTTCCCCGCGTACCCGACGGCGATGGGCCGCACCCTCCTCGCCGGCCTGCCGGCCGAGACCCGCGCCGCATACCTCTCGCGCGCCCAGCTCAAGGCGCTCACCGACCGGACGGTCACCTCGCCGGACCACCTGGCCCAGATCCTCGACCAGGTCCACCGGGACGGCTGCGCCCTCGTCGACGAGGAACTGGAGGAGGGCCTGCGGTCGATCGCCGTTCCGCTGCGCGACCACGCCGGACACGTCGTCGCGGCCGTCAACATCTCGATGCACGCCAGCCGCCGCTCCCTCGAGCAGACCCGCACCGAACTGCTGCCGTCGCTGCGGGCGGCGGCCGGCCGCATCGAGAACGACCTGCACGTGGCCGCCCGCTACACCCGCGTACCGGTCGCGTGACGGCCTGACGGCGTGACGGCGGTGGCCCTGCGGCGTCGCGGGGCCACCGCCGTCACGGCACCACTGCGCCGAAGTGCGGCAGCACGCCCCCGGGGTCCCGCGCGGGTGCCGGCCGGCCCGCCCGGCACCGCCCGCCGTCCGGCCCCCCGGCGCGGACACCTTCCCCGTCGCCCCGGCCGGCGCGCGTCGGGGGGGGGGGGGGGGCCCCGGGGGGGGGCCCGCCCCCCCCCGCCCCCCCCCCCCCCCCGGGGGGGGGGGGGGGGGCCCGGGGGGCGGGGGGCGGGGGGCCGGGGGGCGCCCGCCGCCCCCCCCCGCCGCCCGCCCCCCGGGCGCGCACCCCGCCCCCGCCCCCCGGCCGGGCGCGGGGGGCCCCCGCGGGCCCCCCGGGGGCGCCCCCCGGCCCCCCACGACCCGGCCTCCCCGGGCGTGGCGTGCGGTCGATCCCGGTTCCGGGTGCCCCGGAACCGGGGGCTCACAGCGCCTTGGCGATGGTGTCCAGGTAGGCGGCGAGGTCCTCGGGGCGCGAGTACATGGGGCCGTGACCGGTCTCCCACTCGGTGGTCTGCGCGCCGATGCGGGCGGCCAGTTCACGCTGGGTGTCGGCGGGCAGCGCGTTGTCCCGGGCGGCGATCAGATAGTGGGAGGGCACCTCGCGCCAGGCCGGGGCGCCGGACGGGGCGGCGTCGATGCCCAGGCGCGGGAACTTCTGCACCGCCGCGGCGAGCGCGATGCGGCCGGCGGGAGCGTCGGCCGCCACCACGTCCCCGTAGGCGGGCCGGTCGATGTAGGAGTGCCCGTCGTCGGTGACCTTGATGTGCGCGGGGATCAGGCTGCCGGGGCGACGGTGCGCGATGTCGCGGACCGACTCGCCCTCGTCGGGGGCGAAGCCGGCGATGTAGGACAGCGCCTTGACCCGGTCCTGGCCGACGGCCGCGTCGGTGACCACCGCGCCGCCGTACGACCAGCCGACCAGCAGGACCGGCCCGTCGACGGAGGACAGCACCCGGCGCACGGCCGCGACATCGCCTTCGAGCGACTCCAGGGGGAGCTGGGCGGCGACCGGCTCGTGACCCAGCGCGCGCAGTTCGGTGATGGTCTCACTCCACGCCGAGCCGTCGGACCACAGGCCGTGGACGAGAACGATAGCGGTCATGATGCAAACCTCCGGGAAGCAAGGGGAGTTGTGTGGGAGAGGGTCTTCTGTGCCGGGCGGGGACGCGGAGACCTCGCGGGGACGCGGAGACCTCGATCCGGCGAGCCTAACCACTTAATGCAAGAGTACAGGTTAGAGACGGGGGGATCAACCGGTCAGGGCGACTTGAACGGTTAGCCTTGCGTGAGGCGTGCGGCGTGCGGCGTGCGGCGTGCGGCGGGCCGCGGGTCCCGCGGGGCGGGACCCGTGACGCCCCCGGCGTCTACAGGGGGACGGCCGCGCCGACTCCGGCGTCCTGCCGGTCCAGGGGCTTGGCCTTGCGGGGTGCCGTCTCGTGGAGGAGGGAGGTGGCCACGACGCAGAGCAGCAGTCCGCCCAGGGCCAGGTAGAGGACGTACTTGACGCCGTAGTGCTGGGCGAGGAAGCCCGCGACGGACGGGGCCACACCGCCGCCGAAGATCTCCGAAACGCCCATCACGGTGCCCGCGGCCACCGCCATGAGGCCCGGGGGGACGGATTCCACCGCCACGGTCCCGGCCAGCAGCGCCAGTGATCCGTTCGCACCGAAGGCGACGAAGAAGAGCAGCAGGAACATCACCGGCACCGCAGGCCCCTGGAAGATGAAGGCCACCAGCATGCCCGTCGCCATCAGCAGGGCGACGACCAGCACGGGCCTGCGGCCGAACCTGTCCGAAAGGCCCGCGATGGAGAGCTGACCGGCGAACGCCCCGAACCCGATACCGGACGCGATGATCCCCATGTCGGCGGTCCCGATGCCCTGATGGTCGGTCAGATAGCTCGGCACCATGGCACTCAGCACGAAGACGCAGGTCATCGCGCCGCACAGGGCGAGGATGGCCAACCGGATGTTGTGGTACCGAAAGACGTCCAGCCAGCGGACCTTGTCCCTGGTCCCGGCCGACGGGAGCGAGGAGGGCTCGGACAGCGAGGCCCCCAGCGCGGAAGCGGCCGGGACGGTCGACTCGAAGGCCGGCAGCTGGTGCGGTTCCCGGATGGTCCGGAAGAGGAAGTAGGCGACCACCAGACCCGGGAGCAGCATGAGCCCGAAGATCCACCGCCAGCCGGGCAGGACCAGCAGGAGCTGGGTGGCGATGATCGGACCCAGTCCGATCCCGAAGAGGGCGAAGGTGCTCTGCTGCATCCCCATGCTCAGGCCACGGCGGTGCGGCCGCGCCGCCTCGGCGGTGGCGGTCACCGCGGTCGGGCTGAACGATCCCTCGGTGACCCCCATGAAGACGCGGACCAGGACCAGGCTGACCATGCCGGTGGCGAAGCCGCTCAGCAGCGAACAGACGGAGAAGAGAACGAGGGACCCCACCAGGGTCCGGCGTCGGCCCAGCCGGTCGGAGAGCCCTCCCATCAGAAGGGACGAACACCCCCAGGCCAGGCCGAGGGCGCCGATGATGTTGCCGATGTCCTGGTAGTCGAGCCCCAGATCCTTCATCATCGACGGAAACAGCGGGCTGATGATCCAGCGGTCCAGGCCGACAAGGCCGAATCCGAGGGACAGCAGCAGTACCGCCGACCGCTCGTACCGGACGTCGTATTCTTTCGGTCTCATTTCGATTGCCCTTCCCGGCTCTCACGTATCTCGGCAACCAGCTCACCGGTCGTGAGCACCCTGCCGAAGAACGTGCTGATGTTCTTTTCTGTCGCGGCCTGCGCTTCCTCGCTCAGAGCGCCGGTGGCGTCCCCGACGAAGACCACGTTGAAGTCGCGCATGTAGGCGGCCCGCGCGGTCGAATCGCAGCAGACCTCGGTGAGAGTCCCGATGACGACGACGGTGTCCACGCGGCGCAGGCCGCAGACGGTGGCCAGCACGGTCTCCAGCCGCGTGTTGTGGAAGGCGTCGTAACGGTGCTTCTCGACGACGACGTCGCCGATCTCCGGCCTCAGCTCGTCGACGACCTCCGCCCCGAAGCTCCCGGCGCGCATGCCCGCCGTCAGGAGCCGCGGATTGTAGGCCGACTCGAGCGGGGACACGTCGAACGTGTCCAGCAGCACATGCCGGGTGTAGACCACCGGGATCCCGGCCGCCCGGCACTCGCCGACGACCTCGCGCATCCGGGGTATCCGACGGCGCGCCATCGGCACCTCCATCGGATACCCCGCGCGTACGAAATCGTTCTGCATGTCGATGACCAGCAGCGCTGTCCTCTGCGGATCCACACGCCAAGTCGCGTTCAATCGGCCGAACTCCTCTGCCTTGTGAAACCCGGGCGGCCGGAGCGGGGCCGCCCATGGAAGGTGGACCGTGACGGCGGAACAGCCCTCGGGCGCGTCCTGGTCGACGCCGCCCTCGCAGGCGCCGCCGGCTTCCGTCGTACCCGTCCGGCTATCCGGCCCCGGTGCCGGATCGGCCGGGAAGCGGCAGGAAGCCGGTCCTCGGGTGGCAGTTGACGTATTCGGTGGTGACCGATCCGCTGGGCAGCACGGACACCTCGTGCCAGAACGCGACGTCCAGTGGCCCTTCGCCGCCACCGGCCATCTGATAGAAGCTGGCGTAGATCTCCAGGTGGGTCCGGTGTGACCGGCACCAGGTCATGAGGTGCTCGAGCGAGGCGAACCAGGCGAGGGTGCAGGCACGGTCGAGTGCGGCGCCGTCGGACGACTCCTCGACGAGGTTGCGGGCCGCGACGCAGCCGGAGTCCGGGTTGGCGGCGAGGAAGTCGACACCCCGGTCCTTGACCGGCTTGACGTCGGCCAGGTACCTCTCCCGGTACAGCGTGCTGGCCGACCAGTCCTGCGCGGTACGGATCAGCGTCACGTTCCCGGGCACCTCCACGGTGACGCGCCGCCCGCGGGTCTCACCCTCCCGCAGGACCCTCGGTTCGAAGACCGGGAGTTCCGGTTCGAACGTGTCGGTGGCCGACGCGGCGATGCGGTCACGGGCCGCCCCCCAGTAGTCGTGGACCGCGGTCTCGGGCATGTCGACCGCCTCGAGCTGACACAGGCCGCTGGTCGCGTACTCCTCACGCGGGTGGCTGTGCAGGATCTCGTTGCGCTCCAGGGGGATGACGCACGCCTCGCGCCAGTGGCCCAGCGGACCCTCCTCGGGCAGCCCGTCCCAGAGGGCGCGGACGCAGGCGGACTCCAGCCACCGACGGTACGCCCCCGGGTCGTACCAGTAGGCAAGCCAGACGACGTTGTGCGCCTGGGCGGTATCGACGAACGACCCGCGGTCCAGCACGTCCGGCCCGTGAGGCCCGGCGAAGAGGGCCGCGAGCGAGGCGGCACCCCGCGCGGCCTCCCCGGCCGACGGAGCCTGGCAGGCGTACTGGGCGAACACGAACGCCTCACTGCCCTCGGGGAACCGGGCGGCGAAGGCGGGGACGCGAGGAGTGTGGCCGGGAGGGCCCGTTCTGGGCAATGCGACTCCTTCTCAGGCATTCTCAGGCTGGCGAGCGGGGTGGGTCGAGGCTAGGGACGAAGGAACCCCCCGCCTTGCCTGTCCGTGCACCCGGACTTGACCGGGAGCGACACACCGGCCGGCTCCGGGGCGAGACGCGGTGTTCCCGGCACGGTCCGCCCGCCGACCTTGATGCCCGCCACGGGGACGGGGCCGGCATCAAGGACTCGGTGCCGGTCAGGGCTTGGTGCCAGCCAGCTCCCACCAGGTCTCCAGAACCGCGAGCCTGACGCCGAACCCGGCCGGCGCGCTCCCGACGTGCACCACGACGAACACACCCTCGCCGGACGGCAGACCCTCCTTGTAGTGGCGATAGACGCCACCGGCTTGGACTGCAACAGCTGATGCGCCGCCCCGACCGGTGACCTCGCCAGGACAGCCGACCGGACCACGCTGCGCCCCGTGGGTAATGAGGTCCGGGACGCTCGGAGGGTCCTTCCGCTCGGGGGGGATACCTGTGTCGGAGTCTCAGGTCGCACTTTCGGTGTACAACCACGTGCCTCGACACCTGTATCCCCCGCCGGACGCCCAGGAAGGCCCGGGGCGATGGCCCCGGGGGGCCGTCGGCAGGGGTGTGGGCGACGCTCGTCGGCGGACGGGAACCATGCCGAGGGGCCGCCGCGCCTGCGCCTGCTGAGGGATGGTCCGGTCGTAGGCGGTGACTCTTCGCGCAACCGTCCGACCGGTGGACGCTGCGAGGCCTCGGCCGGGGACTCACCGCACAGGTGATCGATGCGGCTGTGTCGCTGATGGGCTGTGGCAAGGCCACGCCGTAGAGCAGACGTGGCTGACTGCGGCGGTGTGCAGGTGGGGGTGGGGTGGTGGATGTCGCGGCGGGTGGTGTGGAGTTTTTTGAGGGTGCGGGCGACGTGGTGTTCGACGGTGCGGACGGAGAGGGAGAGGGCGCGGGCGATGTCCTGGTTGGTGGCGCCGGTGGTGAGGAGGCCGACGACCTGGTGTTCGCGGGGGGAGAGGTCGGCGTCGTGGGTGCGGCGGATGCGGGGGTGGGGCGTTGCTGGCCGAGGTCGCGCAGGGTCTGTTGGCAGCGGGCCTGGTCGGCGGTGGCGCCGAGGCGGGTGTAGGTGTTGAGGGCATCCTGGATAGTGCGGGCGGCGCGGCCGGGGTTGTCGGGGTGGGCGGCGAGGCGGGCGCGGCCGGTGTGCTCGGCGACCTGGGCGGCGTGGTAGATCCGGTCGAGGGCCTCGAAGCGGACGCGTGCCTAATCGAGGCGGCCGGTGGCTTCCTCAGGAGTGGTGGGGGTGGCGAGCAGGCCTTGGGCCCAGAGGACTTCGGCCTGGGCACCGGGGGCGTCGCGGCCCTCGATGCCGCGGGCGGTCTCGCGGATCAGTTCGTCGGCCTGTTCCGGTACCACGACCGCGGAGTGTCCAGCAGGAGATCCAGAACCGGGCCCAGCACGAGTGCCAGGGCCGGGACGGGTTCTGCGGACGCCAGGTGCCGGTCGAGGGCGCCCTGTGCTCCGCCTGCCGAAAGCCGTGCTCAGCGGCTTGCGGGCGCGGTCCTGCGGAGCCCGCACGCCTGGACGGCCGGTGCCAGGCGTGCGTCCAGGATGACCTGGATGCCGCTCTGCCCCGGTGCGTGGACGGCTGCGGCCGCCCGGCGGTACGCAGCGACGGCCGCTGTCCGGCCTGCCACCAGGAGACGACGCACCGTCAAGCGGAGGCGCAGCAGCTGAAGGAGGCCAGGGAGGCTTTGGCAGCGCTGCTCGGCACGGCGTCACCCTGAGGGCACACGGCTCGGAGCGGGAGATTTCCCTGCCCCGAGCCCGTGGCGGCCGTACAGGCCATCGCCGAGCGGGCGGGCCCCCGTCGCGTGGGGTCAGCGGCCTCCGGCTGGTTCATCAATGCGATGGGCCGATCAAAGCACCCAGCGGAGCGTGTGCTCGTCGTCGAATGCTCCGGAGGAATCCTCGGCGCTGGCCACCTGGAGGATCATCTGCCCCACGGGGTGGCGGCGACCAGTACTCCGAAGACGATGCGACTGATCGCGCTGACCATTCGTCGGTGCGGGTGCGAGGTTCGGTTTGCCGCATCGGGCGGACACCGATGACGGCGGAGCAGGTCTCAAGGCGGGTGGGTCCTCCTACGTCGGCAGCCACTCAGCGAGGGTCACTTCGACGGTCGCGGCGTAGCCGGTGAGCAGGGTGCGGTGCTCGTGCCTCTGCCGGTCGGCGAGGGTGTGGGGCCTCTGGCGACCGTACCTTCGCCGACCGCGGTCGCGCCGTAATCCTTGGTGATCGGTCGCGTGCTCGCTGTACCGTCCGTTGTAACCGATCCCGGAGGCCGTGATGGGAAAGACCCCGCCCGCGAACCGTCCCGGATGGGGCGACCTTCCCCCGGCCGTCACCGCGGAGGTTGAGGCCCGCGTCGGGGCGCCGCTGGCTGCGGTGGACTACCCGTCGGGCGGGTTCACGCCCGGCCTCGCAGCCCGTGCCGCCTTCGCCGACGGCAGCCGCGCATTCCTCAAGGGCATCCCGACCGGCGACGGCACAGCGGGCATGTACCGGGCCGAAGCCGCGGTGGGCGCCCTGCTGCCCGAGTCGGTGGCCCCCGCGCTGCTGTGGTCGGTCGAGACCGGCGACTGGCTGGTGCTGTCCTTCGAGGACCTGTCCGGCGGCGCCCCCGACCTTTCACCCGGAGCCGCCGGTGTGGGGCCGGCATTGGATGTTGTCGGCGAACTGGCGCGGACGCTGACGCCGTGTCCGCTGCCCGACGCGAAGCCGTTCGAGGAACTGGCGCGAGAACTGGCCGGCAACTGGACCCGCCTGTTGGGGAATAGCCCTGCGGACGTCGGCTCGGACGGGTGGGCGGCCGAGCACGCCCGCGACCTTGTCGCCTTGGACGACCCCGCGGCCCTCGTGGAGGCGACGGCCGGCGGGACGCTGCTGCACTGTGATCTGCGCGCGGACAACATGCTCCTGAACGCCGACGGCCGGGTGAAGGCGATCGACTGGGCGTGGACCGCGCGCGGCGCCGCATGGGTGGACGCTGCGTTCTTCCTGCCGCAGCTCATCCTGGCGGGGCACACCCCTGCGGAGGCGGAGCGCCTGCTCGTCGAGCGGGTGCCCGCCTGGCGGGCCGCACCCGAGGCGGGGGTGCTGGGCTTCGCGGTTGCGCTGACGGGCTACTGGTCCTGGCACGCGCGCAGCGGCCCCGGCGGCGCATTGGGCGCCTACCGGGGCCGGGCCGCGGGTGCGGGCCGGGAGTGGATTGCTCACCGGGCGGGGTGGAAGGCTCCGGTGCCGGTTGTGCGGTAGTGGCCGTGGGTGGTGAGGTCGGCGAAGCCGCGGGCGAGGACGGAGTGCAGGTGGGCGGGGTGCAGGTAGCCGAGGTAGTCCTTGCCGGTGCGGCCGTCCGGCGCGTGCAGCAGGACTTCGGCGGCCTGCCGTACCGTCACCCGGTCCTGTCCGGTGATGCGGTGGGAGAGGCGGGCGAGGCTCCGCTCGGCGGCGGCGACGTGTTCCCGGTAGATGGTGGGGTCGCCGGTGAGGAAGGCGTGCGGGGTGGTGAGCACGTTGAGGACCAGGCGCTGCCGGAACGCCGGGGTGCCGAGGAACCAGGGCTCGCGGATCGTCCAGAAGCTGTGCCGGCAGGTGGAACGGCTGGAGAAGGAACTCGCCCGGAACAAGGCTGCGGTGGAGGTCCTGGGAAAAGCGTCGGCGCTCTTGGAAATGATCTCC
>NZ_JBIURH010000082.1:0-21637 GCF_044740765.1 Kitasatospora sp. NPDC088346
TCTCGTCCTGCCGCCCCCCCCCGCCGCCCCCCCCCCCCCCCGGGCCCCCCCCGGGGGGGGCCCCGGGGGGGGCCCCCCCCCCCCCCCCCCCCGGCGGGACACCCCGTCCACCCCCCGCCGGGGCCCGGGCGACAGCAGGGGCAGCGGGCCGGGAGGCACGGAAGCTACTCTGCGGTAATCAACGTTGTCACGGAGGTACGCCCCATGGCCGGTGCCCGCTCGTCCGCTCCCCTCCTCGCCGGGCTGCTGCTCGGCGCGGGGGTGCTCCACTTCGTCACGCCGAAGCCGTTCGACGCGACGGTGCCGCGTTGGCTGCCCGGCGGCCCCCGCGCCTGGACGTACGCCAGCGGGGTCGCCGAGCTCGCCATCGGCGCCGCCGTGGCCGTGCCCCGTACCCGGCGGGTGGGCGCGCTGGCGGCGGCCGGCCTGTTCGTCGCGGTCTTCCCCGCCAACGTCAAGATGGCCGTCGACTGGCGGCACCGCCCCGCCCCCTATCGGGCGGCGGCGTTCGGGCGCCTGCCGTTGCAGCTCCCGCTGGTGCTGTGGGCCCGGCGGGTGAGCCGCGCAGGACGGTAGCAATACCGATGCAAATCGGTCATCGGCCGATCGGTTCCAGTCCACCGCGAAATCATTTCGTCGTTCTTGTTATCCACCACCCACCGTTGGATCTCCGGTTGTAGGACCACAGAGGGATCCCCACGGACAGGCGGAGAACCATGGACAGCACCCCCCACCCCGGAGCCGACGACCTCGGGGCGCGGCCCGCCCCGGCCTCGCACCGCAGGCAGGCCGCAGGCCGGACCGGTCACCGGCGCAAGCCCCCGGCCCGCCCCCGCGCCGCCCTCGGCGCGATCGCCGGAACGGCCGCACTGGCCGTCATGGCCGGGGGTGCGTACACCCTGTTCGGGCCCGCCCAATCGGGCACCGCCCGCACCGGGGACGACACCGCCGCCGGCCCGGCCGTCACGGCCCCCGACCTCCCGGCGGCCGGCACCGAGAAGGCGGCCACCGTCGACGCGGCGGCGACCATCACGGGCCCCGGCGAGGCGGCCACACCGAGCCCGGCCGCCTCCCCCAGCCCGAGCGCCGCGCCGGCCTCGCCGTCCGCCGCGCCGACCACCGCCAAGCCCCCGGCCGCCGCCCCCACCACCGCCAAGGCCGCCAAGGCCGCCGCCGCACCCGCGGCCACCACCCCGGACGGCCGGGCCGACGGGTTCGTCGCCCAGGTCGCCCAGCTCGTCAACGCCGAACGGGCCAAGGCCGGTTGCGGCCCGCTGCGGCTCGACGTCAAGCTCAACGCCGCGGCCCAGCACCACTCGGACGACATGGTCGCCCGGCACTTCTTCGACCACGCCGACCCCGACGGCCGCCACGCCGACAGCCGGATCGAGGCGGCCGGCTACCGATGGGGCTCCTGGGGGGAGAACATCGCCTACGGCCAGGCCGACCCGGCCGCCGTGATGGACGCCTGGATGCACAGCCCCGGCCACCGGGCCAACATCCTCAACTGCGACTTCAAGGACATCGGCATCGGCGTCAACTTCGGCGCCAAGGGCCCCTGGTGGACGCAGGTCTTCGCGTCGCCGCGCTGAACCACCCCACCCGGGCCCGCACCCGGGCCCCGCGCCGGCCCCCACCCGCGGTCGACGGCAACACCCGCTGCTAGCCCCGGACTTCGGTGTTCCTCCCCACCGGCGCGACGCCCCGGACCACCGGCTCAGAACCGGGCCGGCCCGGCAGCAGGAGGCACAGCGGAACGGCCGCGGCGGTGAACGCGGCGGCCCACCAGAAGGCCTCACCGAACCCCGAGGCGAGCTCGGCGGGAGTACGGGCACCGGTGGAGGTGCGCTGCAGGATCACGGCGAGGACCGCGGTGCCCGCGGAGCCGCCGATCTGCTGGGCGACGCGGCTGATACCGGAACCGGCGGGAATCTCCTCGCGCCCAAGCCCGACGAAGGCGGCACCCATCAGCGTGATCATGGCCGCACCCAGCCCCACACCGCGCAGGAACAGTGCGGCCGTCAACGCGGTGTCGCCGCTCGAAGCGGTGACGAAGCCGAACGGCACGGTGGCCGCGAAGGTGAGGACGAAGGCGGCGACCGCGACCGCACGCGGCCCGAACCGGTCCATCGCCCGGCCGGCGAGCGAACGGGAGACGAGGGCACCCAGGCCCTGCGGGACGAGCAGCAGCGCGGCGCCGAGGGCGTCCTGCCCGCGCACCTGCTGCCAGTACAGCGGCAGCAGCAGCATGGTGCCGTAGAGGGCGGCGCCGGACAGGAAGACCAGCGCCGACGACGAGGCGAGCGCCCGGTGCCGGAACAGCCGGACGTCGAGCAGGGCCCGCGGTCCGCGCCGCAGCGCCCAGCCCACGTACCCGCCGACCAGAACGAGTCCGGCGGCCAGGGGCGGCCACACCGCCGGGCCGGTGAGCCCGCCCGATCCGGCGAGCCGGGTGAGGCCGAAGACGACGGCGGCGATGCCGGGCGGGAGCAGCAGCAGGCCGACGACGTCCAGGCGGGCGCCGCTGCGGCAGCGGGGCGTGTCCGCGGGAAGGTTGCGCGCGGCGAGGACGCCGCCGACCACGCAGAACGGCACGTTGAACAGGAAGATCCAGCGCCAGTCGCCCAGGTGCAGGAGCGCGCCGCCGATGACCGGGCCGACGACCGGGCCGAGCGCGGTGGGCACGGTGATCAGCGACATGACCCGGCCGATGGCGCGCCCCCTCGCCGCCTGCATGATCAGCGTGGTCATCAGCACCATCATGACGCCGCCGCCGACGCCCTGGACCACCCGGAAGGCGATCAGGCTCGGGGCGCTCCAGGCCGCGGCGCACAGCAGGGAGCCGAGGAGGAACAGGCCCAGCGCGACGATCCACAGGCGCTTGCCGCCGAGCACCGCCTGCGCCCACCCGACCGCCGGCATCGTCGCGGCCAGGGCCAGCAGGTAGGCGGTGCTCACCCACTGGACGGTGGCGAGCGAGCTGTGCAGCTGTCCGGCGAGGTCGTCGACGGCGACGCTCATGATCGTGGTATCGAAGATGACGGCGAGCGCGCCGACGATCAGGGTGACGGTCAGCCGTCGCAGGCCCGGGTCGAGGGCGGCGGGCGACGGTGGTGGGGGCGGGGCATGGTGAGCACGCATGAGGCGTCCTTAAGATACAGAGCTCTATCTTACGGCCGTCAGAGTAGTGCGCTAGAATAAGATAGGCAAGTCTATCTAAGGGGTTCTGGATGTCCGAGCGGCGCCGCGGGGCGGCACTGGAGAAGGCGCTCCTCGACGCGGCCTGGGAGGAACTCGCGGCCAGCGGCTACGCCAGGTTCACCATGGACGCCGTCGTCCGCCGCGCGGCCACCAGCCCCAACGTCCTCTACCGCCGCTGGTCCGACCGCAACGAACTCGTCCGGGCCGCCGTCCTCCACGTCCTGAAGGAACACGTCCTCGACGTCCCCGACACCGGCAGCCTCCGCGAGGACGTCCTCACCCTCCTGCGCGAGATCAACGCCACCCGCCTCCAGCTCGTCACCGTCATGAGCGTCCAACTCGCCGGCTACCACCAGGAGACCGGCACCAACCCCGCCGACCTGCGCGACCCCCTGGCAACCGGGCGCAGCAAGGCCGTCGACGCGCTCTTCGACCGCGCCGCCGACCGCGGCGAGATCGACCCGGAACTCCTCACCGAACGCATCAAGTCCCTCCCCTTCGACCTGCTGCGCCACGAGTTCCTGACCACCTACGCGCCCGCACCCGACCAGGTCCTGACGGAGATCGTCGACACGATCTTCCTCCCACTGGTGCACGCCCGGTCCCGGCCGGGCGGCTTCGGCCCGGGTTCGGGCCCGGCCGGGTGAGGGTGGTGGCGGCCGGTCAGCGGCCGAAGGTGTCGATGTTCTCGATCCGCCACCCGCCGTCCCGGCGGACGGCGTCGACGGCGAACATCGCCGCCGCGTAGGTGGCCGCGTCCTTGGCGCCCTCGGCGGTGCTGGTGTTGCGCTGGTCGGCGAAGACGATCACCCGGGCCCGGTCGCCGTCCAGGGTCTGGACCCCGCTGTCGGTGACCGTGGTGGTGAGCACCAGCTTCTTCGCCGCCGCCTGGGCACGGACCTGGGCGAGCAGGGTGGCGTGCTGGTCCACCGCCCTTCCGGTCAGCAGGCGTTGCGCGGCCCGGTCGGTGCGGCCGGGGTCGGCGTAGGAGTACGAGAACAGGGCGTTCACCGCCTCCGCGACGGTGCCCTTGACCTCGCTGGTGCGGGCCGGGTCGACCAGCGCGCTGTTGTGGGAGGCCGAGTCGGCCCGCAGGTCGGCGGCGGCCAGGGCGGCCCGGCCGGCGAAGGCGCCCAGCAGGACGGCCGCCGCGCCCAGCAGGACGGTGGTGCGGCGGGGCCGGGCGCGGGGCCGGGCGGTACGCGCTCGGGGCGCCTCCGCGGCCGGCTCGGGCGCCGCGAGGGACTCGCCGGCGGCTGCGGACTCCGGCGCGGTGGCGGAGCCGGTGGCGGATGCGGGCCGGACCCGGGCGGGCGCCACGGCGAGCCGCCGTTGACGGTTGATCAGATGACGGGTCGTCGACATGGGCCGGCGGCTCCTCTCGTACAGGGCGGGTCAGCGGCCGGTGGGTGACGGTGACGGGGTGGGGCCCGGCGAACCCGTCGGGGTGCCGGTGGTGCCCATCGGGGCCTGGCCGAGGGCGCTGAGCTTCCAGCCCTCGGCGGTCCGGGTGAGCTCGCCGAGCATCCGGCTGTCCTTGGTGGCGGGCTCGGCCTTCGGGGCGGCGACGGTGATCCGGACCGCGACCAGGACGGCCGCCCGGCCGGCCGGCTCGTCCAGCTCGGTGACCGCACCGGACAGGATCCGGGCGCTGGTGACCGTCCCGGCCTGTTCGACCTGCTCCTCGAAGTCGCCCCGGCCCTGGACGAGTTGGGCGTGCAGGTCGCCGGTGGTGGAGCTCTCCCAGAGGTCCAGTCCGCGGGCGAGGTCGGCGTGGTCGAGGGTGTTCATGTTCTGCACGGCCTGCTCCCCCGCGGCCAGGACCCGGTCACGGGTCCCGGCCCGGGCCGTGGCGTCGTCGTGCGCCGCCGCGTACCACGACCAGCCGCTCCAGGCGGCGAGCACGGCCGCGACCGCGACCAGGGCGAGCGCGAGCCGGTCGGCCCGCAGGCGCACCCGTCGAACTGTCATCAGATCCTCCACTACAGGGACGTGAGCCCGGTGATCAGCCAGCGGCCGCCGTCGAGCCGCGCGGTCACGGTGAGCTGGGCGGCGGTGACGGTGGGCGGGCCGTCGGCCCGCCGGGCGCTCTGGTCGAGCAGGACCAGCAGCTCGGCGGAGTCCGCCGTCAGCCGGACCGCGCCCGCGCTCACCACCGTGGTCGTGAGCGTCAGGCGCTGCTCACCGACCCAGCCGCGGAGTTGGTCGGTCAGGCTGCGGTACTGCTCGCGGGCCGCGCCGTCGAGGGCGGCGGCCGCCGCGCTGCGGGTGGCCTCGGTGTCGGCGGCGGAGTAGGAGAAGAGCCGGCCGAGCGCGTCGCCCACCTCGGCGATCACCCGGGCGGTCGCGGCCCGGTCGGTCAGCGCACGGTTGCCGGTGTCGGCGCCCGACCGCTCCTGCCGGGCACCGGCCAGCAGCGCCGCGCCGGCCAGGAGCAGCAGCGCGATCCCCGCCGCCGCGAGGCGGTGCCGCGGGCGCGGCCCGGCCGGGGCAGTTCCGGCGGGCTCGGCGGTCCCGGCGGGCTCGGCCGGCAGGGTCCCGGCGGGTGGGGTCCCGGTCGCCACTCAGGCCGTCCCGACCGGTACGGCGGCGAGGGCCGTGACCTTCCAGCCCGCACCGGTCCGGGTGAGGGTCGCGGCCAGCCGCCGGCGGTCGGTGGTCACCGTGCCGGCGGCCGGGATGAGTTCGACCCGGACGACGGCGATCAGCCGGGCGGTGCGGGCGCCGGGGTCCAGGGCGGTGACGGCGGCCTCGACGACGGTTCCGTGCGAGGTGACGCCGGGGTCGGTGGCGGGACCGGCCCCGAGCCGGTCGTGCAGGGCTCCCCCGCTGACGGCCAGCCAGCGGGCCCGGGTGGCCTCGGCCCGGCCGGCCTCGGCGCTGGTGAGCTCGGCGACGGCCTGCCGGCCGGCGGCCAGCGCGGTGTCCCGGTCGCGGGCCGCGGCGAGGGATCCGTCGGTGCTCGCCCGGCCGTACTGGAGGGCGCCGAGGGCGCAGCAGACCGTGGCGAGCAGCCAGGCGGCGGCCCGGAGGAGCCGCGCGGGCCGGGTGCTGGGGGTGGGCCGGGTGCGGGTCACCGGTCGATCCGTCCGGTGTGCGGGGCGGCGGTGGCGGGGGCCACGGGTGTGGGCACGCCGCCCTTGGGGGCGTTGCCGGAGCCGCGGACCGAGCTGCCGGAGGAGGCGGGGGCGGTGCAGCCGGCGGCCGTGTTGAACGCGGGTGCCGGGCCGGTGTCCAGGCCGTTGCGGTAGGTGGTGCCGCCGTAGCCGGTGGTGCAGGGCAGCGGGGAGAAGAAGGTGACGGCCATGCCAAGGTGGGCGCCGTCGTCGGCGTCGACGGCGGTGGAGCCGGCGGCGGCCACGGCCGGTAGCCGGACCAGGAGTTCCTCGATGCCGTGCTGGCGGGTGACGCCGAGTTCGGCGGTGGTGAGCAGGTTGGCGAGCAACACGCTCAGCCCGGGGTCGAGGTCCTTGACCAGGGCGCTGACCTGGGCGGCAGCCTGCGGTCCGGTGGCGATGACACGCCGCAGGTCGGTGTCGGAGCGGACGAGCTGGCCGGCCAGGTCGCGGGCGCCGGTGGCGAAGGCGCGGATCGCGTCGGCCTCGTCGTTCTGGGTGCGCAGGACGGTCTCGGTGTCGACCACCAGCCGGGTGGTGGCGGGCAGCGCGGCGCTCGCGGCGTCGACGAGGCGGTCGCTGCCGTCCAGCAGGGCCTGGAGGTTGTCGGACTGGCCGTCGAAGGCGCGGCCGAACTCGTCGACCACGGTCCGCAGGGACTGCAGCGGGACGGAGCCGACCAGGGCGTCGACGTGGGTCAGCATGTCGGTGACGGGTGCGGGGGTGGCGGTGTCGGCGCGGGCGATGGTGGAGCCGTCGGTGAGGTAGGGCGGCTGGTCGGTGGTGGGCCGCAGGTCGAGGTACTGCTCGCCGACCGCGGAGAGGTTGGCGACGACGGCCTGCAGCCGGCTGGGGATCCGCGGGGCGGAGCCGGAGATCCGCAGTTCGGCGCGGACGCCGTCCGGGGTCAGGCTGAGGTGGCCGACCCGGCCGACCGACACGCCCCGGTAGGTGACGTCCGCGTGCTCGAACAGGCCTCCGGTGCGGTCGAGTTCGACGTCGACCCGGTAGGAGTCGCGCAGCCCGACGTACCGGCCGAGGTCGGCGTGCTGGACGGCGATGAAGCCGAGTACCAGGACGGCGATCACCAGGAAGGCGAGGTTCTTCAGCCGGGTGGCGAGGGTGAGCATCAGCGGTCCCTCCCCTGCCGGGTGGTGGCGGAGGGCAGCGGGAGGGGCAGCGCGCCCTCGGCCCCGGTCCCGTCGCCCGTACCACCGCTCCCGTCGCCCGTGCCGTCGCCGGGCACGGGGGTGGTGGGCGGCGGGGCGGCGGTGTCGTCGGGGTCGAGCTCGGGGGTGATCCGGGTGCCGGGGGCGGCCGCCAGGCCGAGGTACACGTTGAGGTAGTCGCCCTTCACTCCGCGCAGCACCTCGTCGGTGAACGGGTAGGTGAGCAGCACCTGGAGGGAGTCGGGCAGGTCCTTGCCCGCGTCCGCGAGGCGCTGGAGGGTGGGGGCCAGGGCCGTCAGGTCGGCGACCAGGTCGGCGCGGCTGCGCTCGACGGTGTCGACGGCGACGGCGGAGAGCCGGTCGAGGGAGCGCAGCAGGGTGACCAGTTCGCCGCGCTGCTGTTCGAGGACGGCGAGGCCGGGGCTGAGCCCGGTCAGGACGGTGCCGATCTGCCGGTCGCGGGTGGCGAGGGTGGCGGAGAGCCGATCGATGCCGTCGAGGGCGTCGGTGATGTCCTGGCGGTGGGCGTCGAGTTCGCCGGTGAGGGTGGCGAGGCGGTCGAGCACCGAGCGCAGCTGGGCCTCGTTGCCGGTGAGGGCCTTGCCGAGTTCGGTGTTGATGGTGCGCAGTTGGTCGATGCCGCCGCCGTTGAGGAGCATCGAGAGGGCACCGAAGACCTCTTCGACCTCGGGGTTGCGGTTGGTGCGGTCGAGCGGGATGAGCGCGCCGGCGGCGAGGGTGCCGGTGCCGGCGGTGGGTGCGGCCAGCTGGACGTACTTCTCGCCGAGCAGGCCGGACTGGGCGAGGTGGGCGGTGGCGTTGCCGGGGAGGTGGACGTCGCCGTTGAGCCGGAGGGTGACCAGGGCCGTCCAGCCGTCGGGGGCGAGGGCGATGTCGGAGACCCGGCCGACGGCGACGCCGTTGACCTTGACGGCGGCCTGCGGGACGAGGCTGAGCACGTCGGCGAACTCGGCCCGGACCTGGTACGGGTGGCTGCCGAGGTCCGCGCCGCCGGGCAGCGGGAGGTCCTGGAGGCCGCCGGTCGCGGCGGAGCAGCCGGTGAGCAGGATCAGGACCGCGGCGGCGGCGAGGGCGGGTCGGTGTCTCATCGGCCGGCTCCGGGGAGGGGCAGCGGCAGGGCGCCGCCGGCGAGTTCGGTGAGGTTGGCGCGGCCGTCGAGGGTGCCGTGGGCCTGGTCGTAGGCGCCCAGCAGGTTGCCGGCGGCCAGTGGTGCGGTGTCGAGGAGTTCGGCGAGCGAGGCGCGTTGTTCGACCAGGCTGCGGGTGAGCGGGACGAGGCGGTCGACGCTGGCCGCGAGCCGGGCGCGGTTGTCGGCGATGAAGGTCTGCACCTGGCCGAGGGCGGTGGCGAGTTGGCGCAGGGCCTGGCCGAGGTTCTCGCGGTCCTCGGCGAGGAAGCCGGTGACGGTGGAGAGCCGGTCGGTGGCGGAGCGGACCTTGGCGTCGTTGTCCTTGAGCATGCTGGTGAAGGACTGGAGCTGGGTGAGGGTGGTGAACAGGTCGTCGCTGTGGCCGGAGAGGGTCTTGGCGGCCCGGCCGAGCTCCTCGACGCTGTCGCCGATCGCGGCGCCGTTGCCGGCGAGGTTGGCGGCGCCGGTGTCGAGCAGCTGGGAGAGGGCGCCGGTGGCGTTGGCGCCGTCGGGGCCGAGGGTGGCGGCGAGGTCGCCGATGCTCTGGTAGAGCTGGTCGATCTCGACGGGTTCGGCGGTGCGTTCGGCGGGGATGACGCCGTGTTCGCCGAGTTCGGGGCCGCCCGTCCAGGCGGGGGTGAGCTGGACGTAGCGGTCGGCGACCACGCTGGGGGCGACGACCACGGCGGAGGCGCCGGCCGGCACCTTGACGCCGTGGTCGACGGAGAGGTCGACCCGGACCTGGCGGCCCTGCGGGTGGACGCCGTCCACGGTGCCGACCCGCACGCCGAGGATCCTGAGGTCGGAGCCCGCGTAGACGCCGACGGCGTGGTCGAACCAGACGGTGAGGTGGGTGCCGTCCGGGCCGGTGACGGCGGGTGCGGCGACCAGCGCGGTGGCCAGGACGGCGGTGGCGGCGAGGGCCGCGACGAGGGCGGTGCGCCGGCGGGTCATCGCTGGGCTCCTTCCGGCCGGGTGGGCAGGCAGCCGCTGGGCGGTGAGCCGCCGGCGGGCAGGTAGTCGCGGGGCACCACCCCGCAGAGGTAGGCGTCGAACCAGCGGCCGTTGCCCAGGGTGTTGCCCATCAGCCGGTAGTAGGGCCCGACCAGGGCGAGGGTCTGGTCGAGGTTCTGCTGGTCGGCCCGCAGGACGTCGGCGACCCGGTCGAGGGCCTCCAGGGTGGGCCGCAGCTGCCGTTCGTTGTCCTGGACCAGGCCGGTGAGCTGGGTGCCGAGGTCGGCCGTGCCGGTGAGCAGCCGGTGGACGGCGTCGCGGCGGCGTTCGATCTCGGCGAGCAGCCGGTCGCCGTCGGTGAGCAGCGCGGTGAAGCGGCTGTTCTGGTCGCTGAGGGTGCGGGTGAGTGTGGTGCTGCCGCGAAGCAGTTCGGCGAGTTGGGCGTCGCGGCCGGCGATGGTGCGGGAGAGCGAGGAGAGGCCGTCGGCGGCGGTGCGGACCGAGGCGGGGGTGTCCTTGAAGGTGTCGGAGATGGTGCGGAAGCTCTCGGCGAGCTTGGCGGTGTCGATGGCGCCGAGGGTCCGGCCGAGGCCGTCGAGCGCCTGGGTGACGTCGTAGGGCGAGGTGGTGCGGCTGCTGGGGATGGTGCGGTGGGGGTCCTGCCGGTCGGCGCCGAGCGGGTCGAGGGCGAGGTACTTCTCGCCGAGCAGGGTACGGATGCCGATCGCGGCGGTGGTGGCGTCGCCGACCCAGGTGTGCTCGACCCGGAAGGCGACCTTGACCCGGGCGCCGGCCAGGGCGACCCGGGTGACCTTGCCGACCCGGGCGCCGGCCACCCGTACCTCGTTGCCGGGGCGCAGCCCGGCGGCCTCGGTGAACTCGGCGGTGTACGTGGTGCCGCGGCCGATCAGCGGGAGGTCGTCGGCGCGGTAGGCGAGTGCGGTGGCGAGCAGGAGCAGCAGCAGGCCGACGGCTCCGACGGCGACCGGGTTGCGGTCGCGCAGGGGGCGCAGCAGCGGGCGGTGCGGGTCGCGGCGGAGCCTCATGCGCGGCACCTCGGTTCGGTGACGGCGATGCCGGTGGGGGGCGGGCTGCCGTCGCTGGTGGTGACACCGGTGACGGTGGCCTGGCAGAGGTAGAGGTTGAACCAGGAGCCGTAGGAGGCGAGGCGTCCGAGGGTGCGCAGCTTCTCGGGGCTGAGCCGGAGGAAGCGTTCGAGCTGCGGGGTGTTGTCGGCGAGGCCGGCGGAGAGGCGACCGAGTTGGCCGATCGAGTCCTTGAGCGGCTGCCGGCCGTCCTCCAGCAGGCCGGCGGTGGAGGTGGTGAGCCCGGCGAGGGCGTCGACGGCCTCGCCGATGGGCTGCCGGTCGCGGTCGAAGCCGGTGACCAGTTGCTGGAGGGTGGTGACCAGCTCGGTGAAGCCCTGTTCGTGGGTGTTGACGGTGGCGACGACGGTGTTGAGGTTGTCGATGACCCGGCCGATCACCTGGTCCTTGCCGGCCAGCGTGGTGGTCAGTGAGCCGATGCTGCGCAGCAGGCCGTCGACGGTGCCGCCCTGACCCTGGAGGACCTGGACGATCTCCTCGGCGAGCCGGTTGACCTCGGTCGGGGACAGCCCCTGGAAGAGCGGCTGGAACCCGTTGAAGAGCTGGGTGAGGTCGAGGGCCGGCCGGGTGCGTTCGGTGGGGATGGTGGCGCCGGGGGCGAGGCGTTCGCCGACCTGTCCGGTGCCCTGTTCGAGGTCGAGGTAGCGCCGGCCGACCAGGTCGAGGTACTTGACGGAGGCGGTGACGGAGCCGGGCAGGGTGCGGTCGCGGCGGACGGTGAAACGGACCTGGGCGAGGCGGTGGTCGACCACGGTGACGCTGTCGACCCGGCCGACCCGGACGCCGGCGATCCGGACGCTGTCGCCCTCGGACAGGCCGGTGGCGTCGGTGAAGCGGGCCCGGTATCCGGTGGTGTCGCCGACGCCGGTGTCGGCGATGCCGAACGCGAGGGCGGTGGTGGCGAGGGCCGTGACCAGGATGAACACCAGGGACTTGGTGATCGGCCCGGCGAGGGATCGGCGTCTCACTTCAGGGTCACCTCCGCCCCGCGCAGCAGCGGTCCGGCGAGCAGGCTGCTCCAGTCCGGGAGGGGGGTGGTGGTGCCCCGTCCGGGGGCCAGGAGTTCGTTGACAAGCGCGTTCTCCTGTGGCGAGTTGGGCAGTCCGAGGCCCGGCGCGGCCGGCATCGGGAAGCCGTCGGCGGGGCCGGCGGGGGCGGGTGCGCCGCCGTGGCCGGTGTAGGGGACCTGGTAGCAGCGCGGGCCGCCGGAGGCCCGGTAGGCGGGGGTGTCCCGGCCGGGCAGGTAGGCGCCGCGGGAGGGCACGGTGGTGACGTCGACGTGCAGGCCGGGCTGGTCGGTGCCCTTGCCCAGGGCCTTGTCCATCACCGGGACGAACTCGGCGAGGGTGCGCAGGGTGCACGGGAAGGCGGGGGCGTACTCGGCGAGCAGCTCCAGGGTGCCGCGGCTGTCGGCGGACAGGCGGATCAGGGTGGGGCGGTTGCGCTGGAGGAAGTCGGTGAGGTCGTCGGCACCGGCCGTTCCGGTGGCGTACAGGCTGCGCAGGCCGGCCTGTTGCTGGGCGAGGGTGGCGCTGGTGGTGGTGAGGTCGGTGAGTGCCTGGAGGACGTCGGGGGCGGCGTCCGCGTACGTCCGGCCGACGGTCACGAGCTCCTTGATGTCCCGGTTGAGGGCGGGGAGTTGGGGGTTGAGCTGGGCGAGGTAGTCGTCCAGCCGGACGAGGGTCCGGCCGAGTTGCTCGCCGCGTCCGCGCAGGGCGGTGGCGACGGCTTGGAGGGTGGCGGCGAGCTTCTCCGGCTGGACGGCGGTGAGCAGCGGGAGCAGGTGGTCGAGGACCTGTTCGAGTTCGACGGCGTCGGCGGAGCGGTCCTGCGGGATGGTGGCGCCGGCCTTGAGCGGGCCGCCGGGCACCGGGTCGCCGGTGGGGACGAGGGCGACGAAGCGTTCGCCGAACAGCGTGGTGGGCAGCAGCTGGGCCCGTACCCCGGCGGGGATCCGGCCGAGCCGGTCGGGGTCGAGGGCGAGGGTGAGCCGGGCCCGGTCGCCGTCGGCGCTGACCGAGCGGACCCGGCCGACGACCACCCCGCGCAGTTTGACGTCGGCGTTGAGGTGGAGTTCGTTGCCGGCGGTGCCGGTCTCCACGACGACGGTCGCCTCGTCGCTGAACGCCTTGTCGTAGACGGCGATCGACAGCCCGGCCAGCAGGGCGGGCACCAGCAGGAAGACCACTCCGGCGGTGCGGCGGCGGACCCGGCGCGGGCTGCGGGCGCTCATCCCGCGACCCTGACCGTGGTGGTGGTGCCCCAGATCGCCAGCGACAGGAAGAAGTCGGTGACGCTGATGATGACGATGGCGTTGCGCACCGAGCGGCCGACCGCGATGCCGACCCCGGCGGGGCCGCCGCTGGCGTGGTAGCCGTAGTAGCAGTGCGCCAGGATGACGATCACGCTGAAGATCAGCACCTTGAGGGCGGACAGCAGCACGTCCGCCGGGGAGAGGAAGAGGCCGAAGTAGTGGTCGTAGGTGCCGGCCGACTGGCCGTTGACCAGCACGGTGACGGCCCGTGAGGCGGCGTACGAGCTGAGCAGGCCGATGCCGTAGAGCGGCACGATGGCGACCACCCCGGCGATGATGCGGGTGGTGACCAGGTAGGGCAGGCTGCGGATGCCCATGCCCTCCAGGGCGTCGACCTCCTCGTTGATCCGCATCGCGCCGAGCTGCGCGGTGAACCCGGCGCCGACGGTCGCCGACAGGGCGAGCCCGGCGACCAGCGGGGCGATCTCCCGGGTGTTGAAGTAGGCGGAGATGAAGCCGGTGAAGGCGGTGGTGCCGAGCTGGTTCATCGCGGCGTAGCCCTGAAGGCCGACCACCGTCCCGGTGGCCACCGTCATGCCGATCATCACGCCGACCGTGCCGCCGATGACCCCGAGGCCGCCGCTGCCGAACACCACTTCGGCGAGCAGCCGTTGGATCTCGCGGGTGTAGCGGCGAAGGGCGCGCGGGATCCACAGCAGGGCGGCGAGGTGGAACAGCAGGTGGTCGCCGGTCTCCTCCAGCCAGGCGAGCCGGGAGCGGCGGGGCGGCTGCGGGGGGCCGCCGGGCGGGGTGGCGCGGTCCAGCAGGGCCACGGTTCAGGCTCCCTTCTGCGGGATGACGCGCAGGTAGACCGCGGTGAGCACGACGTTGACCACGAAGAGCAGCAGGAAGGTGATGACCACCGCCTGGTTGACCGCGTCGCCGACGCCCTTGGGTCCGCCGCGCGGGCCGAGCCCGCGGTAGGCGGCCACGATGCCCGCGATGAAGCCGAAGACCAGGGCCTTGAGCTCACCGACGTACAGGTCGGGGAGCTGGGCGAGCGCGGAGAAGCTGGACAGGTAGGCGCCCGGGGTGCCGTGCTGGAGGGTGACGTTGAAGAAGTAGCCACCGAGCGTGCCGACCACCGAGACCAGGCCGTTGAGCAGGACGGCGACCGCCATCGCGGCCAGCACCCGTGGGACGACGAGGCGCTGGACGGGCGAGACGCCCATCACCTCCATCGCCTCCAGCTCCTCGCGGATCTTGCGGGAACCGAGGTCGGCGCAGATCGCGGAGCCGCCGGCGCCGGCGATCAGCAGGGCCACGATCAACGGTCCGGCCTGCTGGATGACGGCCAGCACGCTGGCCCCGCCGGTGAACGACTGGGCACCCAACTGCTGGGCCAGCGAGCCCACCTGGAGGGCGATGACGGCACCGAACGGGATCGAGACCAGGGCGGCGGGCAGGATGGTGACGCTGGCCAGGAACCAGAACTGCTCGATGAGTTCCCGCAGCTGGAAGGGCCGGCGGAAGGTGTCCCGGAGGGTGGTGGCGCAGAGCGCGAAGAGCTGTCCGGTGTGGCGCAGTGCGCCGACGGCGGCGCCGCCCGGGCCGGTCATGCCGGCCGTCCGGCGGTCGGCCGTTCCTGCCGGCGGAGGAGGGCGGGGCGCGGCGGCAGGCCGGGCGAGGGCTGCAACTGGGCCGGGACCGGGCGCCGTTCGTATGGTTCGGGGTGGGCGTCGGCGCGTTCCCGGGCGAGCACGGCCTCGTCCTTCTCCTCGGACATCCCGATCGGTCCGGCCCGGTGACCGCCGAGGAACTGGCGCAGGACGGGCTCGTCGCTGGTCAGCAGCGTCTCGCGGGGGCCGAAGGCGACCAGTTCGCGACGGAAGAGCATGCCGATGTTGTCGGGGACGGTGGCGGCGATGTCGAGGTTGTGGGTGACGATCAGCATGGTCGCGTCGATCTGGGCGTTCAGGTCGATCAGCAGCTGGGAGAGGTAGGAGGTGCGGACCGGGTCGAGGCCGGAGTCCGGTTCGTCGCAGAGCACGATCTGCGGGTCGAGCACCAGGGCGCGGGCCAGGCCGGCGCGCTTGCGCATGCCGCCGGAGATCTCGCCCGGGAGTTTGGCCTCCGAGCCGACCAGGCCGACCATCTCCATCCGTTCCATCACGGTCCGGCGGATCTCGCTCTCCTTGCGGCGGGTGTGCTCGCGCAGCGGGAAGGCGATGTTGTCGTACAGGTTGAGCGAGCCGAACAGCGCGCCGTCCTGGAACATCAGCCCGAACAGCCGGCGGGCCTCGTAGATCTGCCCTTCGGGGCTGCTGACCATGTCGACGCCGTCGACCAGCACCCGGCCCCGTTCCGGTTTGAGCAGCCCGATGACGGACTTCAGGAACACCGTCTTGCCGGTGCCGGACGGGCCGAGCATCACCGTCACCTCGCCGGGCGGCAGGGTGAGCGTGACGTCCTGCCAGACGGTCTGCCGGCCGAAGGACTTGGTGAGGCCCTCGACGGTCACTTCGATTCCCATGGCGGCTCCCTGGAGGTGCGGCGGTCAGCGGCGGTGCGGCAGGGCAGGGAGCTCGATCTCCGGCTCGCACCCGTTGGGCTGGTCGCTCGTCGGGGTGCAGATCGCACCCTGGACGAGGTTGAGCGAGTTCCCCGGGCCGGAGACGGCGGCGGTGAACAGCGCGTCCAGGTCCTCGCCTCCGTTGCGACAGCCCGCGAACGGGGGGATGGTCAGGTCGCGCTGGGCGAGCGGGCCGCCGGTCTGCAGGGTGTAGTCGGGTTTGCCGTCGCCGCCGTCCGGCAGGTAGTCGTCCTGGCGGCCGGTGAGCCTGAGGTCGACCGGGGTCACCGTCCGGCAGTCCGGGCCGACGTCCAGCGGGGTCCCGTTGATCTTCACGTCGTACAGCCGCAGCGTCTGGTGGCCGCCGATGGTGAACTCCACCGGCTGGTCCCAGTCGGAGTTCCCGGTGGCCACGATGGTGAGCGGGCCGAGCGGGAGCAACTCCATCTTCGCCGTGGTGGGGATGAAACCGTAGGTGAGGAAGGTGGTGTCGGAGGGCGGCAGCTTGAGGTAGCCGAGCGAGTCCGCCTCCAGGTACGGCTGCTGCCCGGGCTCCGGGTCCCACAGGGTGACGAAGCGGCGGGTGAGGTTCAGCGCGGCGAGCGCCGGACCGCGCCCGGGGTCGTTGACCACCGCGGCCTGGCGGAGCTTGTGCACGTTGGCGTAGCCGACCGCGAAGGCACAGGCGGGCACGTCCGGGAAGGGCTCCGCGTCGGGGAACGGGATCACCGTGGCGCCCGCGGGAACCGGGGGCAGCCGGGCGGGGTCGAGCGCCCCGGTCGGCGCGGGCGGGCAGGTGTTCACGCCCGAGTGCTCCGCCGGCTCCACCCGGACGGTGCCGCGCCGCACGGCCCGTCCGGGCAGCCGGCCCAGCTGGACGTGCGGCAGCGTGGCGCCGTTCGGGCGGGCCGCGCCCGGGCCGGCCGGCGGCGTGGTGACGGCGGGAGGGGTGGCAGCGGGAGGGGTGGTCACGGGCGGAGCGTCCGGCGCGGCGGAGGGGGACGGCGAGGCGGAGGACGGCGAGGCCTGGGACGGCGGCGCTTGGGACGGCGAGGCCTGGGACGGCGAGGCGGAGCCCTGCCCCGGCACCTGGACCGTTCCCAGCGGCGCGACGTCCGGCCCCGGCGTGCAGACGGCGCCGGGGGCCGCCGCGCCGCCGGGGGCCGGGTCGGCGGCGGTCGCGCCGGTGGCGGCCGTGGTCGGTGCCGGCCGGAGGTCGAGGGTGAGGGTGGTGAGTGTGAAGACCACCGGGCCGGGGGCGGTCACGGTGACCCGCGTCGTGAGCCCCTCGCCCGTGAGCACGAGGTCCCCGGTGGCGGGTACGGGTGCGCTGGCCGTCCGGAGCTCCGGCCAGCGCGCCTCGGCGGACGAGGTGCCCTGCGCCACGGTGACGGCGAGGGCCGCGCGGCCGGCCACGGAGGCCGTCCCGGCGGGCAGCAGGGCGGCGAGCGAGGCCTGCGGCACGGTGACGGTCACGGTCGCGGCACCGGGCTGGAACGGCCGGTCCACCTCGGCCCGGGCGGGGTACCTCTGCGCCACGGCGACGGTGACGGGCACGGCACCGCCCGGGGTCGCGCAGCCGTACGCCACCGGGACCGGCGGGGCGGCGCCGTCGGCCACCGAGGAGCCGCCGGGCACCAGCCCGAGGAGCAGTACGGCCGCGGCGACGGCGGCCGGCCGCGCGGGACGGCGACGGCGACGGGCTGCGTCGCTCATGGCGGGACTCCTCGGTCGGTCTCGGCGGGCACACGGGGACGGAGCGGCGGAGCGGGGGTACGGCGGCACGGCGGAGCGGGGACACGGCGGCACGGCGGCGTTGCGGGGCGGCACGGCAGGACGGCATGGCGGCACGGCGGCGGCCCCGAGCCCGGCACGCGGGAGGAGACGCGGGAAGGAACGGGCGCGAACGGCTCGGGACGCAGGACACTACGGCCGGGTAACAAGCCGTCACAAGTGATCGCACCAAGCCGGGTGTGCGAACCTTCGGCGGCCTCGGAATCCTGTCACCGGATGACAATTCCGGACTGACGGCTTGTCAGCAGGTGCGCACACCTCGGTGGGCCCCGGCCCGGAGGGAGTCCGGGCCGGGGCCCTGCGGCGGCGTCCGCCGGATCAGCTCACGGCGAGGTGATGACCTGCGGGGCGCTGAGCACGTAGGCGGCGTTGTAGGTCGCCGGGTCGCCGTTGTTCAGCAGGCCCAGGCAGCTGCCGGAGACGTTGTACGCGTGCAGGTCGCCGCCGCTGACGGTGAGGGTGTTGGTGGAGTTGTTGTAGGTGCCCGTGAGGGTGGCGGGCGTGGTGCTGGTGGGGCCGGCGAAGTCGGCGGTGCAGCCGGCGCCGCTGATGTGGGCCTTCACCCCGGTGAGGGTGCCGGTGGTGACCCCGGTGGTGGAGTTGTAGGTGAGGGCGTTGATGCCCCAGGGCAGGTTCTGCGCGGTGACACTGAAGGTGATGCCGAGCGGACCGGAGCAGCTCGCCCAGGTGACCGAGGTGATGGTCGAGATCGGCAGCCCGTTGCTGGTCGGCGCCAGCACGCCGGCGGCCGCGGAGGAGCTGCAGGTGAGCTTGGTGCCGGTCCGGGTGTCGGTGAGCTTGGGCGAGGTGGCCTTGGCGGTCCACGCCCCGCCGGGGCTGGCCGTCCAGGTGGCGGTGGTGGTGGCGGTGGCCGGGGCGAGTGCGAGTCCGGCCGCGGCGGAGATCGCTGCGGCGGCGACAAGGGCGCCCTTGACTGTCTTGCGCACGGGCTGGTCCTTTCCGGGCTTCGGCGTGCGGGATCGTTCGAACCTCCCGTCCGACAACGGGAGTTCGACGACGGCACGCTTTCGGGATGCGGGGGCGAAATGTGGGGGACGCCCCGCTGAGGTGGGACGTTACGCACGGGTAATGTGGCCGCGCAACGCTGCGGTCGCAGATCCCGCAGACATCCCTACTCGCCGGTAATTTCTTGTTCCCCCCGGATGAGAACCTCACCGGTTTTTGTCCCGAAGTGAGCACCGCCCGACCGCCGCCATCCGGCGCACCCGGCCAACTCCCCTGGCTCAAAAGGCGGTTCCCGTGCCCGCGGTGCTGCGCCGAGTACCGCTCGTGCTCTATCTTCAGCGAACCACCACAACTCGTCCGCACGCGCCCGACCGAGCCGCACACCGGGCCGGAGCGACCGCGGCGAAACCGCCGGCGACGCGCCGCCACCGACCGGCCCCGGCGGGGGCCGGGCGGCCGACCCGCGCGCCCGCCGGCCGACCCGTCAGGGGGAGCACATGGCCAGGCCACCGAAGCCAGCCGGGTTCACCGGGCCGATGGAACAGATCCCACGCGAACTGGCCGCCGTGATGCGCCCCGAACTCCCCAGCCTGCTCAAGGAGATGGCCGCCGAGATCGTCAGCGTCATCCCCGAGTACCGGGAACTGCTGGAGGGCCCGAACGCCCGGGTCGTCCGGGTCGGCATCGAGCAGAACATCGCCACCTTCGTCGACCAGGTCGCCGCCTCCACCGCCACCACCTCGCTGCGCGACGAGATCTGCCGCCGCTTCGGCCGCTTCGAGGCCTACGAGGGACGCAGCCTGGACATGCTCCAGGACGCCTACCGGATCGGCTGCCAGGTCGCGCTGCGCAGGGTCCGCGCGGTCGGCCGCCGCTACAACCTCTCGGCGACCGTGCTGATGGCCTTCGCCGACGCGCTCTTCGCCTACATGGGCGAGATCGCCGAGCTCTCCCGCGAGGGCTACCTCCAGGCGATGGCCGAGCTCGGCGAGGAGCCCGACAACCGGCGCCGTCGGCTGCTGCGCCGGATCCTCGGCGGCGCCTCGGTGGCCCGCGGCGCCCTGGCCGAGCTGGCCGAGCACGCCGCCTGGGCGCTCCCCGACCAGGTGACCCTGGTCGCCCTCGGCAGCGGTTCCCGCCCCGCACGCGCCCTGCTCGACCGGGACGTCCTGGTCGACCTGGCCGGCCGCGAGCCGTACCTGCTGGTACCGGGCCCGCTGGACGAGCGGCGCCGCCGTGCCCTGGCCGCCGCGCTGGCGGGCTGCCGGGCCGCCGTCGGCCTGACCACCCCGCTCGGCGAGGCCGCGGACTCGCTGCGCTGGGCCAGGCACCTGCTCGCCTCCGTACCCGCCGACGCCGCCGAGGACCGGCCGCCGGCCTACTGCGAGGACCACCTCGTCCGGCTCTGGTTGCTCGGCGACCCGGCCCTGCTCCGGCAGATCGCGGAACGCCACCTCGCACCGCTGGCCGCCCTCACCCCGACCCGCCGCACCCGGCTGCTGGAGACCCTGCACACCTGGCTCACCACCCGGGCCACCGCGGCCGAGATGGCGGAGCTGCTCGGGGTGCACCCGCAGACCGTGCGCTACCGCATCCGCACCCTGGAGCGGGCCTTCGGCGACCGCCTCGCCGACGGCGAGAGCCGGTTCGCCATCGAGGTGGCGTTACGGGCGACCCACCTGACCGCGCCCACCCGGCCGGGCGACCGGCCGCACTGCGACTGACCCGGCGGCGCCGCTGTGCTCGGGCGGCTGTCTGCTCGGGCCTGCGGTGCGCTCGGGCGCCGGTCCCGCGGCAGCGGCCACCGGCACGGCGGTCACCGGGCGGGGGGATCACCGGGCGGCCGGGGCGCGCCGCGGCTCCGGACGGCGCGAACGCGGGCGACGGCGGGCCGGGGCGGCCGCGGGCCGGGGGCGGACCGGCGGGAGCAGGGCCGCCCGCTCGTCCTCCGCCAGGCCGCCCCACACCCCGTAGTGCTCGCGGGCCTCCAGCGCGTGGCGCAGGCACTCGGCCCGGACCGGACAGCCCGCGCACACCTGTTTGGCCGCCGCCTCCCGCTCCTGGTGCGCCTCACCCCGCTCCCCCGAGGGGTGGAAGAACAGGTTGCCGTCCAGGCCCCGGCAGGCGGCCCGTACCTGCCAGCTCCAGGACTCCTCGAAAGCGCCGGGCAGGCGCGACACGTCGGTCATCCGTGGGTTCTCCTTCCGTTCCGCCCGCGGCCCACCGGGCCCGCCGGGCCTCAGATCATGGGTCCGTAGTAGCCGGCGAGCTGCTCGAAGAAGCCCCGGTCGCCGGTGTGCTCCGCGCGGACGTACGCCGGGGCGTTCCTGACGCCGTCCCTGGTCAGACCGACGTGCACGGTGCGGGCGGCATGGTCGACCGACCGCACGACACCGGCCGGCAGCAGCACCTCCCGGCCGAGGATCCACGGCCCGGTGTCCACCACCAGGTGGGCCGCGTCGACCTCGTCCGAGTGCCGGTCCACCGTGCCGAGCGGGCCGTCGGTGGCCTCGACCCGGTACCCGACCGGTGCGGCGTCCGGCCGGTGCCCGCTGCCGGGCCGGTGGTTCCAGATGTCCTGCGTCATGCCGCGACCTCCCGCGCTCGGCTCCGTCGTCCCCGTCACCGGTTCGGCTGCCCCCGATCCGCGCGGTCACACCCCTGCCCCGGCCGCTTCCCCCATCTCGGCAGGCGCGCCGAAAAGTTGACGCACACCACCCGAAAAGCCCACAAGGTACCCCGGTACGGCGCCCTCCGAGTGCGGAGCACCGCCCGGCCGCCCACGGTGAGGAACGGTGCTCCTGCGAACCCGAAGCCGGCATCGGGCCGGCCCTCGCGAGCACCGGAAGGACGGATCCCATGCGTTCTGCACGGACCCTCGCCACCGGCGCGGCCATCGCCGCCACCCTCCTCCTCGGCGCCCCCGCCGTCGCCCACGCGGATGTCGCGGGCGACAGCGGCAGCCATGAGAAGGCCTGGGAGGGAAGCGACAAGGAAGTGAAGGACTCCTCCAAGGAGGCCACGCCGACGGAGGAACACGGCAAGGGCGGCAAGGAGGAGAAGGCGGAGTACGCGAAGCCGCACGGTGGCGTGCACACCGGTGGCGGCGGTCTGGTCGCGGGCGGCGGTGCGGCCACCGGCGCGGTCCTGCTGGCCGGCGGCATCGCTGTCTCGGCGCTCGCCATCCGGCGCCGCCGCACCGGCCGTTCCGTCGGTGCCGCGGTCTGACCCGGCGCTCCTGAGGACGCCCTGCCACGAGCCCGCGGACCCGGCGCCCGCGGGCCGGGTCCCCCGGCCGAAACGGCCCCCCCCCAGGCCCCGCCACCCCCCGCGCGCCCCCGGCCCAACCGGGCCG
>NZ_JBIURH010000083.1:0-21374 GCF_044740765.1 Kitasatospora sp. NPDC088346
CGAAGACCCTCGCCGGGGCCTCCACCGACCGCCTCATGCACCACGCTCACCTGGTCACCACCAGCGGCGACTCCCACCGCCTCGCCGAGGCCCTCACCGGCAAGGGAGTGGTCCCCTTGAGCTGACCCCCGCCCTAGGAACACCACTGGCCACAGGCATGGATTTCTGATGGCCACCAGCCTGGACACCCCGAGACCGCCCACCTGGGCATCTCAATGGCCGTTGACACGCTACTCGAGGGCACAGAGACCGGCGCGAAGCTGCGTGAGCTGGTGTCTGGCGGCCAGATCCACCGGGTTCCTGCCGCAGGCGAGGTTCGCACCTGAGCTCGGCCTCTCCCACCTGCCCAGCTCCCCGCCGGCCCGCTCATCGCAATGAAGATCATTAACATTCCACTGCGCTGCCGAGCCCACCTCATTCCGTGCTGACTGGTGAGGCGGTTCAGAAGCCTTGCCCGGCCCCGCAGTCACGGCATCTCGCCCAAGTCGGCGTCCCCAGCTGTGATGACGGCTCTGAAGAGGTAGAGCACGCGGTATGAGCGGGCAATGCCGAGGAGCAATGCCAGCTCGACTGCCCAGTGCACGCCGCCGTGGTCGCGCCCGGTGGTGTCGAGGATGCTCGCCAGGAGACATATGCCGGAGATCGCGAGCGTCGCACTCAGGATACTGACCCAGTTGCGGCGGAACTGGGATCCCAGGGCCTCCGAGGTCCGTAGGATCCGCATCCGCCGCCCGGAGCCGGAGGCGTACTGGGCGACAGCCGCGGTGACGAAACTGCCGGTGATCGCGACGACGGTGGCTGTCGTGGTGTAGATGCCCAGGCGCTGTCCGTTGCCCGGCCAGCCGAGGACGTCGCCGGCTCCGGAGAGTCGGACGGCGAGAAAGTGCAGGGAGGTGAGCAGGCTCGCGATCGCCCAGTCCGTTCCCGGGTGTCCTACCCATCTCGCCCGTATCCGCTGTAGGGCCGGCCCACCCCTGCCTCCGGACATCATTCTTCCCCCTCAACGGCCGGTTTCGTCTTCGACGCTAGTGGTCGGCACCGACAGCCTCCCGCAGTGCCTGGTCGTGCGTGCGGGCGGCTTCTTGGACCGACCGGATCGCGAAGTCGAGGTCGACGGCACGCCCTGCAGTGCGGCGGACCGGAACCTTGCACTTGGCGGTGATCCGTTGGCTGACGAAGTCCAAGGCCTCGGCTTCCAGTTTTTCTCCCTCGCCGCGGAGCCACACCTGGGCACTGGCCGAGACCACGGTGTCGGTGTCGTTGAGCCAGACGGCGTGGGGAGCACTTCGATCAACGAGGGACCGGGCGAGAGAGGGAGCCGCCGAGATCCACCGTGCTGCTCGTGGCTACAGACGCATCACAGTACGACCGTTTCGTTGCCCATTTGTGCTCCTACCTGGCACGATGTCAGATCGATGTGATCGTCCGGTTACCGACCAGAACGATCAGTGACATACCATCAATTCTGCCTGCCCTGAGGTCTCTCAGCTCAAGGCGTGGCCGGGTCAAGGTGACGGAAGGCGTGGTGGACAGGTGGGGGCAGCCAGCGGCGGGGCATCTGCGAAGCCCACCCCACCGAAGGTCCAGCGCTGGCACCAAACCCGCACCTCCCCGTTTCCCTGGGAGCAGGACGCGCTCGACCACATCAAGCGACTCATGCCGCAGGCCGAGCCCTACCGTGCCTGGGCCACGTTCTCCTTCTCCGCGTCCTCCGGACGCGTCAACGAGTGCGACCTGTTCATCGCCGTGCCGCGCGGCCTCTACCTGGTCGAGCTCAAGGGCCACCCCGGGCGCCTGGTCAACAACGGCTCCACGTGGACCTTCTGGGGCGACGACAAGGTCCGCACCATCCCGAACCCGCTGCATCTGACGGACCTGAAGGCCAAGGAACTCAGGGGCCAGCTGGAGTGGGCCGCCCGCAAGCTGTACCCCGGCCAGGGCCTGCGCATCCCCAGGGTCGAGCCTGCCGTCTTCCTTTCGGATCCTCGCCTGGTCAGCGGGCTGGACGAGGTACAGCGCATCCGGGTGTACGGGCGCGACGGCGAAACCGCCGGCCTGCCCGGGATCTGGGAGGACCTGCTCGGCACACCCCCGCAGCGGGAGGAGCACCGCATCACCGCGGAGTTCGCCCGTCGCCTCGAGGAGCTGATGCGCAAGATCGGCGTCCGGGCGTCCACCGCGCACCTCGACTTCGGCGACTGGCGGCTGAGTCCGCGCCCCCTGGACGCCGGCAACACCTGGGAGGACCGCCTCGCCAAGCGCGAGGGCCTGGTCCACGAGGAGGGCCGGGTCCGGGTCTATCTTGTCGAGCTCCAGGCCGACGACGCCGCCCGCCGCTCCACTGGCCGCGCCGCCCTGCGTGAGTACCAGGTGTTGCAGGGCATCACGCACCCCGGCATCGCCCAGGCCGTCGACTTCCGCGAGCACCAGGGCGGCCCCGCCATCCTGTTCCGGCACCGGGCCGACGACCTGCGCCTGGACAACTACCTGGCCGCCCACGGCGCGAAGCTCAGTGACGACGTCCGCCGCGGCATGGTCCGGCAGCTGGCCGACGCCCTCCGGTACGCTCACCGCCGCAGCCTCTACCACCGTGCCCTCGCCGCCCGTTCCGTCTATGTCGCTGCCCGTCCGGACGGCGGACAACCAACTCTGCGGATCATCGACTGGCAGAGCGCCGCCCGGGACTTCGAAGCGACCTCACTGCGTTCCCTCGGCAACAGCGCACTCGGCGAGGAGCACATCCCGGACGCTGCCGAGGTCTACCTCGCACCCGGCTTCGACGAGGAGTACGCCGACCCGGTCGAGCTCGACGTCTTCGGACTCGGCGCGGTCGCCTATCTGATCCTCACCGGAACCGCCCCCGCCGCACGGCGCAGTGAGCTGATGTCCCGTCTCGGCACCGACGGCGGCCTGCACCCCTACGCGGTCAGCGACAGCATCGCCGCCTCCCTCGACGAACTCGTCTACCAGGCCACGCGCGCTGACGTGGCCGACCGTCTGGAGTCCGTCGACGCCTTCCTCAAGCAACTCGACGAGGCGGAACAGGACATCAACTCCCAGACTGCCGCGGCGGAGGCCGACCCACTCACCGCCACTCCCGGCCAGGCCCTCGACGCCGACTGGACCGTGATCCGCGTTCTCGGCACCGGCGCGACCGCCCGCGCCCTGCTGGTGCAGCGCGAGGCCGAGGACGGCGACCGCGCATTCGCCCAGCCGCACGTCCTCAAGGTCGCCCTGGGTGCGGAGAAGGACGCCCGGTTGCACGCCGAGGCCAACGCGCTCAAGCAGGTCGGCGGCGGACGCATCGTCCGCCTGCTCGGCGGCCCCCGCGCGCTGGGCGGCCGTACCGTCCTGGATCTGGAGTACGCGGGCGACCAGTCGCTTGCCCAGCGGCTGCGCGGCCAGGGCCGGCTCACCTACGACGACCTGGAGAGCTTCGGCGAGGACCTCTTCAAGGCCTTGGAGGAGCTCGCAGCCAAGGGCGTCCGGCACCGGGATATCAAGCCCGACAACCTCGCTGTCGGGCTTGGCGCGGACGAGCGCGAACACCTAATGCTGTTCGACTTCTCGCTGGCCGACGTCCCCGACCTGGACGTCAAGGCCGGCACCAAGGGCTACCTCGACCCCTTCCTGGACCACGGCCACCGCTGGGAGTACGACGACTACGCCGAGCACTACGCCGCGGCCGTCACCCTGCACGAGATGGCCAGCGGCGAGCGCCCGGTGTGGGGCGACGGGCTCGGCGATCCCCGCACCACGACGGACGAGACGCCGTCCCTCGCCGAGGACCTGTTCGAACAGGGCCTGCGCGAAGGTCTCACCGCGTTCTTCGCCCGCGCCCTGCACCGCGACACCGCGCGTCGGTTCGACTCCCTGAAGCAGATGGCCGCGGCCTGGCGCGACCTGTTCACCCGCGCCGACAACGTACCCCCCGCCACCACGCCAGCCACCGCCTCCGTCGGCGAGGTGACCGACACCGACACCCTGCAGCAGAAGCGTGACGCCGCGGCCCTCGCCGCTGAGCTCAAGACCGAACTCGTCGCCGCCGGCCTCTCACCGCGCGCCGTCTCCGTCGCAGCGGACTTCGGCGCGAGCACGGTCGGTGAACTGCTCGGCGTCCCACTGCACCAGCTCGCCAAGGCACGCGGCGCCGGCGTGCTCATCCGCCGGGAGCTCAGCAAGCGCCACCGGCAATGGACGGCAGCGCTGCGTCGCAAGCCCGCCACCAACGGCACGACGGCAGTGAAGACCGGGAAATCGGCCGCTGTCGCAGCGGCGACGGCATCGGCATCCGAGGTCGAGGCGCTCGACCTGATCACCGCGCACGGGTCCATCGACCAGCTCGCCGCACTGCTCGATCCCGGACCCAGCCCGGCTAAATCCAACCGATCCGAAATCATCCGCGCCACCCTGGGCCTGCCGGGCGACACTCCCGATCCGTGGGAGGGGAAGCTCGCGTCGTGGCCCACCCAGGTGGCCATCAGCAAGGCTCTGAACTCCACGCAGCCAACCGTCTCCAAGCACCACGTCGGCGCGGTCAAAAAGTGGGCGGCGACCGGGTGGCTCCGGCACGTCCGCGACGAGCTGGTCGCCATCCTGGAAACCGGTGGCCGGGTGATGACCGCGCAGGAGCTGGCTCTGGAGCTGCGGGTCCGTCACGGCGCCGACAGCGATACCCCTTCCCGAACACTGGCCAAGGCCCTCGCCGTCGTCCGTGCCGCAGCCGAGGCCGAGAAGCTGCCGGACGGACGGGATGAGGAACATCAGCCTCGTCTGGACATCCTGCGCCGCGGCGAACGCGTGCTCATCGCCCTGGAGTCGCTGCCCGGCTCGGACGCCCCCAGCGCCACCGACCTGGCGAACTACGCGGCCGCGCTGGGCACGAAAGCCGACGAGCTCGCGGCGGCCGAGCCGCTGCCCGGACGTGCGTCGGTCGTGCGCGACCTGCGCGCTGTCCGCACGCCCGAGGGCATGCCTCTACTCGCCGAGACGCGTCTCGTCGCGTTGGCGGCAGCCGCAGCGGCGAAGGCCGCCGCGTCTCCGAGGCTGGAACTGTATCCGCGCGACCTCAGCCTCGACCGGGCGCTGCGTATCTCCCAGGCCCCGGCCGGCGTGCGCCGGGACCTGGGCATCACCGTCGACGACCTGCTCGCCAAGGTCCGCTATCGCTTCCCCGAGTTGAACCTTGGTCAGCCCACCTATGTCGCGGTCGAGGAGGCGCTGAAGAAGGCCGATTTCCCGCTCGAGTACGACGCAGCCGCGCACTGCTTCCGGCCGCCGGCCCCTTCGGTCAACGGCACGCGTCTCGCCAGCGGTACGGGGACGGGAACGGGCACCACCGGTGCGGCGGGCAGCGCCGCGCGGGGCGCCGCGGCGGCCGGACGGGACCCGGACGCGCTGCTGGCGACGAAGCTGGCGACGGTGGCCGAGCGGGGCGGGTTCGTCGCGCTCAACGTCCACCTCAAGTACCTCGCCGGCGCCGCCGAGCTCGTGGCCGGAGGTTTCCCGGTCGTGCCGGTGAACCTCGCCCAGGTCTTCCTCGCCGAGTTCCGTGCGCTGGCCGGCGAGCACGGCACCGACTGGTCCAAGGTCCTCGGCGCGGACACCACCTTTACCCGCGCGGGCTCGCTGCCCGGCGGCCTTCGCTCGTACGTGTCACGGGTCTGGCCGAGGGTCGCTGAGCGGCTGATCGAGACCGCCGGCGGCCGGGATGGCGCGGTGCTCTTCGTGCACTCGGCCGGGCTGGCCGGGCGGTACTGGGAGGCGGGCGGGCGTGAGGCGATCGTCAGCCTCCAGAGCGGCGCGCGGCGAGGCGGGGACACGCCCCATGGGCTGTGGCTGCTGTGCCCGTCGGAGTCGCCAAGGGGTGCCTCTCACCTGGACGGACGCACCGTGGAGGTGCTCGGGGAAGCGGAGCGGGTGGTACTCGAGCGGTCGTTCCTCGAGGAGCTAAAGGCGGCAGGGGCTGGGGCGGTACCCGGACAGGGCTGAACGAGCGCGTGGTACGGGTGACTTGTTGGGGCGGGTCGGAGGGGACAGGCAAGTGGCGGGGCACGGAGTGAACCAGGCGGAGCTGCTGAAGGACCTGCGCAAGCAGGTCACGGCACTCGAGAACGACCTGCGGGCACGCAGTGAGGACGTGGCGCAGTACAAGGCAAAGCTGGAAGCCGAGTATGCGCAGGCGCGGGAGGCCCGGCGAACTGCCGCAACGTACGGCGCATGGCGCGACGAGCGGATCACGCAGGTGGCCGCGGCCTGGGTGCTGGCCTGCGTCTTCGTGCGCTTCTGCGAGGACAACGAGCTGATCCCCGACCCGTTCCTGGCCGGTCCGGGCGAACGACTGAAGGACGCGGAGGACCGGGACGCGGAGTTCTTCCGGCACAACCCGGACAAGAACGACCGCGACTGGCTCATCCACGCATTCGAGGACCTGGCCGGGACACACCCGGCGGTGGCGGGGCTGTTCGACCGCGCACACAACCCGCTGTGGGAGATCGAACCGTCGTACGAAGCGGCGAGCGCGCTGCTGAGGTTCTGGCGGCGTGTGGGCGCGGACGGCGAGATCGTCCACGACTTCACGGATGAGACGATGGTGGGGGCCGACGGCGTCGTCGAGCACGAGGGTTGGGGCACGCGCTTCCTCGGCGACCTGTACCAGGACCTGAGCGAGCACGCCCGGAAGACGTACGCCCTGCTGCAGACACCGGAGTTCGTGGAGGAGTTCATCCTCGACCTGACGCTGGAACCGGCGGTCAAGGAGTTCGGGCTGGAGCCGGAGACGCATGTCGGCGGCGAGGGCGAGATCCGCAAGGGCCTGCGGACCATCGACCCAGCGTGCGGGTCGGGGCACTTCCTGCTGGGGCTGTTCAAGCGACTGCTGAAGAAATGGCAGAAAGCCGAACCCGGCACGGACGTCTGGACTTTGATCCGGCGCTCGGCGGAGTCGGTACACGGCTGCGACAAGAACCCCTTCGCGGTCTCAATCGCCCGTTTCCGGCTGCTGATCGCTGCACTGCAGGCGGGCGGCGCGAAGCAACTCGACCAGGCACCGGACTTCCCGATCAACGTAGCGGCAGGCGACTCGCTGCTTCACGGACGCGGGGCACAGGGCATCCAGGGCGACCTGCTGTCGGACGGTGAGACGTTCGTGTATCGGACCGAGGACGTCAAGGGGTACATGGAGCGGTGTGACCTGCTGGGTGTGTCGACGTACCACGTGGTGGTGGGGAACCCGCCGTACATCACGGTGAAGGATGAGCAGGAAAACAAGAACTACCGCGATGCGTATAATGCGTGCGCGGGGGCGTACGCGCTTTCGGTGCCCTTCGCGCAGCGGCTATTCCAGCTAGCGCTTCGCACCAGCGGGTCGGACAGGGCAGCAGGGTACGTCGGGCAGATCACCGCCAACTCATTCATGAAGCGGGAGTTCGGAAAGAAGCTCGTCGAGCAATTTTTCACCAGCGACAGAGAAGGCGTGCACCTGACATACGTCATCGACACGTCAGGCGCATATATCCCAGGGCACGGCACGCCCACGGTGATTCTTATAGGTCGCAACCATATTCCTCGACAGGCAGAACCGGTTCGCGCAGTTTTGGGCACGCTAGGCGAGCCATCCCAGCCGCTAGACGCGGCACATGGCATGGTATGGACCGCCATTACCAGACAAATAGAAATTCCCGGGAGCAGCTCCAACTGGATTTCTGTCGAAGATGCCGATCGAAGGAAATTTGCCACTCATCCATGGTCAGTGAGTGGCGGTGGCGCAGGAGACGTTCAGCAAGCGATTGAACGCCATTGCATTCAAACCCTCGGGAACCGCTCTGGCTCCATCGGCTTCGGCGCGGTTACCCGCGCAGACGACGCGTACATGCTTGGGCGGGGTGCTCTCCAGCGCGCAGGGGTACCTGTGGAGATGCAACGCCCTTTGGTTGATGGGTCCAGCGCGCGAGACTGGGCCATTGTTGATCCACTCTCCATCCTCTGGCCATATCGAGCGGATGCTCCCTCCGAGGCTCTGGCGAATACGCGCGTCGAGCGCCTCCTGTGGCCGAGCCGGGTCATCTTGCGCAATCGAGTGGCATTCGGAAAGACTCAGATTGAGCGCGGACTCACCTGGTTCGAGTACTCGATGTTTTTTTCTCGTCGATTCGGCGGATTAACTTTGGCATTCGCCTGCGTGGCGACGCACAATCATTTTCTCCTAGACCGCGCCGACAAGGTATTCAATCGCCACGCCCCAGTGATCAAACTACCAGAAGGAGCGGGCGAAGAAGAGCATCTGGGGTTGCTGGGAGTCCTCAACTCGTCCGTGGCCTGCTTCTGGTTGAAGCAGGTCTGCCACGATAAAGGATCCCAGGGAATTGGAGAGGGATTTAAATCGCAAGCGTGGGAGCGCTTCTACGAGTTCACCGGAACCAAACTCCAGGAGTTTCCCCTCCCCGGCCACCTCCCCCTCGCTCTCGGCCGCGCCCTCGATACTGCCGCCCACGACATCGCCGTCCACGAGCCGTCCATCGTCTGCATGGGCTCGGACGCCCCCACCCGCGCCCTCCTCGACACCGCTCGCGCCGCTCACACCGCCACCCGTGAGCGGATGATCGCGCTTCAGGAGGAACTGGACTGGGAGGTCTACGGTGCCTACGACCTCGTCCAGTTGAACGGGTCGAGCCACCGCCTCACCGCCCCCGACCTCGACGCCGTCCCGCCCGTCAAACTCGGTGAGCGCGCCTTCGAGATCGTGCTCGCGCGCAAGGTCGCCGCCGGCGAGGTCGAGACGGCGTGGTTCACCCGTCACCGCTCCACCCCCGTCACCGAGATCCCCGCGCACTGGCCCGCCTGGTACCAGGAGATCGTCCAGGCCCGGATCGACACCATTGCCAAGCGCAAGGACATCGCGCTGATCGAGCGCCCGGAGTGCAAGCGGCGCTGGGCGACCGAGCCGTGGGAGAAGCGCGAGAAGGAGGCCCTCCGCACCTGGATGCTCGACCGTGCCGAGGACCGCCGCCTCTGGTTCGCCCTGCGTGACGGTTTCGAGCAGCCGCGCCCGCTCACGACCAGCCAGCTCGCCGACCGGCTCGCCACCCTGGACCCCGACGTGGTGTCCGTCGCAGCCCTCTTCGCCGCCGACCACCTCGGCAAGCGCGATCTGCCGCTCGAAGCGGTCCTCGCCGAGGCCCTTGACACCGAGCACGTCCCCTACCTCGCAGCCCTCCGCTACAAGGACACCGGCCTGCGCAAGCGCACGCAGTGGGAGGAGATCTGGGAGCAGCAGCGTGAGGAGGACGCGACCGGCAAGCGGCTCAACATCCCCGTTCCGCCTAAGTACGCCACCGCCGACTTCACCAAGACGTCGTACTGGTCGAACCGCGGCAAGCTCGACGTCCCGAAGGAGCGGTTCGTCTCCTACCCGGACGCCAACCCCGATGCCGACCCCACCCTGCTCCTCGGCTGGGCCGGCTGGGACCACCGCGACCAGGCCCAGGCCCTGGTCAACCTCGTCAAGGACCGCACGTCCCAGCTCAGCTGGGACAGCGTCCGGATAATCCCACTGCTCGCCGGCCTCGCCGAGCTGATGCCGTGGGTGCGTCAGTGGTTCGGGACCGACGACCAGGAGTGGGGTGGCAATGCCGCCGAGGAGTTCGGCGCGTTCCTGGACAGCGAGTGCGCCAAACGCGGCCTAACGGCCGACCAGCTCACTGCCTGGCGTCCCACAGCGAAGACCCGAGGCCGCAAAGCGGCGGCGGCTGCCAGCACCACCCGCGCGCGGAAGTCCGACGCGGACACCACGGCTCCGACGGCCTGACCAGGAAGACGAGGAAGACAGCACCCATGAGTTCCAGCGAGAGCCTCCACCTGCGGGATGTCCTCGACCTGCCCAATTCCGTGCTGGCCGGCGACTTCAAGGTGGAGCTGACCGGTGGCTTCGACAAGTCGGAGCAGCACGTCCGTGATTATGTGGTCACCGACCAGTTGGAGCAGGCGTTCCGCAAGTCGCTGGGCATCGTCAAGGCCGCGGTGCGGGACAACACCTCGCACGCTGCTTACCTGCACGGCTCATTCGGCTCCGGTAAGAGCCACTTCCTCACCGTCCTGCACGCGATCCTGAACGGCAGCCGGGCTGCCCGCGAGAAGCCCCAGCTCCAGCCAGTGATCGCCGAGCACGACGACTGGCTCCGTGCGAAGAAGTTCCTGATGGTGCCGTACCACCTGGTCGGTGCCGCGAGTCTGGACTCGGCGCTGCTCGGCGGCTACGTCGCCACCGTCCGTCGGCTCCACCCCGACGCGCCCGTCCCGCCCGTCTACCGCGCCGACGCCGCCCTCGACGACGCGCGCCGGCAGCGTGAGTTCCTCGCGGACGACGCGAAGTTCGTCCAGTGGCTCGGAGACACCACAGGCCCCTCTGTCGACTCCGCTGCGGGCAGCGACGGTGACGACTTGGAAGACCTCGACGCGCTGGCCGCGCCGGCCTCCGGCTGGACCACCGAGAGCCTGGACGAGGCCTTCGCCGCCGCCCCCGGTGAGGAGCTGCGCAATGCGCTGATCTCCGCCCTCATCTCAAACACCGGGCCGATGGCCTCCTACGCCCGCGGTGCGCAGGGTGACAAGAACGCGTTCCTGCCGCTAGAGAACGGTCTGGCCGTCATCAGCCAGCACGCCCAGAGCCTCGGCTACGACGGCCTCGTCCTGTTCCTGGACGAGCTGATCCTCTGGCTGCAGGCGCACCTGACCGAGAAGGCGATGGTCAACGACGAGGTCAGCAAGCTCGTCAAGCTGATCGAGTCCGGCGACACCAACCGCCCGGTACCGATTGTCTCCTTCATTTCCCGCCAGCGTGACCTCTCCCAGCTCGTGGGCTCGGATGTGGTCGGCGCCGACGTGAAGAACCTGGAGCAGCAGGTCGGCTACCTCGCCGGGCGATTCGATGTGGTCAGCCTGGAGGACCGCAACCTCCCGGCGATCATCAAGGAGCGTGTCCTGCGGCCCAAGGACGACGCCGCCCGCTCCGCCCTGACGGACGCGTTCGCGCAGATCGAGTCGTCCGACCAAAACGTCCGCGAAGTCCTGCTGGACGCGGCAGGCGCCACCCAGGCCGACTGGTCGGACTTCAAGGAGCTCTACCCGCTCTCACCGGTCCTGCTGAACACACTCGTCGCCCTCTCCGGCGCGCTGCAGCGTGAGCGCACGGGTCTCAAGCTCATCCAGGAGATGCTCTACCGCCGCCGCGAGGACATGAAGCTCGGCGAGCTGATCCCGCTCGGCGACCTGTGGGACGTGCTCGCGGACGGCATGGGCGAGGCGTTCACGGACCGCCTGCGTGCGCAAGCCGAAGCGGCGACCCGCTTCCACACCAAGGTGCAGGCGTTTCTGCTGGAGAAGTACGGCTCCGCGGACGATGCCGGCTATCGGGTCGACGACCGCTTCGTGAAGACCCTCCTCCTCGGGTTCCTAGCCCCCGAGGTCCCGGCGCTGGCCCGCCTGACCGGTGGGCGCCTCGCCGCACTGAATCACGGCTCGCTACGCTCGCGCGCGGTGACACCCGGCGAGCTGGCGGTGCGCCGGCTGCGAGAGTTGCAGGCAGAGTTCCCGGGCGACCTGCGCACCGACGGCAACGACGCCGACCCGGTTTTCACGCTGCACCTGTCCGACCTCGATGTAGAGCCGATCCTCGACGCCGTCGGCGAGAAGGACAACGTCGGGCAGCGCCGCATCTGGGTCAAGGAACAGCTCTGGGAGGCGCTGGGCGTCCGTGACACGGGCGCGTTCGTCTGCGAGCACGAGGTGGTGTGGCGCGGCACCAAGCGCATCGCCGAGTTCGTGTTCGAGAACGTCAAGGAACCGTCGACCATGCCGACCGCGCAGTTCTCCCCCAGCGTCTCGGGCCGGGTGCGCTTCGTCGTGGACTATCCCTTCGACGAGGGCGACGGGTACCCCAACGACGACTACCAGCGCATCCAGCGGCTACGGCAGGAGGGATTCGAAGCCCCGACGATCGTCTGGCTGCCGTTCTTCTTCTCCCCGCAGCGCTCGGCCCAGCTCGGCCGGCTGCTGAAGATCCAATACCTGCTGAAGCGGGACCGCCTCGCCAGCTACGCCACCCACCTGTCCTCGGACGACCAGATCCGGGTCAAGCACCAGCTGGAGGCGCAGCGCGATACCCTCACCAGCCAGCTCACCGACGTGCTGCGCCAGCTCTACGGGATAGCTGCCGCCGACGAGACCAACGTGGGAGCGGAGACCCCGGACGGGATGCACGTCTACTCTCTCCAGCCGGGGCACAGCCCGCGGCTGCACGGCGGTGCGACGTTCGCCTACAACCTGGCGAAGCTGGCGGACGGGCTGTTCGCGGCGGTCTACCCCAAGCACCCGGACTTCGATCCACAGGAGTCCCGCAAGGCTGTCACCGTCAGTGAGCTGAAGACCGTCTACGGCTGGATCTCCCGCGCAATGGAGGACGGCTCGCGTCGTGCCGTCGTGGACAGCAGGCAGCTGGGGCTGGTCAAGCGGATCGTGCACCCGCTGGAGTTGGGCGAGGTCCACGACGGGCCGCTGAACGTCGGCACCGAGTGGCGCCGCCGGATCGAGCAGCACGCCACCGCACAGGAGGTGAGCGGCGACTTTGAGGTCGAGGACATCCGCCGGTGGATCGGCGAGATGGGCTGGACCGGCCTGGACAAGCCGGTCAGTAGCCTGCTGATCGCCGTGTACGCGTTGATCGCCGACCGCTCGTGGGTCTACAACGGATCGTCGGCCGCGGCCCCCGAGTTGGAGCGCATCGGCACCGGGTGGGCGTTGCGGGCGCAGGAGCTGCCCAGCGAGGAGGAGTTCGCCCTCGCGCACGACCGGGCTGCCTTGCTGTTCGGCGAGACCGTACCGCGGGTGCGCTACGCCCGCTACGTGAATGAGCTTGCGACGAAGGTCCGGGCAAAGGCGGAGCGTTGGGAGAGCGCGGTCGACGGAGTGCGACGCTCCCTTGCCAAGCACCGGGGCGAACTTGGCGTGGCGGGCGATGACACGCCGCGCGAGGTTTCGGTGCGCGAGGCCGCCGATCTGATCGCCCGTCTGGTACGTCACAAGGACGCCACCGCGCTGGTACGGGAACTGGCGGCGCTCGCCTACACCACCCCCGAGGACGCCCTCGCGAACGCCATGTCCTCGGCGCAGCCGACCCTGGAGGCGCTGGACCGTGCCGAGTGGGAGCTGCTGGCCAGCGTGCGGGGCTTCATCACCCGGCGCGACGGGCTCGCGGACCGGGCCGAGCGGCTACTCACGGAGATCACCGTGGCAGCCACCGAGGTGGAGCGCAAGCGGGAACTGGCACCGGTCCTTAACGGCGCCAGCCGTCAGGCGGTGTCGATCATCACTGAGGCCGGCAGGCTCAACGCCGTCGCCATGCCCACGCCCGCCCCGGTAACGCCCGTCCCGAGCCGGGCCGACCAGGTGAGCCTGACCACGCACGGCCAGCCGCCGCTGCCCACACAGGTCTCCCCCACGCCCGTACCCGCCCCCCGCCCCGCGGCAGCCGCTGCGGCGAAGCCCAGCAGTAGTGCCGCCGTCCGCAGTCGCCGGGTGCCCACCACGGCCGGGAACCTGGAACCCGCGCTCGCCAAGGCCATCGCCGAGCTCACCGACCAGATCCGGGCCCACGCCGCCGAGCACCCCGGGCTCGAGGTCGAGATCGCCTGGCAGCCGTTGGAAGGCGGCACGGCATGACCACAGTCCCCGAGATCGACCAGCGAGTCGTCGAAGGCCTCCTGGTGACCGCACTTCCCTATGCCAAGGGCCGCCGGCTGGTGCTCGTCCACGGCCGTTACCGCGACGGTGCCGCCGCCGAGTTCACCACCCGCCTCGGCGCGGGGAAGGACGGCGAGCAGGAACAGCGCAGGGTGCACGTCAGCCACCAGACCTCGGTGCTCGGCATCGTGGACGCCTGGCAGCAGCACCTGACTGGGACCGGCACCGGTGACGTCCTCGTCGTCACGACCGACGCCCCCGACGCCCGCCTCGGCCTCGACCTGCGTGGCGAGGCCGTGGGCCGCTCCACGCTCACCGTCGACCTGGTGGAGATCGTCAAGCAGCGCTTCGGCGCGATGGACGTCGATCCTCGCATCCGCCGGGAACACTGGCTCGCCGACGCGCTGCTCGCCGCCGAACCGCCGGGCGGCTGGTCCCCCGTGGGCTCGGTGCTCACCCTCGATGCGGCGATGCGTGCCCTGGTGCAGGCCCGGCTCGGGCTCGGCGACGGGGTGTCGGCCGATTCCGAGCCGCTCGACGTGGAGGCACTGCTCACCTGGTCCCGCACGCCCGGTGGCCCCTCCCGCTTCGCCGCACTGGAACCCGAGGAGCGCCACGGCCTGACAGAGTGGCTCAGCCGCCACATCGGCGACTCCGCACCACTACTGCTCACGCTGGCCCAGAACGGACGGGGCGACGAGGCGATAGCGCTGGGCGTCGTCGCCGCCGTCCTCAGCGGACCAGGCGCCAGCCCGGACGCCGCACTCGCCGTGGGCGCGCTTTTCGGACCAGTGCCCCTACACCCCGACGAGCTGCGCCATTACACCCGCGCGGTGGAAGGCGTTCTCGCCCGGTGGATCACCCAGGCCACCGCCGGCGGCCCCCGCAGCGGCGAGGCCCGCAGGCGCGTTCTGGACGTCCTGGAGCAGGCCGATCGACTCGCCGAACCGGCAAGCCTGCGCGCAGCCCTGGCGGACCGCGGCTTCCTGCCCTCCGGCTTCCGATCCCGCCTTCGGGCCCTGTCGGCCACCCTCAAGCCCAGGCCCGACCGGCGCAGCGTGGAGGCCGCCGAGACCGCGCTGCGTCAATTGAAGGACCACCGTCTGGCCAACCTGCTCTTCGTCGAGCAGATCGAATCGGCCGAGATGGCCGTGCGGCTCCAACGCTGGCTCACCACCCCCGAACCCGATGTCCGGCCAAGCCCCGGCGCGGTCAACGCCGCCGTCCACGCCCATCTCGCCGAGTGGGGCTGGGCAGACCGGGCCCTGAACCGCCTGTGGGCCGGCGACGGCGCAGCGGACCCACACGTCAACGAGGCCTACCGGGTCGTCCACGACGCCGCGCGGGCCCGCCGCGACCGGCTGGACCGCGGCTTCGCCGCCGCGCTCGCAACCTGGACGAAGCACGCCTCCAGCACCGCCCCGGACGGCGCGCTGCTGGTCGAGGACGTCCTGCGGACCATCGCCGCACCGCTGGCCGCGCAGCGGCCACTGCTGCTCCTGCTCGACGGCATGAGCAGCGCCGTCGCCGCCCAGCTGGGGGAGGAACTCGCCACTCCCCGCTGGGTCGAGGCCGCGCCCCGCACTGGTGGGCGCTCTGCCGCCGTCTCGGCGATCCCCTCCATCACCACCGTCAGCCGTGCCAGCCTGCTTACCGGCAAGCTGGTGACCGGCGGACAGAACGTCGAGAGGGACGGCTTCGCCACGTTCTGGCGCAGGCACCGACGCGAAGCGGTCCTGTTCCACAAGGCCGACCTGCCCGGCCCGGCCGGGCACCGGCTGGCTCCCGAGGTCATCACGGCGATCGCCGGGGAGGGCATCGTCGGCGTCGTCCTCAACACGATCGACGACTCGCTCGACCACGGCCAGGAGAACGCCAGGGGCGACTGGAGTGTGGCCGGCGTCCGTTACCTGGGCGAGTTGCTCGACGCCGCACGCGGTCAGGGTCGCCCCGTGGTGCTGGTCGCCGACCACGGCCATGTCCTGGACCGCACCTCGGCCGGGCCGGTAGAGGCGCCGGGCGCGGAATCCTCCCGCTGGCGCGTGGGCACACCGGGCGAGGACGAGGTGGAGCTCACTGGTCCGCGCGTGCTGGAGGGCGACGGAAGGATCACTGCTCCCTGGCGCGAGGACCTGCGCTACACCGCCCGCAGAGCGGGCTACCACGGAGGCGCGGCACTCGCCGAGATGACCGTGCCGGTGCTGGTGCTGCTGCCCTCGGCAGAAATGCTGCCTACCGGCTGGTCCCGGCTGTCCCCCGAGGCCGTCACCCCGGCCTGGTGGTGCGACGGCCTGCGCCCACACACCTCGCTGCCCGCGGCCCCGACCGTCAAGAACAGCAAGTCGGCCAAGCCCGACCAGGCCCCGACGCTGTTCGAGGAGGCCACGCCTGCTCCAGTAACGTCCCTGGGCACGCGAGTCGTGGACACCGATGTGTACGCGGTCCAGAAGCAGTTCGTCCGCAAGGGCCCCGAGAAGAAGGCCGTCGCCGCTGTCATCGACGCCCTCCTCGCCGCCGATGGCACGCTCTCGCTTGCTGCCGTCAGTGCCGCCGCCGCATCCTCCGGCGGACGGGCACCGCGCAACGCGGAGTTCTTCGTCGCAGCGTTGCAGCGGCTACTCAACGTCGAGGGCTACCCGGTGCTCGGCCTCATCGACGCAGGCACCCGAGCCAGGCTCGACATCGCTCTCCTACGCGAACAGTTCGGGGTGGAGGCGGAACGATGAGCACGCTCTCACCGGTCAGCGCGGCACGCCGTCGTGAAGTCGTCGACGCGCTGCGCCGCGGCACCGTCCCGCAAACGGGTCTGGACCTATTCGCGGTCGGCCTGGACCGCTTCACCAGCGCACTGGACGACGATCTGGCCTCAGCCGCGCGCGGCGGCGCAGCCTTCCACGCCATCCGCGGCGAGTACGGCTCCGGCAAGACCTTCTTCGCCCGCTGGCTCTCAGAGCGGGCCAAGCGGGCCGGGCTGGCCACCGCCGAGATCCAGATCTCGGAAACCGAGACCCCCCTACACAAGCTGGAGACCGTCTACCGCCGACTCACTGAGCGGCTGACCACGGCCACCCACCCACCAAGCGCACTGCGGTCCGTCATCGACTCGTGGTTCTTCACCCTCGAGGAGGAGGTCCTCGACGCAGGAGAAGTCGACGAGGACGACGCCGATGCCCTGACCGGCGCCGTGGACGCACTCATGGAGCAACGCCTCGCCGACGTCGCCCGCACGACCCCCGCCTTCGCAGCCGCGCTACGCGCATACCGACAAGCCCGCGCGGCCGGCGACGCACCCACCGCCGGGTCACTCATCGCCTGGATCGGCGGGCAGAAGTCCGTCGCAGCCTCCGCCCGCCGCGCCGCGGGAGTGCGTGGCGATCTGGACCACTTCGCCGCTCTCGGCTTCCTCCAGGGCCTGCTGACCGTCCTACGGGACTGCGGCCAGCCCGGACTCCTGGTGGTCCTGGACGAGATCGAGACACTGCAGCGGGTGCGCGGAGACGTCCGCGAGAAGGGCCTCAACGCCCTGCGGCAGCTCCTGGACGAGATCGACGCCGGCCGCTTCCCCGGCCTCTTCCTCGTCATCACTGGCACCCCCGCCTTCTACGACGGGCAGCAGGGCGTCCAGCGGCTACCCCCGCTCGCGCAGCGTCTCGCCACCGACTTCTCCACCGACCCGCGCTTCGACTCGCCACGCGCCGTCCAGCTACGCCTGCCCGGGTTCGACCTCGCGCGACTGGGCGAACTGGGCCGCAACATCCGGGACCTGTACGCCGAGCAGGCCTCACAGCCCGAGCGAGTCAGGACCGTCGTGGATGACGAGTACATCGCTCAGCTCGCCACCGCCGTCACCGGTGGGCTCGGCGGCAACGTCGGCGTCGCACCCCGGCTCTTCCTGCGCAAACTGGTCGCCGACGTCCTCGACCGGGTCGACCAGTTCGAGGACTTCGATCCGCGTCAGCACTACGCGCTCACCGTCTCCGCCTCCGAGCTGAGCGAGGTCGAACGGAACGCGGCGGCCTCCAGCGCCGACGACATCGAGCTGGAGCTGTCGTGACACACACCGTGCCGGATCAGCCGCACGATCCGATGAAACGCCTGGACGCCGCCCTCCTGCACCACATCGTCAACACCCTGGGCTGGAAAGAGCTCCGTCCCCTGCAGCAGGAGTCCATCGACCCGCTGCTGTCCGGCTCCGACACCGTGCTGCTCGCCCCCACCGCGGGTGGCAAGACCGAAGCCGCCGCGTTCCCGCTGCTGTCCAAGATGGCCGCCGAGCAGTGGACGGGCACCTCGGTGCTGTACTTGTGCCCGCTCAAAGCCCTGCTCAACAACCTGCTCCCACGCCTGGAGATCTACACCTCCTGGGTGGGCCGCACCGCCTCGCTGTGGCACGGCGACATATCCCAGCCCAAGCGCAAGAAGATCCTCAACCAGCGACCCGACGTCCTGCTGACAACCCCCGAGTCCCTGGAATCCATGCTGGTCAGCGTGAACGTCGACCACCGGGCGTTCTTCAGCGGCCTGCGAGCCGTCGTCGTGGACGAGGTACACGCCTTCGCCGGCGACGACCGCGGATGGCACCTCCTCGCCGTCCTGGAACGGCTCCAGCGCGTCGTCGGACGACCCGTCCAACGCATCGGACTGTCCGCCACCGTCGGCAACCCCGCCGAGCTCCTGACCTGGCTCCAGGGATCAGCAGCCGGACGACGCCCCGCCCAAGTGGTCGCACCCCATCTGCGCAAGCAACCGGCCGAGGCCACGCCAGGTCCCCCGCCCGGCGACGTCCAACTCGACTACGTCGGCTCGCTCAACAACGCCGCCACTGTCATCGCCGCCCTCCACCGAGGCGAGAAGCGGCTGGTCTTCTGCGAGTCCCGGCGCCAGGTCGAGGAACTCGGTGCGAGCCTTCGGGCCAAAGGCATCACCACCTTCCTCTCCCACGCCTCCCTCTCCGTGGACGAACGCCGCCGCGCCGAGGAGGCCTTCGCCGAGGCTCGCGACTGCGTCATCGTCTCCACCAGCACCCTCGAACTGGGCATCGACGTCGGCGACCTGGACCGGGTCATCCAGATCGACGCCCCCGCCAGCGTCGCCTCGTTCCTCCAACGCATCGGGCGGACCGGACGCCGACCCGGCTCCACGCGCAACTGCCTCTTCCTCGCCGTCGACGAGGGCGGCCTGCTCGCCGCCGCCGCGCTGCTGCTCCAGTGGTCCCGCGGCTGGGTCGAGCCCGTCCTCCCACCGCCCGAGCCACGGCACATCGTCGCCCAGCAGATCCTCGCCCTGTGCCTGCAGGAGCACCGCGTCGGCGACCGGCTCTGGCAGGAATGGTGGGGCGGTCTCGGCCCCTTCGGGCCCGGCGCCGAGCCCATCGTCCGTCACCTGGTCCGGGAGGGATACCTCGACCAGGACGGCGGTCTGCTCTTCATCGGCCCCGAGGCCGAGCGCCGCTTCGGCCACCGGCACTTCATGAACCTCACCGCCGTCTTCACCGCCGCGCCCGAGTTCACCGTCCTCAGCGGCCGCACCGAGATCGGCAAGACGGACCCCGTACTCCTCACCGAGGAGGTCACAGGACCGCGTCGCCTGTTGCTCGCCGGACGCAGCTGGCAAGTCACGTACATCGACTGGAGCCGTAAGCGCTGCTTCGTCGAACCCGTCGACGGCGGCGGCAAGGCTAAATGGAACGGCGGAGGGCTACGCATGGCCTCCTTCGACCTGGCCCGCGCCGCCCGTGAGGTCCTTCTCGGTGAAGATCCACCGGTCGCACTCACCAAACGGGCTGAAGCCGCACTTGCGCAGCTCCGCTCGGAGAGTGCTGAGACCGTTCACCCAGGAGGCAACCTGATTGTCCGCGACGGCACCGGCAAGGACCTGCGCTGGTGGACCTGGGCCGGCCACCGCGCCAACGTCACCCTGGCCGCCACACTCGCCGGCGTTGCTGACCCCCTGCAACGCGGCAACGACCTGTACGTGCGCCTCCGTACAGACCTCACTCCACAGATCTGGAAGGAAGCCACCACCGACGCCGCAGACCGCCTCTGCCTTCCGGAGGTCGACCCCCGAGCCCTGAACGGACTCAAATTCAGCGCCGCCCTGCCCCAGCGTCTCGCCGAGGCCACCCTCGCCGCCCGGCTCGCCGACCTCGACCACGCCGCCCACGTCCTCAACGAGCCGGCCCGCTTCGTCAGCTATTGATGGCCTGCCCATTCCAGGCGTGGCAGCTCTGCGCCCCGTGTTCACCTGCCCGTGCTGACGGGCTGCTTCCGGGCTCCTCGACCGCGCAAGCCGTCGTCGCGACCCATTCGCAGCCCACCTTGCGTTGGTGAATGCTCAGCTGTTCGGGCACGAGCTCAGACTCTCCGTTGTAGGTTTGGCCCTGTCATCAGCGCGGCCCGCCGGGCTTCCCACCACGGACATGCCCCCACCCGCACGAGTCACTTCGTGCTGCCTGGGAGCATGTCTTGCTGTTCCGCGACTCCGCGTCCGCGGTCGCCGCCGAGAGTCTGGCTGGATCACTGTTCGTGCGCCTCATCGATCAGTTCGTCCACAAGCACGGCCGCAAGCCCAGCCCGTCCGAGGTGCGTTCCTGGGAGCGGAGCATCCCGGCCCTGACCAACGCGCTTCTGGACGCCGGGCTCGGCATGGTGGAGGTACTCGTCGAGTACTCGCTTCCGCTCAACAGCAAGCGAGCCGATGTCATACTCGCCGGCGTCCACCCGAGCACGGGTCAACCGTCTTACGTGGTAGTCGAGCTCAAGCAGTGGAGCAGCGCTCTTCCGGAGGACGGCGAGCCTCTGCTCTGCCGGGTGGACGCCTACACCCGGCCGGTGCTGAATCCCGTCGAGCAGGTCCGCGGCTACTGCGACTACCTGGTCGCCTTCAATGGGGCACTCGCCACCCATCCGGAACGGATCGCCGGAGTGGCGTTCCTCCACAACGCGACGGAGTTCGGCGTCCAGGGCCTCTACGAGGTGCAGCAGGACGAGCGCGGCCGGCTCTTCACCGCTGAGCGCCGCGGGGAGTTCGTCCAGTACCTCCGCTCCAAGCTGAAGCCGGCCTCCGGCGCCGGGGCAGCGGACCAGCTGCTCGCGGGCAAGGTGGCCCCGTCCAAGCAGCTGATGGCGGTCGCCGCCGAAGAGGTTCGCGAGCGCGAGCAGTTCGTCCTGCTGGACGAGCAGCGGGTCGCCTACGAGCTGGTGCTGCGCGCGGTCCGCCAGGCGCAGCAGTCCGACCACAAGGAGGTCGTTGTCATCACGGGCGGCCCCGGTACCGGAAAGAGCGTCATCGCGCTCTCCCTCCTTGGCGACCTCTACCGGCGTGGTGTCACGGCTCTCCACGCGACCGGATCCAGCTCGTTCACCACTACGATGCGCCGGATGGCCGGCGCGCGGAAGCGTGAGGTGCAGGACCTCTTCAAGTACTTCAACAGCTTCATGACAGCCGAGCGCAACGGGCTGGACGTGCTGATCTGCGACGAGGCACACCGGATCCGGGAGACGTCGGCGAACCGCTACACCCGGGCCGCGCAACGGACGGGGAAGCCTCAGAGGGCGTTTGGCGAGAGTAGTTTGCACTTTATGTCCTAGTAGGTTCCTCGCCAGGTTGGTGTGGTTTCGTCCGTTATACGCTTGGCGAGG
>NZ_JBIURH010000084.1:0-17012 GCF_044740765.1 Kitasatospora sp. NPDC088346
GCTCATGTTGCTCTTGCCACTCACTACCTGGACTGCTTCCTCCGGGACTCAACCGTCCCAGTATCAGGCTGTCCAGCTCAGTGGGGGAACTTCACGTCACCGATCTTCGCCAGGCTCAGCTTCCCCTTCGAGCGGACACGGAACCCGTTGCGGGTGAAGCGCAGCGACTGCCGGTTGTCCCGCTTCGACTTGAACCGGGGAAGCCCCGCCGGACGCCCCTGCCGCTTGCCGGACACCGAGTCGAAGAAGTTCCGGTAAGCGGTGTCCAGGTCACGAAGGGACTGGATCAGCGGGTCCACGCCCACCGACGCCAGCCACGCCCGCTCGGCGGTCTTCTTCGCCGCCGTGATGACCTGCTTCTGCAAATCAGTGCTCTTGGGATAGGGGCCGGCCGTCCTTCCGGGCCTGCTTCCGCGCTGCAAGAGCGTCGTTGTACACCACCCGAGCACACCCGAACGTACTGACCAGCGCGCTGCGCTGACCCGCCGTCGGATAGATGCGGTAGGAGTACCGAAGGTGCACGAGATCAACCTACCGGGCCGCACCGACAACGGCTCACGTCCAAACCTCCGAAGCTCACTCCGCCGCTTCGCGGCTCCGAGCCAAGGACCCTCCCCCACCCTCCGGGCGGGGGACCCCCATCTCCCCCGGCTGAAGCCGAGGGCATCCTGGGAGAGATCAGGTGAACGAGCGGCGAGGGCGTGGCCTCCTCTTCTCCTGCTGTCCGTGGCGGGCATCGTCCGTCCTTCCGGGACCGAGACCGCTGATCTCGGGTGTCCGTCAAGGCAGGTCAGGCCCGACCTCCCCCGAGGGAGTTCGAACAGCAGTAACACGAAGAAGCTAGACTCTCTCTTGCAGCATGAACCCCTGTGTCCACAATCCGAGGGTCCCTCAGTCGAAGGCTTCTGTCGTCGGGCTGACGTATGTGCAGAGATTGGGGCGCCCGGGTGGGTCGGAAGCGCAGAGAGCTGGGGAACCTCCCAGCGGATACGACCAGCTTCGTCGGCCGGCGTCATGAACTGATCAGCGCGCGGCATCTGCTGGCCCGAGGCCGGCTGTTGACCCTGACCGGTCCGGGTGGTATGGGCAAGAGCCGGCTCGCTGTGCGACTGGGGGCGCACGTGCAGCGATCGTTTCCTGACGGGGTGTGGCTCGTGGACCTTGCGGCGGTCGAACGTGAGGACTTGCTCGAACACGCGGTGCTGGCCTCGCTTGAGCCGAACCACGACATGGGACGTCCGCCGCTGTCAACGTTGGTGGACCATTTCCACGGGAAGCACCTACTGCTGGTGCTCGACAACTGCGAGCACCTGTTGCGGGCCTGCGCGCTCCTGGTCCGCACGCTGCTGTCAGCAGCGCCCGGCCTGCGCGTGGTCACTACGAGTCGACAGGCTCTCGGTGTGGGGGGTGAACTCCTGTTCACGGTGCCCCCGTTGTCGGCTCCGGATCCGGACAGTCCCGAGCTGGCCAAGGCAGCGGGGCAGAGTGAGGCTCTGGAGCTGTTCACGGACCGGGCTGCCGCCGCCCTGGGCGACTCGGGACCTGCGGGGTACGGCAGGGTGGCTGCGTTGATCTGTCAACGCCTTGACGGTATCCCGCTGGCCATCGAGCTGGCAGCTGCCCGGCTGCGGGTACTGACATGCGAGCAGATCCTGGAGCGGTTGGACGACCGGTTCGAACTGCTGGCGGGCGGATGCAGAGCAGCTCTGCCTCGCCAGCAGACTATGCGCGCGACACTGGACTGGAGCTTCGAGTTGTGCGCTCCGCGGGAGCGTCTGTTGTGGGCCCGGCTGTCCACGTTCACCGGCAGCTTTGACCTGGAGGCGGTGGAGAGGGTGTGCACCGGTGACGGCCTGGCTGCCGAGGAGGCACTCGATGTCGTGGCGGGCCTGGTGGACAAGTCAGTCCTGGTCCGTGAAGGGGATCATTTGCACGCGCGCTTTCGCATGCTGGAGACCTTGCGTCAGTACGGCCACCAGCGGCTGCAGGGGCGAGCGGAAGTGCAGGGTCTGCGCCGTCGCCATCGCGACCACTACCTGACCCTGGTCTTGCGGTCCGAAGCGGAGTGGTTCACCTGCCGGCAGACGGCGTGGTTCGCGCGCCTTCACCAGGAGCGTGCGAATCTCCGTACGGCACTGGCCTTTTGTGTGACTGAGTCAGGTGAGGCCCACGCGGGGCTCGAGATGGCCGGGGCGCTGTGGAGCCACCGGCTCGGCGCGGGAGGCCTCGAGGAGGAACGCCACTGGCTTGCCCGGGCTCTGGCGTCGGACGGCACGGCGAGTCCGGCCAGGGTCAAGGCACTGTCGGCCGATGGATGGCTGGCTCTCCTGCGCGGGGATACCGCGTCGGCGCGTGCTCGTCTGGACGAGTGCCGCATGCTGGCGTCGGCCCTGGACGACATGTGCGTGAGGGCGCACGTCGAGCAGTTCGATGGCCTGGTAGCCCTGTTTCAGGACGACTTCGCGAGCGCCGTGCCGCTGCTCGAGAGCGCCCTCGGCCAGTATCGGGTTCACGGGGACCTCGGTGACATGTGGGCGACTCTGTTCCTCCTCAGTCTGGCCTGCTGCCTGACCGGCGACCAGCACACCGCCGCCCTCTGTGAAGAGAGCCTGGCACTGTGTGAGGCCCATGGCCCGCAGTGGTCCCGCGCCTTCGCGTCGTGGCTCTACGGACTCCACTGCTGGCTGACGGGTGACATTGGACAAGCCGTCGGCCACCTCCGGGAGGGCCTGAGTACCGCAGGTTCCGCCCACAACCGGCTTGCCGTGGCCCAGTGCCTGGAAGTCCTTGCCTGGGCCCGAGCGGGCGACGGGCATGGCGAGGAAGCCGCTGAGCTTCTCGGCGCGGCCGAGAGCGTGTGGCACCAGGTCGGCACGATGCTGCCCGGGGTCGGACAGTTGCTGAGCCATCGCACCGCATGCGAGGCCTTGCTCAAGCAGGCCTTGGGCGATGCTCGCTTCGCCTCCCGCCTGCGGGCAGGAGCCGCGCTCACAACCGAGCAGGCCGTCGCCCGCGCGCTGGGCGAGCCGCCGGCCCGCCCTGACCGTCAAGCCCAGGATGCCGCCTCGGTGCTCACCTCGCGGGAGCTCACGGTTGCCCGGCTCCTCTCGCAGGGGCTGACCGATAAACAGATCGCCGCGCACCTGGTCATCTCACCTCGTACGGCGCAGGGGCACGTGCAGCGCATCTTGGCCAAGCTCGGCTTTGCATCCCGCACTCAGATCGCCGCGTGGATCCAAGACCTCACCCCGCAGCCTTGACCGCTCCCGGAGAGCTGCCGACCAAGGGCAACCCGCTCACAGCGGTGGTACCCAGGCTTCGAAGGCGGGTGCCGCTTGCTGCTGTGCCCCTTTGTCAGCGGTCGTGGAGATGCCCAGGTGGGGGTCGTTGGGTGTCCAGGCTGGTGGCCATCGGAAGTCCACGTCTGTGGCCAGGGGGATCTTGGGCGTGGGGATTCATTGAAAGCGCTGTTCCATCGGGTCCCGTCGGCTGATCCCGCGAGGTTGCGGGGGCGGCGACGGCGTTCTGTCGGTGGGTCAGCCGGCGCGGGTGCGCGGCACGGCGGGGTCCTCTTGGTCGACGGGGAACACCTGGTCGGCGCCGGTGATCTCCAGGACTCGGGCCACGGGGTGGGTCGGGTGGGCGAGGTGGAGCGTCACGCCCTGGCGCTCGGCCTCGGTCCGCGCTTGCAGCAGGGCCCAGGCCGGTGGGGTCGCAGAAGGTGACGCCTGCAAGGTCGATCACCAGTATCGGGGGTGGCGGGCTGGTCGCGAGGGCGCGGTACGGCGTGGCGCGGAGGATCGGGCGCCGTCCAGGGCGAGTTCGCTGGCGGCCTCGACGACCGGGCCGTCGGGGTGTCGCGGAGAGCAATCGGCGCACCGCCTCTGCGCGTCAGACCACAGAGCCGCACTCGGTGAGTGCGGCTCTGTGGTTGGGGCTCAGCTGATCGTGATGTCGTCGATGTAGCCGCGGTAAGCACCAGAGCCTGCGCTGCTCTGGTCGAGGCCTTCGTGGCCGACCAGGATGCGGCTGATCTGCTTGCCCGCGTTTCTGGCGTCGAGGCTGACCGTTACGTGGTTCCAGGTGTCTAGGGTGAGCGCTGAGCACTGCTTGTGGGGGTGGATCGGGTGGGCCCTCTGGTCCCAGGACGAGCTGTCGCGCAGGGTGCTGCCGTCGGTGAACAGCAGGTCCACGGCGGTACAGGCGCTGTTCTTCGATCCGTCAGCGACCATGCCCGCAGTGTCGTGGCTCTGAGGGTAGATCCAGTAGCTGAGTGTCTTCCTTTCAACATAGGTGGTGCCGATGGCCAGCGGGCTGCTGCTGAGGTCGTAGACCTTCATGTAAGCGTGCGCGCCTTCGCCCTCGTCAAGTCCGGCGTACAGGAGCGCGCCGGTGCCGTTGTGGGAGGTTTCGTCGCTGCGCACGCCCGCCTCGGGGCCGCCGGCGCCACAGCAGTAGGCAAGGACGTTTCTCCGGCCTCCTCCTTCGTTGTCGACTGCATTGAGCCAGGTCGGTGAGGGGTCGCTCGGCTCGAAGCCGGAGCTGAAACTGCCGATGGTGGTCGGCTTCTGCGGCTGGACAGGAGCGGGGGCCGGGGGAGCCGACCCCTCAGCGCCGGACTGGGTGCCATCTCCCCTCGGTGCGGTCACCAGGGAGGCGAGGCTGAACTGGGTGAAACGCTGATTGTGATAGCCGGCGTGGCAGTCATACCACTCGAGCCCCGCTCCGTCCTGGTCGCTGTCGCCGCTGATGTCCAGGCACCCGGTCTTGCTGATAATGACGCTGCGGGTGCTGATTGTACCGTCGGTATTGAAGCCCCATTTTTCGTCGCTGCCGTACGGGTCGCAATTTCTGACCACTATCGGATACCACCAGGAACCACCCCAGCGGGAGGTGGAGGCACGGTGCCCCAGGCAGCGCGTTCCGTTGACCTCGATACGCTGGTTCGCAGAGTTGTAGCTGAAGTTCTGCCCGGCCGACCCGTCGCAGTTCTGCATGACCACGTCCACGTTGTTGCCGTCCGGTGCGGTCAGGCATTTCCCGGTGTTCGGGTTTACCAGCGGCATCGGCTTGTCGGCGGTCCGGGTGATGAAGTCGAAGTTCTGATTCGAGTCCCGGCCACTTTTCCAGGACGTGTAGGCCACCAGCTTGGTGCCGTCGGCGGTACCGTCGCCTTCCACGTCCAGCACGAGACCGGTCAGCGTGTTCGTGACGTGTCCCGCCGCATCCACCGTCCACGTCAGCCCGCTCTGCGACGAGGACGGGGCACAGGAGCGGCTCCAAACCGCGGCGCCCGGGCCACTACCGTTCGGCGCCGCGCACATCGCCGCGTCTCCGTCGAACGCCTGCAACTGCCCCGTCGTGGTGAGCGTGATCTTCTGCCGCTCTGCTGCCGGGTCGCATGTCTGCAAAGTCCAGGCCGCCAGCGCACCCGCACTGCCGGCTCCGACGCACTTGCCACTGTGGTGATCGACGAGCCAGGCCTTCGGTATGACCGGATTCACCTGGTCGATCGAACGCTTCACCCGTACGCCTTGCACCGACTTGAGGATCTTTCCAGAAGGATCGGTCTGCACGAGCATGTCACCCGGCCCAAGGACGACGACGTCCTTGACCTTGGCCAAGGTGGCCGCGGGCACCGACTGCACGCCGGCCGTGACGACGTTCTGGAAGTCGGAGAGGCTGGAGTCGACAAGGGCCGGGTTGTCGGATGCGTCGATCACCACGCGGACCGGCAGACCGGTCCGGGCGTAGACTGCCACCTTTTCGCTGATCTTGGACTTGATGCCGTTCTTGACGGCGTCCGCGGTTCTCTGCCCCGACATGCGGACGGCGTCTCCGACGAAGGTCCTGTCTACGGCCATGTAGTCCGGCGTCAGTCCGCTGACCTGTTCGCCGGGCTTGAAGTCGGCGATCCCGGCCTCGAACATCCGCTTGGCCGCGATCGCCTCCCGTACGTTGTCGAGGTTGCCCTTGGGCAGATAGGTCATCTCCATGCCCTGTTTGTTGGGCGCCGAGAACTCCTTCTGGAGGTTGTCGAACTTCATCATGGCGTCGGCTGCGGGCTTGGTGGGGGATGCGAGGGAGTCCGAGAACTCACCGACCAGCCTCGTGTACTCGCTCTCGGCCCCGGGGACACTGCCGATCTTCCCGGTGGGGCCGAGCAGCAACTTGATGGCCTTGTTGTTCTTGCCGAGCTGCCCGCCGTCCGACTTGACCTCGGTCATCACCTCGTCACGCCAGTTGCTGTTCCAGGTGTCGCGGCTGGCGGCGCTCATGGCCGTCGCGTCACCGTCGAACGATCCGATCTCCGCGTAGGTGGGCACCGGGCCCTCGGCTGAGGCGTCCGAGATGGCTATGGCTTCCTGAAGGAGGTGGTCGGCCGCCGACTCGATCTTGGCGGCGAGGTCGGCCTCGGCAACCGGGTCTGCGATGTCGGACACCGACTGCGTAGCGGTGCTGTCGGACAGCGTTTGCAGGTCCTTGGCCAGGGCTTCTGCCTCCGTCTGAGCAGCCTCCACCTCAGGCTGGACTTCCTCCCCGGTCAGGCCCGCGTGCTCAGCGGCTTCGTCCAGGAGGTTGACGGCTTCATTGACCTCCCCCAACGCCCGCGTCGAAACGGCCTCCACCGCAGGCAGTGCCCTCACCTGCGAAGTCGTGGTCGGGGTGAACGGCCGCGATATGCCCGCGGCGCCGAACGCGTTGCCGAACGTCCTCGCCGGCACCGGCCCCGCAGGGCTAAGGCTGGCAAAAAAAGCCAGCCAGTTCAAAAAATCCAGGAACCGTGCCGTGTTCGGGTTTCGCGCTCGCCACCTTTCGGTCTGCTCTGCCCCCCAAGCGCAACCAGGGTTCTCACAGCGAGCCGCCGAGGCCGTATCCCCGCCCGGCAGGGCAGGCGGCACGATCGCGATGATGCTCCCCACCGCTAGCGCCGCCATGGCGCGGCCGAACTTTCCTCTGAATACCATTGGTTGGTGATCCGTTCCTTTCCAGGTGGCGGGCTTCGTCTATGAATCAGCCCGCGGAACAAAAAGCCGGCTCAAGTCGAGTGATTTGCCCCTGCGACTTAATGCAGTGGACGAACACCACTCCGGTCGCCGCCGTGTGGGAAACAGGTGTGGCGGGCAGCAGCGCACGACCGCGAGATGACCGGGGACAGCACGCCGGCGGTTCGAGTTGGCCGCCTCCGGTTGCAGACACTGTGGCACCGGCAGGTCCGGTGGCACAGCGGACAATTACCTGCACCCGCACCGTGTTCGGCCGTGGGGCCTGGCCGCTGCGTGGGCGGCCGACGACCCGTCAAGAGGCTTGCCACCGACGGTTAGTGGACGCCTGATGCCCGGTCAGGGACAGTAGCGCCTGGCACGAGAGGTGCATGAGACGGCCTGCCGAGGAGTGTCCCGCTCACAAAGCGGCCCGCCCCTGCTGTGGGGGTCCTTCTCGGTCCCATCGGTGTCCCGCATCGAGAACAGAGCACTGCGTGCCGGCTGTGGCCCCGGCCCGTGTGTGTCTCCGGCCCAGGCGGCACCGCGCCGCACAGGCGCCGAGGCGATGCGACAAGCCATCCCGTCCCGCTCCGACGCCCGCGCTCCCAACCCCACAGCGGCGACCTGAACCTCGCCGGGCAGCGGTCCCTGGTCCTGAGTGCGGGAAGGTGCCTCGCGGCGGGCTCCTTCTTCGGCGTGTGCAGCCGCCCCGGAAGGCGGCTGCCATGGGACAGCGAACGCGGGGATGGACCAAGGAGCCGGGCCCCACCCTGGCCAGCCCGCGGATGCGGGGGCGAGACCGGCCCGAAGGCGCCATTCAAGGGTACGGCGGTGTTTTTGCCCACCAGAGCAAAAGCCCTTGCTCCCCCGGACCCTCCACTTCCCGCCGGATCCCGGTCGGCGCACCCCCGGTGGGCCGCATCGCGCTCAAAGGGCTTCGCGCACGACGACCTTGCCACACCCGAAGGTTCCGTCCGCCCTCAGGGCTGTGACCTCCGGCACGACGGCGCCCGCGGCGGGGAAGGAGCAGCGGACGCTTTCGGCGTTGTTGCCGTGTGGTGGCAGGGGTTGCTGCTCCCTGTGGGTGGGGGGGTCGCCACGGAGCGGTTCAGGATTCGGGGGTTGCCATGGACCGCCCAACGCGATTACACATCTCCCATCGCGAGGCGGTCACGCCCCTTGTCGATCTGGCGTCAATACCTGATCACGCTCGGCGCCGCACCTGCGCGCCCTGGATCAGCGCCCGCGCATCCGCGGTGGGCCGAGAATCCGTTCCCTCTGGCGGCGCATGTCCTTGGCTCCGTGCGGCCGGCCTTCGTCGGCCTGGCAGCCCGTCCCACTCGGAAGGCCCGTTTGATGTCCCATCGCCAAACTCGCCGGCCCCGGCCGGCCGGGGCCCTGGTCCTGGTCGCGGTCCTGGTCGGGGTGTTCACCGCGCTGATGGCCGCCACCGGCGCCACCGCACCGAGACTGGGCATCGACCTGGCCGGCGGCACCAGCGTCACCCTCACCGCGACCTCGAAGGACCCTGGCGCGGTCACCGAGGACTCCATGGGCCTCGCCGCGTCGATCCTGCAGAAGCGCGTGAACGGCCTGGGCGTCTCCGAGGCCGAGGTCCAGGTGCAGGGCGGGCGCACCATCGTCGTGAACATCCCCGCGGGCGGCGACCAGCAGCAGGCCGTCGATCAGATCGGCAAGACCGCCAAACTGTCCTTCCGCCCCGTCCTCGCCCAGGCCGCTGCCCAGGCTGGCGGCGACACACCGGGAGTTCCGGCGGAGCTCACCGCGCCGTTCGCGGCCCTGGACTGCACCGAAGCCACGCAGCGCGTCGACCACCAGAGCGACCCGGCCCACCCCGGCGTCGCCTGCTCCCAGGACACCGGCGGCGGCGGGTGGGTGAAGTACGCGCTCGGCCCCGTCGCAGTTGAAGGCGCCGACGTCACCGACGCCTCCGCCTCGCTGGACACCGACCGCACCGGCGGCTGGCAGGTCGCGCTGGAGTTCAACGACACCGGCGCGGCGAGGTTCGCCACGACGACCGGCGCTCTGGCCGGTCTGGGGGCCGGGGGGAATCAGTTCGCGATCGTGCTGGACGGCCAGGTGCTGTCCGCTCCGGCGGTGCACGAGGCGATCTCCGGTGGTCGTGCGCAGATCACCGGGTCGTTCGGCCGCCAGGAGGCGCAGGGGCTGGCGAACTCGCTTCGGTTCGGTGCGTTGCCGTTGGACTTCACGCAGAGCGATGTCACGACCGTGTCGGCGCAGCTGGGTGCGGGGCAGTTGGCGGCGGGGCTGGTGGCGGGTGGGATCGGTCTGGTGCTGGTGGTGGGGTACTGCGTGGGGTATTACCGGGCGCTGGGGTTGGTGGCGGTGGCGGGTCTGGCGGTGTCCACGGTGCTGACGTGGCAGCTGATGTGTCTGCTGGGGGCGGGTGTCGGGTTCGCGTTGAACCTGCCGGCGGTGTGCGGGGCGATCGTGGCGATCGGTATCACCGCTGACTCGTTCGTCGTGTACTTCGAGCGGGTCCGTGACCAGTTGCGTGACGGCGTGTCGCTGCGGGCGGCGGTGGAGCGGGCGTGGCCGAAGGCGCGGCGCACGATCCTGGTGTCGGACTTCGTGTCGTTCCTGGCGGCGGCGGTGCTGTTCACGGTGTCGGTCGGCAAGGTGCAGGGGTTCGCGTTCACGCTGGGCCTGACCACGCTGCTGGACGTTGTGGTGGTTGCTCTGTTCACCAAGCCGCTGCTGGCGCTGCTGGCGCGGCTCCGGTTCTTCGCCACAGGTCACCGCTGGTCCGGTCTGGACGCGCGGCGCCTGCAGATCCGCCCGCCCCTACGCCGTGCCCGCCGCGCCTCTTCCAGGCAGGGGCCGGCCGTCGCGCCGCGGACCGCCGCCGCCACCGGCGCGGGCGCCGCGCCGGCCGCCGCACCAACCCATTCCCGCCGGTCCGGGGACGCCCAGCACCTTTCGGAGGGCCGATGACTGTGTCCGAGCGGCTGCGCCGCTTCACCTCCACCGGCCGCCGGCTCGCCGCCGGCGAGAGCGTCTTCGACATCTGCGGACGCCGGCGCCTGTGGTACACCCTGTCCGCCGTCCTGGTGCTCGTCGTCACCGTGGCGCTCACCACCCGGGGCCTGCACCTGGGCATCGAGTTCCAGGGCGGCGCCCAGTACACCGTCGCCGCCCCGGGCGTGAGCGTCGCCGATGCCGCCCACGCCGTCCACCAGGTCACCGGCCACGACGCCCTCGTCCAGGCGACCGGCAGCGGGCAGTTGCGCATCCAGCTCCCCGGCAGCGGCGGAGCCGGGACGCGGACCGCTTCCGCGCTCGCCGACGCCCTGCACATCCCTCGACCGAACGTCAGCACCCAGATCGTCGGCCCCAGCTGGGGAGCGGAGGTCAGCCACAAGGCGCTCCTGGGCCTCGCGATCTTCCTGGTCCTCGTCACCGGGTACCTCGCCGTCGCCTTTGAGTGGCGGATGGCACTGGCCGCGCTGGCCGCGCTCCTGCACGACCTGCTGATCACGGTCGGGGTGTACGCGGTCACCGGGTTCGAGGTCACGCCCGGCACCGTGATCGGGTTCCTCACCATCCTCGGCTACTCGCTGTACGACACCGTCGTCGTCTTCGACTCGGTGCGCGAGCACACCAGGGGCCGCACTGGCCCGGCCTACGGCCGGGCCGCGAACCGGGCCCTGAACGCGACGCTCATCCGCTCCGCCAACACCACGGTGCTCGCCCTGTTGCCTGTCGCCGCGTTGCTGTTCATCGGCGCCGGCCTGCTCGGCGCGGGCACGCTCACCGACATCGCGCTTGCCCTGTTCGTCGGCCTCGCCGCCGGCGCCTACTCCTCCCTCTTCCTAGCCACCCCGATCCTTGCCCAGCTGAAGGAACGCCGGCCCGTCCCCGGCCCCCTCACCCGCCGCCGGCCCCGCACCCGGCACCCCGTGCCGACCACGTCGAGGACCTCCGTATGAGCCACACCAGCGAGCAGAATCCCATGACCGCGACCCGGCGGATGCGCGAGCGGCGCACCCGCGCCGCTCGCGCGGCCCGCATCCGCCGCCGCGCCGTGTTCGCCGCGGCCGCGGCGGCAGCGGCGGCAGCGGCCCTGGCCGGCGGCGCGGTCATCGCCCTCGGCGGCACCGGCGCCGGCCACGCCGCCGCGGGCGCACCCGGCCCGCTGCTGGTCCCGGCCCACGCGAGCGGCCCCGACGGCACCGTGGTCACCTACGGCAAGGCGGACGCCCCGCACACCCTGGAGGTCTACGAGGACCTGCGCTGCCCGTTCTGCGCGCAACTTGAGACCAGGACGGGCAAAGCCATGCAGGAGCCCGCCGACAACGGCACCTACAAGATCGAATACCATCTGGCGACGTTCCTCGACGACCGCCTCGGCGGCAGCGGCTCCAGGACCGCGCTGGCCGCGGCCGCGGCCGCGCTCAACGAGGGCGTCGACAAGTTCAAGCAGTTCCACGACGTCCTCTACGCCAACCAGCCCGACGAGCACAAGGACACCTTCGCGGACGTCAACTACCTGCTGGAGCTCGCCGCGCGGGTGCCCGGCCTCACCACGGACTCCTTCATTAAGGCCGTGCGCGAGGGCACCTACGCCCCATGGGCAGCCAAGGTCGCCACCGCCTTCCACCGCAGCGGCGTCACCGGCACCCCGACCGTCAAGCTCGACGGCCGCTCCCTGGAAGCGTTCGGCAGCAGTGGCGCCGTCACGCCGGAGCGCTTCGCCGAGCTCGTGAAGCAGGCCGTCGCATGACCGCCCGCACGGCGTCCCACGCACGCCGACCGAGGCCGGCCGGTGCGGGACGGCCACTGGCCTGGCTGATGGTCGTCACGGGCGCTCTCGGGCTGGCCTCCTCGGCGGTCCTGACCCTCGACAAGATCCGCCTGCTGCAGGACCCGACCTACACCCCCACATGCAACATCAACCCGGTCATCAGCTGCGGCTCCGTAATGCGCAGCGCTCAGGCCGAGGTGTTCGGGTTCCCGAACCCGCTGCTCGGCCTGGTCGGCTTCGCCGTGGTCGCGGCTCTCGGGGCGGGGCTGCTCGCGGGGGCGCGCTACCGGCGTTGGTTGTGGCTGGGGCTGCAGGCCGGGACGGTGTTCGGGGTGGGGTTCGTGCACTGGCTGATCGGGCAGACCCTGTACCGGATCGGTGCGCTGTGTCCGTACTGCCTGGTGGTGTGGGCGGTGGTGATCCCGCTGTTCTGGTACACGACCGTGCACAACCTGAGCACCGGGGTGATCCCGGTGCCGCGGCGGGCGCGCGGCGCCGTCCGGGCGGTGGCCCGCTGGCACTGGGTCGTGCCCGTGATGTGGTTCGCGGTGATCGCCGTGATGATCCTGGATCGCTTCTGGTACTACTGGCGGCTGCTGATCTGACCCACCACGTGGCGGGCGTTGACCGGTGCCCCGCTACGGATGGGCAGCACCAAGCCGGGGTTCTCCCTCCAGAGGGCGTGAGATTCTGCGGGTCGCCCGCAGGCATGATCGGCGGGCTCTGGGCGAACCGGTGCCCCTGCTTCTTCGTGAGTGTCACCACCGGCAGGCGCCAGGCCTCACCTGGTGCCTGCGAACGCGGCAAGGACAGGGACACAATCCTGGGGGTTCTTTCCCTCGGCTCTGCGCCCCGCCGCCACGGGCACCGCCGGGACCTGCGCCGGCGGGGGCCCGGGCTGGCACAGGCACCGCGGGGATGGTGCACGGCTCACCGCCCGCCACGAGACAACTACGCCCGGAGCCACCGGGCGGCGCGGCGTCTGGCGGCCGACCGCCTGCCCGCGACCACCTGTCCCCGCCCTAGGCACGAAGCGGTGAAGACCATGCTCCCCAGCACAGACCTCGCCCGGCAGATCCGGGCCGGCACCACCGTCACCCTGGCTAACGGCCGTGCTGGCACCGTCCGCACGGCCCGGCGTCGGCACGCCGCCGACCGGATCCTGGGTGTCGACGCCCGCAGCCCCACGCACGAGACCTCGTGCTCCCGCGGCCCCTGCCCGCCGGCCCCGCCGCCGCGGCCCGCCGCCGCGCGCCCGGTCTCCCCCGCACCGCCCACCACGCCGGCAGCCATGCCGAAGCCGTCGCCCGCCCCTCCCCCGGCCCCTGCGGGCACTGCCGCCTACCTGCGCTGCTACCCCTTCGACCCCTGGGGCATGAGGGCCCATCAGCACGCCCTGGCGGACTACGCCCAGTACCTGAAGCTGCCCACACCCGTGCTGTACCTCGACAACGGCCGCCGCGGGCAGTGTCCCGAGTTCGACCGCCTCCTTCGCGCCCTCACCACAGGCCGCCACACCACCGTCCTCGTCCCCGGCCCCTGGGTCCTGCACCTGGACCCCGACACCGCCGAGCAACGCCTGCGGCTGCTCACCGGATCCGGCTGCCGCGTCATCGAACTCCCCCGCCCGCCCTGGTGACGCCCGCCCCGACATCCCTCCGGACTCCGCCCCTCTCTCCACTCCACAAAAGCGGGCCCTCCCGGCTCTCCCCGTCCGACAGCGGGCCCGGCGGCCACAGAGGTAACAGCAGTGCCGGGGTAGCAGCAGTGCCGGGCGACCGTACCAACCCGCTCGAGATGCCGGGCGCCAAGCCGATCATGGCGACCTGCGTCGGCGGGCCATGGACATCCGGTCGCAGTGACGCGGCGGCAGTCGGGGCGGTAGCGTGGATAGGTTCGATCTGTCCGTTTTCCGGCCGTGGCGGGTCGACGCACAAGGGCGGTGGTGTGGGCATGGGGCTGCTGCCGGAGGCCGCCGGGGCCGGCTGTGGGCCGTCCTCGACCACCGCATCGGTCTGTGGACCACCGCCGAGGACGGCCAAATCTGCGGTTCGCCATTCGTCACACCGTCGACGCCCACACCGCCCCGCCGCTACTTCAATGAGACCGCCGTCTAACCTATCTGAGTGCCCGACAGGCACTGAGGCCGCTCCCGCGCATCGGCACCAGAATACGAAGCCGCAGGGCATCGCCGCACCGGCGTGCAGTACGTCAGGCGGTGGGACGCAGGAACGGCTTTGTGGAACCGAGCCTGGGACGGCCCGCCGGCGTTCAGGGGTACCGGTCAGTCATGCGTCCCGCCGCCTGGATGCTGCGCATGCCAGGCGGCGGGAGCTCAGGTCAGCAGCCGGGTCGAGTCGCGCTGTGTGCCGGCGAGTAGTAGGAAGTGTCGCTGGGAGAGTCCTTGAGGGGGACGGTCATGGTCGTGAACGCCTTCCAGGGGCTCCCGCCGACGTCGAAGGTGAAGGTCCCCGTTACTGTCTCCGCCAGAGTGTCCAGTGCGATCCAGTTGTACTCGCCGGGCACGGTCGGGACCGTGACCGAGTTGGTCGTGGTGGCCGAGCCCGACCAGACCTGGTCGAACCGTATGGCGAGGCTCACCGTGACCTTGGCGATGAGCTCCGCCAGTTGGCCGGTCTCGACCTCCGTCGTGAGGGTAAAGCCCCAGGAGGTCTGCCAGCCCTTCGTGTTGGCGACGGTGTAGGTGTAGGGGTAGGGGGCGCTGAAGGGGTTGTACCAGACGGCGGAGACGCACTTTGAGGGCAGGTGGGCCGGAGTGCTCTCCGTCTGCTCGTTCCAGTAGCATCTCCAGGACTCGGCCTGGCACTTCTTGGTTGCGTACGTCAGGGCGAGTTGGTTCGCGAGGTCCTGCTGCGCGAAAGTGTAGAAGCCGAACGCCTGGCGGTTGTAGTAGCCATTTCTGGTGCAGTCCCAGAGCTCGACCAGGGAATTCTCGGAAGTCCCCCCGGCTTCCATGCACTTGGAGTTGCTGACGTTCCGGATGAGGAAGCCGTGGTTGTCGTTGGTGGCCACTTGGGGCTGGAGGAACCACTTCTGGCTGGGAGTTCCATTGCAGGGCCACTCGACGAGGTACCTGTTGTCGGATGAGTAGGACTTGACGTCGACGCACTTGCCCGTCCCGATGTTCACCAGCGCAAACGTGCCGTCCGGGTACGTTTGCAGGTTCCACGCCATCGCCGACGGGAGCGGGCTGGTTGTATTGCGGATGGTGAAGTCGGTCCAGTCGTCGGACCTTCCGTCTCTGAAGGTGAGGGCCTTCGTCGTCGAGTAGTGAGGGAAGATCAGCACACAGTTCAGCGATGCGGCCATGTAGTCGCAGCTTGCGGCTTCGGCCTTGCCGGTCGCGAGCGGGGAGACGGTGATTCCCAGGGCGGCGCAGCAGACCACCAGCATCAGGGTGATCATCCGGGCCAGGCGGGTGCTACCCCGGCTTGGGCCCATGGTGAGGGTCATGGTTCGGTTCCATTTCCTCTTGGGGCTCCCGATGCCGCCGCACGGAGCCGGCTCCCGGTGCGACCGTGGCTTGGACGCATGTGAAGCAGGGTTGCGATGCTCAGGACGCTGGACGGCGGTCCAATCGGCGCCTGGTTCCGCTCGGTTGTCTGCCTCCCGGCCGAGTGGACGGGAAAAGCATCCACCCGGCCGGATCCGCCCACATGCGCGCAATTACGTGTTCCACCACGTGATTTGAGGAACGCACGTACCGGTGGACCCTGCCATGGCGCGGTTCCGCGGCCCCGTGTGCAGTAGACCGGGGTATGGGCTCGTCGGCGATGTCTTGGCCGACGGAGACCAGGTGACGTGGGCGGTCGACCTGAACGCCGGCGGGGCGGCGCTTGTGATCTGGCTCCTGGTCGGCCACGGCCAGAGGCTGCTCTGCATCCCCGGCAGGACCGTCCACCACGCCTCCGGCTCCCACTACGGCGACGGGAAGACTCCGGCGTCGCGGAGACGGCGCGCGGCCCACCGCCCGCCACGAGACGGCTACGGCCCAGAGCCGCGGGCCCGCCGGGCAGCGCGACGTCTGGCAGCGACCATCTGTCCTCGGCCCCCTGTCCCCGCCCTCGGCACGAAGCGGTGAAGACCATCCCTGATCTTGCAGGGTATCCCCGGCCAAAGCCGGGGATACCCTGCAAGATCAGGGATGGAGCGGGCCGTTGGCACCGTCGCCGCCGCGACGATCCCGTGGCACGGGCGACGGTCGCGGCCAGCCGGATCGCACTGCTCGCGTCCAGGGGGACCCGCTGGCCCGCGACCTGCTGGCGCAGCTGCCGCGTCAGGACCCGGATCCGGACATCCTGCGGCAGACCGCGCGTGCGTTGAACAATGCCGCGGAGTCCGCCTTGTGGCGGGGCTGCGACGAGGAGGCCGGCGAGCTCCTGGAGGAGACCGAGGTGCTGGCCCGTCACGCCAAGTGCCGGTGGCTGCAGGCGTCCTGCGACGTGATCCGGCTGGAGCTGGACTTCGTGCAGGGCCGCTGGGCCGGCCTGGACGAGCGGATCGACTCGTATGTTTCCGAGGCTCCCGAGGACAGCCCACTCCAGGTCGAGCCGCAGATGCTGCGCGCCCTGCTGGACGTGGCGCACGGGCAGTGGTCCCGCGCCCGGCAGCGGATCGGCCGACCCTTGGAGTACCTGAACGTGCAGGAATGCTCCCTCGTGTGCACGGCGGCGCTCGCCCGGATCGACCTCGCGGAAGGCAACCCGAGCGCCGCCTGGGCCACCGTGCAGCCGGGCCTGGACGCCGTCCGGCACAAGGGCATGTGGGTGTGGTCGACCGACCTCGTCCCCACCGCCGTGCAGGCCGCCCTCGCCTGCGGCCTGCACGGCGAGGCGGAGGACCTCGTCGCGCAGGCCGAGCAGGGCATCGAAGGCTTCGAGGCGCCGGCCGCCCCGGCCGAGGTCCGGTGGGCCCGCGGTCTGCTCGCCGCCGATGCCCGGCCCGCCGAGGCGGTCGAGGACCTGGAGCGGGCGCGGGGCGAGTTCGCGGCCATCGGACGCGTCCACCGCGCCGCCGCATCACCGAGCAGACCGGCCGCCTCCTCCAGTCCGTCGACCCGGCCCGGGCCGCCCGCCGCCTCACGCAGGCCCTGGACGTTCACGCGCCTGGGCGCCACCGCCGACGCCGACCAGTGCCGGCGAGCTCTGCGCGAGAGCGGTCAGGAGCCCACCGCGCACCGGGTGACGCGCCGCGGCCACGGCACCGGCCTGGGGGGGGCG
>NZ_JBIURH010000084.1:17022-21213 GCF_044740765.1 Kitasatospora sp. NPDC088346
CCCCCCCCCGCGCGAACAGCAGGTCGCCGACCTCCTCGCGGCCGGCGCCGGCAACCAGGACATCGCCCCCGCCCTCGCCCTGTCCCCACGCACCGTCGAACACCACGTCGCCAACGTCCTGCGCAAACTCGGCACCACCCGCGCCCAGGTCCACGACGCCCTGCAATAACCCTTGGCGCCGGCACGCGGGGGGCCGGCCGATCCGGGCCTGCCACGATCAGGGCCGCCCAGAGCACGGGGCAGCGGCACCACTATCGCGGGGCGGGCATCGTGCCCGGGCAGAGGTCGGTGCCGCGCAGGGCCGGACCCGGCCGGTGAGCGGTGTCACGGGACGGCCCGCCATGCCGGGCAGCCGCGGCGCCCCGCGGCACCTGCCGGCCCGGGACACCGTCTTCCCTGCGCCGGACCCGGCGCCGGGCGTGGTACCCCGAACCCGCGATCCGGGCAAACGATCCAAAAAATGCCTCTGGACTTCGCACGCGCGGAGCGGGTAGAAAGCGCGCAACGACAAGCCGTACACCCACGGACGCCGCTGCCCGGGGCCTTCGTGTGCCCAGCCCCGCATCCGCGTCCGGTCACCGACGCCCCGCAGCCGATGCCCCGCCACGCCACCGCCGCCCACCCGGCGCCACCACAGGCGACCCCCGCGGCCAGGCCACCCGGTACACCGACAGTTGAGGTTGCCGCATGCCGCTGACCCTCGCAGACCTGCGCGCCAAGCAGTTCACCACCGTCCGCCTCCGCGAGGGCTACGACGAGAGCGAGGTCGACGACTTCCTCGACATCGTCGAAGCCGAACTCACCCGCCTGCTGCGAGAGAACGAGAACCTGCGGACCAGTCTCACCTCCGCCCTCCCGCGCCCCACCGCCACGACGCCGGACACCGGCACCGACAGCCCGGCGCTCGCGTCCCCGCGGCCGGACCCGGACAGCACGGACGGCGCGGGCCGTGTCCTCGAACTCGCCCAGCAGGTCGCCGACCAGGCCGTCGCCGCCGCCCGCACCGAGGCCGAGGCCGAGGCCGAGAACATCGTCGCGACCGCCCGCATGCGCGCCGGCGTCATCGAACGCGGCGCCCGCGCCGCAGCCGACGCTCTCGAACGCGACAGCCGCGCCCGGGCCCAGGCAGTCATCGGCGACCTGGAGGCCACCCGAACCGGTCTCGAAGCCAGGATCGAGGACCTGCGCGTCGTCGAACGCAACCATCACAACCGCCTCAAGACCTACCTGGAGCAGCAACTGCGCGCCCTGCCCGCACCCGCCGCCGACAGCGCCCCCACCCCGGCCTCCGATCCCGCACCGTTGTCGGCCCTGCACCTCGTCCACGCCGGTCCCCCGGCCGACCGAGCACCCACCGCAGCCGGCTCCGAGGAGGTGACCGCGACCACCGCGCTCCGGCAGCCCGCTGGCACGCCCATCCCGAGCCCGCTGCTCAAGAGGATCACCGCCACCACCCACCGCGGCACCACGCACGCCAGCGCAGTTCACTGAGCCCCTGGCGGCCACCTGGCGACGCGCCGCCCCGCCGTCCCACGCCCCCGGAACCCGCCCGAGCCGGCCGCCCAACCCACCAGCGCACGCCGCCTCGGGAAGCACTCCCCGGCCGCCCCCGCACCGGGCTGAACGGGGGCCGACGAAAGGACCTGAGCCCCCGTATGCGAAACCAGGCCAAGCACCGCCACACCCGCAGCCTGCGCTGGAAGCTCTCCGTCGCCGGCACCGCCGCAGCCGTCGCTGCCTCCGGCGCCACCTGGGCGCTCCACCACTGCCCCGCCGACAACCAACAGCCGGTCAACTCCTGGTCCACAACCGCGGAACCGTCCCCGTCCGCCGCCCACCCCGGTATCAGTCCACCGGCCGGCCCCACTCCGCCCGGCCCCACCGCACCGGCCCCACCGCTCCCCACACCCGGCTCGGCCACCGGCGCCACCGGCTTCGCGGAACCGACCCCGACACAGCCGCCCGACGCACCCTCGGCCTCACCCACCAGGCACCCGGGACCAACACATCCCGCCTCCAGAACAACGGCACCCTCCCACCGACCGGCCACACCGAGCACCACCAGCGCGGCGCCGCTGACAACACTCCGGCCCACCCCCGCGCCCCCGACCGACCTGCAGGTCCCGTCCGCCACGACACCCGCCTCCGCAAGCAACCCCGCGCCCACCCCGCCGGAGCCGAACCCGGTCCCAGAGACGCCTTCGCCCGCGCCCGCGCCCGACACGCCGGCCACCGCACAGCCCGCCAACGGACCCGCCACCGAGCCGCGCACCAACCCCGCCGACACCCCCTCCGCCCCTGCTCCGACGGCCCCCGCCCGACCTCACACCACGGCTACCCCGCCGCCCACCACCAGGACCGCACCGCCCCGCAACACGGCAACCCCGAGCCCGACCGCAGCGCCCACCCGACCGCAGCCCAGCAGCACGGCCCCCATCCCCACAGCCACACCCACCGACGCCGGCACCGCGCAACCCACCACCTCCCCCGCGACAACCACCCCCCGCCCGGTCCCAGCAGAACCGACCGCCCCGGTCCCGACCGACGCCCCCACGATGGCACCCACCGCGGCCGGCTGACCCGCCGGCGCCACGGCGGCAGCGGGCGGCTCGGGCGGGTTCGCGTCTTCCGGTCCTGTGAACGCACTCGGGGTGCCCCCCTCTTGCGGCAGTGAGTTCTGGGACGAAACGGTGTGGCAGTTTCCCGTTGCCGAGAACGGCAAGCCCGCAGCGGCCGGCCATCCCGGCGCGAACGGGGATCCCGGCACGGGCCAGAAGCGCGGAAAGGGCGGGCCCGGCGGCGACTTCAGCGCGCCCGGCACCGCAGGGCCTGCCACCCACGGCACCGGGGGCAGAGGAGGAGTCTGAGGCTCGGGCGGATGGGGCAGCGACGGCGGGATGGGCGGCTACGCCGACAAGAACGCCGGAAACGCCGGCGCCCTGTACAGCACCCAGCATCGGCAGGGGAAGGACGCCTACCACGAAACGTCGGGCGGCAGCGGCGCGCGCGGCACCGACGGGCAGGACGGAGCGGTCATCATCTGGTGACCCCGGTGTGGAAGGACACGGCCAGGGCGCGGCCTATTCGCCGTTGTGAAGACGACGGGCCCTCGGGCGGGTGGCCGAGGGCTCCGCTTTCGATCAGTACGGCTGGACCGGTGCTACGCGCCTCTGCTGGCACCGGGGATGGACGGGTTGCCGCACGTGTGCGCCCTGGTGGGACCTGTCGGAAGAGTTGGGGCTGTTCCAGATTGCTCACGGCGGCTGCTGCACGCCGGGCGGTCGACGGCACGCAGGGGATGTTCGCGGCCGCGGCGGACGTCGAGGACGACATCGACCGACCCGCCTCCGCGGACTCCGCCGTGTGCCGGACCCACAGCACGCGGCTGGCGCCCGCACCGGGTGCCGGCGGACGGGGCACCCGCCGGCCACGTCATCGGACACCACGCGTGGGTCTGAGCACCAAGGTCCAGCTGGCCAGTGACGGCCGGGCCCGCCCGCCGGCCCGTGTCGTAACGGGCAGGCAGGCAGGTGAGGCGTTGCTTGCACTCGCCCAACGGCGAGGCGTCCCGCACCGGATCGGTGCGGGACGCCTGCGACGAAGGTGTCAGATCACCCGGATGTTCTCGGCCTGCGGGCCCTTCTGGCCCTGGGCGACATCGAACTCGACGCGCTGGCCCTCGATGAGCTCACGGAAGCCGTTCGCGTTGATGTTCGAGTAGTGGGCGAACACATCCGGCCCACCGCCCTCCTGCTCGATGAAGCCGAAGCCCTTCTCGGCGTTGAACCACTTCACAGTTCCGGTAGCCATGCTGCTCCCTGGTCGGGGACGGGGTACGCACTGGTTGCGCACCCTCGGGGTTGAGGTGATCGCCCTGGTCCTCCGACTGCTGGTCGAGCGGTACATCGGAACCACGACTGCTGATCAAGAAGTTAGCCGAACGGGGGCTTCCGCGCCGGGAAATGAACCCGCGGTCGCCCGAACAGCAGCTCCGCGCTGCCGAGGGGCGGCCCCGTTCATGTGGACCGTTCGCGCTGGTCCCCGCCCCGCAGGTCGACGACGTCGCCGACCGTGCCCCGGCCAGGACCGCGGCGGCGGCGAGGGTGCGGATGCGCATCTGCGGTGACTCCTCGTACGAGCGGTGGGGCGGGAGGGGGTCGGTTCCCGCCCCACCGGCTTGGGTGGGCCTCA
>NZ_JBIURH010000085.1:0-21003 GCF_044740765.1 Kitasatospora sp. NPDC088346
ACCCGGATCTTCCGCTTCGACGAGATCGTCGAGGCCCACCGGGTGATGGAGGCCGGGCAGGCGCTGGGAAAGATGGTCGTCACCCTCGACTGACCGATCCGCGGCGCTTGCGGCACCCGGCGGTTCGCCGATCGGGTGCCGGTGCCGCGCTCGTGCGTCGCAGGTTCCGGCTGCCGGTGGTCATGTCAACAGGTTCGGCGAGTTCGCCCACGACGGTGCCCGGGCCGTTCCCGCGCAGCGCGGGCGGTTGGGGCAGCAGAAGTGGGTTGAGGCGCTCGTGGAGTTGCTGGAGCGTTGCCGGTGGCGGTCGCTCACCGTCGAAGGGCTGGGCCGTCTGCTGGTAGGGGGCGTGGAGGCCTGGCGGCAGGAGCGGGCCTGGTTCGCCATCCGGCTGGGGCTGCTCCTGGACGGCATTGCCTGACCAACTGCAGCCCCAGCGGGCCTGCGGTCCTTACTGGCGTGCCATGTGCATGCGCATCTCGCTCGGGGCGTCGACGATCAGGTCACCGGACAGGTCGACGGTAACGGTGTGCAGGGTGCCGGTGAAGCGGAACGGTGCCCGGTAGTCGGGGGTGACCGCCGAGCCGGGGTTGGTTCCGCAGCACATGCCGCCCGGGTTGAAGGCGACCGGGGTGGTGAACGGCAGCTCGCTCTGACCGACCAGGCGGCCGTCGAAGTAGAGCTGGGCGTGCCCGGGTGCGCCCCTGCCGTGGGCGATGTCCGGCGTGCCGGTGGGCTCGAACTCGAAGCGCAGCGCGTGCCGTCCCTCGGGCACGCTCTCGCCGGAGGCCACGTGGTACAGGGTGCGGTGGACGTAGTTGTGGGCGTAGTGCAGGCGGCCGTCCTTGAGGTAGAGGGTCCAGCCGCCGGCGTTGGTGCCCTGGCAGAGCAGGACGCCCTCGGCGCCGCCGGACGGGATCTCGACGTCGGCGGTGACGCTGTGCGGGCGGTTGAGGACACGGGGGGCGACGGCGGCCGGCAGGACCTGGGTGCCGGGGCGGAAGGTGTAGCTGCTCCGGGCCTGGGTGATCTGCGGCCGCTCGACCATCATCCGCTGCAGGGCGCTGCCGTCGATCGGCAGCACGTTGTACCTGCCGGCCTCGATGTACCACAGGGCGATCATCTCGATCAGTTTGCCGCGGTGCTCCTGGGCGAGGTTCCGGGTCTCGGCGATGTCCTCGTCGACGTGGTACAGCTCCCAGTGGTGGGCGTCCAGGTCGTCCAGGTCGGCCATGGTGATCGGAGTGCCGAAGGGCCGCTCGGCCTCGGCGAAGGAGGGGCCGGGCCAGGGGCAGACCGCCCGCCATCCGTCGTGGTCGATGGCACGGTGGCCGAGCATCTCGTAGTACTGGGTGCGGTGGTGAGTCGGTGCGGTGGCGTCGTCGAAGGTGTGGGCGAAGCTGACCCCGTGCAGGGGCGACTGGGTGACCCCGCGGATGGTCCCCGGGGGTTCGACGCCCAGTACGTCGAGGACGGTGGGGACCATGTCGATGATGTGCGCGAACTGGCTGCGGATCTCGCCGCGGGCCCGGATTCCGGCAGGCCAGTGGACGAGGAAGGGGTCGCTGACACCCCCGCGGTAGGTCTCCCGCTTCCACCGGCGGAACGGGGTGTTGCCCGCCCAGGTCCAGCCCCACGGGTAGTGGTTGAACGTCTCCGGGCCGCCGAGCTCGTCGATCCGCGCCAGGCTCTCCTCCAGCGGCTCGGCCGCGTTGTTGAAGAACTGCGCCTCGTTGGTGGTACCGGCGACCCCGCCCTCGGCGCTTGCGCCGTTGTCGGAAACCACCATGATCAGGGTGTTGTCGAACTCTCCGGTCTCCTTCAGGAAGTCCAGCAGCCGGCCGATGTGGTGGTCGGTGTGGGAGAGGAACCCCGCGAAGAGTTCCATCATCCGCGCCGCCAGCCGGCGTGCGTCGGGCTTGAGCGACTCCCAGGCCGGTACGTCCGGATCGTGCCGGGACAGCTGCGCGTCCGGCGGGACCACGCCGAGCTCCTTCTGCCGGGCGAAAGCGCGCTCCCGGTAGGCGTCCCAGCCGTCGTCGAACCGGCCCCGGTAACGGTCCGCCCACTCCTTCGGCACATGGTGCGGGGCGTGCGTCGCGCCGGTGCAGAAGTGCAGGTAGAACGGCTTGTCCGGGGCGACCTGCTTGGCGTCGGCGATGAACGACATCGCCCGGTCGGCCAGATCCGCGGTCAGGTGGTAGCCCTCCTGCGGCGTCGCCGGCGGATCGACCTGGTGGTTGTCGTACACCAGGTCCGGATACCACTGGCTGGTGTCGCCGCCGAGGAAGCCGTAGAACCGCTCGAAGCCCCGGCCCAGCGGCCACCGGTCGAACGGCCCTGCGGCCGACTCCTGCTCCGACGGCATCAGGTGCCACTTGCCGACCATGTACGTGTTGTAGCCGTGCTGCAGCAGCATCTCCGAGAGGAACCCGTTCTCGAACGGGATCTGCCCGTTGTAGCCCGGATAGCCGGTGGCGAGCTCCGTGATCGCCGCCATCCCGTTCGTGTGGTGGTTGCGGCCCGTCACGATGCACGAACGCGACGGCGAACACAGCGCGGTCGTGTGCATGTTGTTGTACAGCAGCCCGTCCGCCGCCAGCGCGTCCAGGTTCGGCGTCTCGATCGGGCTCCCGTAGCACCCGAACTGGCCGAACCCGGTGTCGTCCAACACGATCATCAGCACGTTCGGTGCACCCGGCACCGCCCGGACCGGCTGCGGCCACGCCGGTCTGGACTCATCCGTCGTCCGTCCCACCACCCCTGGGAAGCCCTGTCCCGGCCTGTACTCACTCCACGACGTCTGCGACATGATTGGCTCCGTCCCACCGGCGCAGCAATGAGACTCCCGGCCGGCACTCGATCTCCCCGAGCAACACTGCCCCCGTGGCCCTGCGGCCGAAAGCCGCCCTCCATGCATCCTGTACCGGCCGATGCCCGAGACGTCCACCCGGACCGTGTATGCAGCACCACGGGGGTCTGCGGAGCCGAAGCCAAGAGCCATCTCAACGCGGCTCGCTGCGGCCGAACATCTCCACGCTAGGCCGCCCGACTCACCGCTGCCACCCCGGCGTCCGGTCCTCGGGTGATCTGCTCCACGCGGCGACCACCATGCTCAAGGCCCCGCAGCGCTACCCGTGTTCGGGACGCCAGAGCCACCCCGCCCGCTGCCTCCGCCGACGGTGACGGCTCCAGCACCGTGCACTTCTCGCCGACCCGTCCCGACGGTGTCGCCGAGGGCCACTGGATCCAGACCCCCGGGCAAGGGCTGCTTCGGGATCCTGCGTCCGTACAGCCCCGGGCAGTCGTTCTTCGAGCGCAGTTGGCGCCCCACCGAGGTCGCCCCGTCGAGTGACTGCGCAGGCAGCGATCAGGCGGTGCCGTCACACCTCGCTGCCGAGGCCCTTGGGGCGGTGCGTGGCCGAGTCGGAGGCGAGTGCGTTCTCCCGCAGGTTCGGTTCGCTGGGCAGTGTCCTGGCGAACCAGTCGCCGTAGCGGTCGCCCAGGAAGGGGGCCGAGGCGCCGTGCAGGACGATGCTCAGGCCGACGGCACGGCGATGACTTCGGTCAGCAGCGCCATTCCGGGCAGGTGTTCCTCGTAAGCGAGCAGGCCGAACACCACGGAGGCGAGTCCGCGCGGACCGAACCAGCCGATGTAGGCGACGGAAGCCGGACGCAGGCCCGTGCCGATGAGTGAGAGCGCGACCGGCAGCATCCGGACGACGGTGAGGCTGATCAACGCGTAGACCACCGTGCGCCACGACAGATGCTCGAGTACGGGGCCCAGGATGATCGCGCCGAAGACCAGGAAGCTCAACGGCGCGAGCAGCAGGCCGAGAAGCTCGGTGAACCGGGTGTACCGGGTGGGATCCGGGCTGTTCCCGTGGCCGGCCCGGGCGGTCTGTGCCCTGCGCGAGCCGACGCCGAAGGCCATGCCGGCGGCCCAGGCGCCGATGAAGCCGCTGCCGTCGACCGCGACACACAGCACGTAGGTGACGACCGGGACGGCGATCGTCAGGAACTGCCGCCAGTCGGTGGCGCTCCAGCCCCGGTCGACGGACCAGCGCAGCACGCATGCCCCGGCCCAGCCGACCGCGAGCCCGGCGACGCCGCTCAGCAGCAGCGCGCGCAGGAACGTCTCGACGACGCCCGGATGACCGTGGCCCTCGTCCGCCGCCGCCAGCGCCAGCACGAAGAACGGGAGGACGAGGCCGTCGTTGAGTCCTGACTCGACACCCAGGCCGCCGCGGACCAGTGGCGGGACGCGCTTGTTGGAGAACGCCTGCTGTCCGAGTGCGGAGTCCGTGCGAGCCAGGATGATGGCGACCAGGGCCAGCTCCCACACGCCCAGGCCGGGCAGCAGGGGCCACGCCAGGAGCCACCCCAGCGCGACGGTGGCCGGCAGTCCCAGGGCCAGCAGCCGCAGCGGCAGGAACTCCTCCGTGCGCAGGTCACGGCGGCGGATCGCCGCCGAATCCGCGAAGATCAGCAGCGTCAGGGCACTCTCCAGCAGCAGGCTGGTGAACTCCGGATCGTCGGCCCGGTCCAGCAGATCCAGACCGAGCGGGCCGATCGCCAGCCCGACGGCCATGAACACCAGAGGACCGGAGATCACCGTCGTCGACAGGCGCCGCGACATCGCCCCGTAGCCCACGACCACGCCACCCGCGATCACCACGGCCCACTGAACCATCAGCGCTCCTCACGCCGGACGTCGATATCGACCCGGCGACAGCACGGGAACCGAGCCCGATGCCCTGACCACGCCGCCGCACCTCACACAGGGAGCGCAGATGCTCACCCTAAGTGCCTGGCCGGGCCCTCGCCCCAGCGCGACGTAGCCGACGCCGCACGTGTCGCGGAGCCGCCGTGGAGTCGGCTTCGGCCGATCGTGACAGCACCGATCCGGCGACCGGCACCCATGCACTCCCGCCCGCCGGAAGGGTGATGAGCAGGGTGGCCGGTCGCGCCCCCGAGGGTTGAGGGTGCGAGACCTGCGGGCGCCGCACAGCATCGAGAAATGAGCGATCCCCGACGACGCGCCCGCCGCGGTATCGACCTCGAGGTCGTCCGGACGCGGCTCGGCACGCGGACCTTTCGCGACGGAATCCCCGACGCCGCCACCAGCGCGAAGGTCTTCGACCACCTCGACCTGATGCACGGGTCACGAGGCACGTGCATCGCCGCTTCGGTCGTCCGCTTCCAGCCCCGGCCGGCTGAAGGCCGGTGTGACGACGTCACGCCAGTTCATAGGGGGATCGGCCGCCGGAGCCCCCGGGCGATGCCTCGGCACCAGGACACGCAGTGCGCCCGGGCGGATGGTGCAGGTGACGGGAGCGGGCATGGTGAGGGCCTCACCGCCGACGGCGGCCGGGATCCGCTCCGCTTCCGATCCGACGAGGATCCGGCGGGAGGTCAGCGTGGGCCTTGGAGCGCATGGTGATCGCCTCGAATGCGGATTTGTGCGATTGCCGATGCCCATGGTCCCTGATGAGGCCGACGGCGAAGGCACGCCGGCGGGGCGAGGTGGTGCGGCTGGGCGCTGTCGAGTCGTTCGACGCAGGTGTCGAGCCACCTGAGTTCGCGCGAAGGCTGAGGGCGAGCCGAAGATCGGCCGACCAGCGGCATCGGTACGGGCGCAGGGCGGAGCCGAGATGTTGGTCGCGCGCGGGCCGGGCGGGCGGCGGTGCAAACCGCCGGCGCGATGTCGGGAGAAGGTGGTCGAGGTCGATCGGCCGGAGGTACCGCGTCTCCTGTAGCGTCTCGGGCACCACCCGAGCGATGTGAGAGCTCGGTTTCGCTTCCCGGTTCCGCGCGGCGGGCCGCCGGGCGTGGCGAGCAGGCCATCGATGTCTGGATGGGCGAGGTGGCGGGCGGGGAGGGTCAGCCCCGGGCCATCGTCGGCAGGAGCTGCTTCCAGGCGAGCTCGCCGCCGGCGGCCTCCATCACCGACCAGGGGTCCCAGAAGTCACGGTAGAGCGCGATCCGGCCGTGCTCGAAGCGGACCACCGACAGGTAGGTCTGGTGGTACTGGCCGCCGGTGGCGAGCAGGGTGCATTCGCCGGTGAAGCCCGCGATCACCAGACCGTCCTCGTCGGAGGTGTAGAACTCGGGCTCGGAGAATTCGACCTTCAGCTGCTCACGGAACATCGTCATCTGGGCCAGCAGCGCCTCCCTGCCCTGCATGCGGGAGGGGAGGCCCCAGGCCGGGTACGGGAATTCGAGGATGCCGTCCTCGGTGAAGAGGTCGATCCACTCCTCGATCCTCGCCTCCGACAGCAGGTCCAGGCTGTGGGTGAACAGGTCCTTCAACTCCTGCGACGTGGTCATACCGACGTTCCTCTCCTGGTGTCGTGGTGCTTGGTTGTGTGCAGTTCGTCCTCAACTGGCAGGTGTGACGATGCCGTCGAGGATCCGGTCGATCGCCCGGTCGGGCATCAGCCTGGCCAGTACGCGGCTGCCGATGGCGTCCCGGCCGACGCCATAGCGGGTCCTGGGCCGCTTGGCGACCAGAGCGCGGAAGACCACCCGGGCGACATCGTCGGGAGTCGTGCGGCTGGTCCGGGCGGAGGTCTCGTTGGTCTCCATGAACCGCGGGAACGTGCTGCGGTAGAGATCCTGGACCGGCTCCGGGGCGCTCTCCAGCGCCCGGTTCCCCTCGTCGGACATCTTGTCCCAGAGCGGGGTCAGGACAGCGCCCGGCTGGACCACCACGACGGGGATCCGCTGCGGGGCGAGCTCGCGACGCAGCGCGTCGCTGAGTGCCTCCTTGGCGAACTGGGCGGCGGCGTAGGCGCCGAGGTAGGGGATGGCGACGTTCCCCAGGCCCGACGTCACGTTGACGATCCGTCCGGCTCCGGCACGCAGGAGGGGGAGGAAGCTCTGGATCACCAGCAGTTGACCGGTCACATTGGTGTCGATCTGACGTCGCATCATCTCCTGCGGTACGCACTCCAGTGGAGCCGTGACGGCGATGCCCGCGTTGTTGACCAGCCCCCACAGGCCTGCCTCGCCGGCCGACTCGGCGACCTCGTGTACGGCGGACTGGATCGACTTCTCGTCCGTCACGTCGAGTACCACCGGGGTGAGTCGACCGGTGGCGACCAAGCGCAGCCGCTCTCCGTCCTCGGGGCGGCGCACTCCGGCGAAGACGTGGAAGCCCACCCGCGACAGGTGGAGTGCGCAGGCCTCCCCGAGGCCCGAGGAGGCACCGGTGATGACCACGGCCCGGCCTGCGGGTGGCGTCGGACCCGGCGGTTTCGACACGTGCTTCCTCCTGGTTCAAGGCTCGGATGCGGACAGGGCCACGTTCAGCGATCCGTCGGCGAGCCGCTCCGCCCGGTACGCCGCGACAGCCCCTCTCGGCAGGTGGGGCTCCGCGCATCCGTTCACGTCGGGCGTTGACCGTCCCAACAGTAGGGGGCGTTGGTGGTCGAATCCGGGATGAACGCGCGCGGGAGAGCTGTCGGAGCGTGATCGCGCTGCGTGGGCTGGTCCTCCTCCGTGAACCGCGGAAGGCGCTCCTGGCCTCAGCTCCAGGTACAGGTCCATCGCCGCATTGGCAGTAAATGCGCGCTGTGTCAACGACGTTGGGTGAGGCCGTTGCTGACGAGCGGGCCATCGACCGCGGCGAGCCACGGGAGTAGTGGCCGACAACCGATTGGGTCGGAGGTTGCCGCGGCGGTGAGAGCTGCGTCAATGCCGACGAGGGCGCTGCACTCGAACAGGTGAAACACGGGATCGGCCGCCCCGTCACATTGTGTTCCGGTCGCGATCGAACCAATGATGATCTCGCACGATCGTGCGTACCCCTACATCCGAGGATGCAACATGGCTACCGCCACGCAGGACGTCATCACCGTCAAGCTCGAACGTACGTTCGAAACCATGGATGCCAACCACGACGGTTACGTGGACTGGTCGGACTACCAGAAGCTCGCCGACCGCTACATCCAGGCCTACAAGCTCGGCAAGGACGACCGCCGGGCCAGGGCGCTCCACTCCTTCTTCCAGACGTACTGGCTGGAGATCCTGCGTCACGCTGGCGTTCAGGACGACCGGCTCGCGAAGGACCAGTTCGTCACGGCCAACCGCCTCGCGAGCGTCGACACCAGCCGGCTCAATCTGGCCGACGGCGCCGGCCACGTGGTCTTCGACGTCATCGACGTCAACGGCGACAACGAGATCAGCAAGGACGAGTTCGCCCGCTTCCTGAAGGACGTGTGGCGGATCGGCGCGCCCGACGCGATGGACACGTTCACCAAGCTCGACACGGACGGGGACGGCGCGATCTCGCGCCAGGAGTTCATCCGCGCGGTGCGTGAGCACTTCCTCTCGGACAACCCGGACGCTCCGGGCAGCCTGTTCTTCGGGCACGTCTGAGCAGAACGGTGTCCGGCCTGACCGAGCGCGTCCGTGACCGTGCGATCAGGTCTCACCGATGAGGGCCTGAAGTGGCCCCACCCGCGCGTCCCAACCCGCCTGGTGACGGCTCGGTTGGACGCCCAACGGGCGACTCGACACTCCCGGTGGAGGTCGGGGCCACTTCAAGCCCTCGCACAGCAACGGTGGATCGGTTCAAGCCCTCGCGGTGGGGCCGCTGCGCACCCGCGATCAAGGGCGTTCGGCACGTTCCACGAGTACGCAACGGACGCCAGACGGCCGCTCACCCCCGTGTCCCGACTAACGAGGTCGCAACCCTTGTCCTCCTTGCCCCTCCCGAACCGCTGCCCCTACCCCCTGGACGGCGGTGCCGCGGACATCCACGGCGAAACCGCAGCATTGCGTGCGCTCGGGCCCGCCGCACGGGTCGAGTTGCCGGGCGGTGTACCGGCGTGGTCGGTGACCGACCCGGGCCTTGTCCGGCGGCTGCTGATCCACCCCCGGGTCTCCAAGGACGCCCGGCGGCACTGGCCCGCCTACCTCAGCGGCGACCTCCCCGCTGGCTGGCCCCTGCAGATCTGGGTCGACATCCGCACCGTCCAGACGGCCTACGGACCCGATCACAGCCGTCTCCGCCATCCGCTGGTCCCCGCCTTCACCGCCCGCCGCGTACGGGCCCTCGCCCCGCGGATCGAGGAGACCGCTGCCGCGTTGCTGGACGACCTCGCCCAGGTGGCCGACGCCGCCCCGGACGGAATCGTCGACCTGCGAACGCACTTCGCCTCCCGGCTGCCATGGCTCACCGTTGCCGAGCTTGTCGGCCTGCCGGAGGCCATGCACGACAGGTTCCAGGGCGTCAACGACAGCGTGTTCGAGACGAACCTGTCCGCAGAGCAGGCCGCCGCCATCACGGTCGAGGCCGCGCAGCTCGGCGGCGATCTCATCGCCGCCAAGGCCGAGCACCCCAGCGACGATCTCGCCGCCACCCTGCTCGACAGCCATCGCGAGGGCTTGCTCAGCGAGCAGGAACTGGCCGACAGCATCTGGATGCTGATCGGCGCCGGCTACGGGACCACGGCGAGCATGCTCGACCACGCTGTGGTCAACCTGCTCACCCACCCTGACCAGTTGGAGCTGGCCGTGTCCGGGCGCGTCAGCTGGGAACAGGTCGTGGAGGAGACCCTGCGCCACCAGGCCCCTGTGGCCAACTTCATCCTGCGTTTCCCCACCGAGGACCTGCACGACGAGGCGACCGGGATGACCTTCGCGCGCGGCGACGCCCTCGTCATCAACTATGCCGCAGCCGGACGCGACCCCGGGGTGCACGGCGAAGACGCCCACATCTTCGACGTCACCCGCCGCACCGCCCGCGAGCACCTGGCCTTCGGCCACGGGCCCCACTACTGCCTGGGCGCCGAACTCGCCCGTCTCGAAGGGCGCATCGCGCTCCCCGCGCTCTTCTCCCGCTACCCCGGGCTCGACCTCGCCGTCGAACCCGAGCACCTCACCCCGTTGCCCTCCATCATCTTCAACGGGCACCGCGAGATCCCCGTTCGGCTCGAAGGGAACCCCGAGAAGTGGGCATGAACGATCAGGCCCCGCACCGACTGACAACATATCAGCGAGACCTCTGGTCCGCCGGCGCGCAGGCTCCGGAGTCGCCGCAGTTCAACTGCGTTCTCCACGAGCGCCTGTACGGCGGGGTCGACCCCGAGAGGCTTGCGGCCTGCACCGGGCACGCGTTGCAGCGCCATGAGACGTTCCGGCTGCGGTTCGAGGAGAGCAGGGGGATCCCCTCCCAGCGGGTGGTGCAGGAGGGTGCCCCGGTCGTCGTGGTCGACCTCTCACGGGAGCCCGAGCCGGACGTGGCCTGCGCCGAGTGGATGCGTCGCTCGATGGCGAGGGCCCTGCCGCTGGCGAACGGCCCGCTGGTCGAGGCCACACTCCTGCTGGAGAGCTCCGACGTCACGCATCTGCACATCAAGGCACACCACATCGTGGCCGACGGCTGGACGCTCCATCGGCTGGGCCAGGAGATCCTCGACGGCTATGCCCAAACGCCGCGCTGCGGCCCGGAGCGGAGCGCCGACGGGGTGCCCTCCTATCTGGCGTTCGTCGAGGAGGATGCCGCCTACCACGCCGGCGCGGACGGTGACCGTGACCGCGCCTTCTATCAGGACTACCTCCACGGCGTCACACCCGCGATGTTCAAGCGTGCGACGGACAGGGGCCCGCGCGAGCGCGGTCGCCACTCGTTCGTGATCGACGGTTCGCTCGTCGGCCGGATCCGCGCCGCCGGCTTCTCGCCGTTCACGTACGTCGCGGCCACGCTCGGTACGTACCTGACGCGCCTGCACCGAAGCGACGAGGTGGTCCTCGGCGTCCCCTTCCTCAACCGTCCGACCGAGCAGCACAAGGACATCCTCGGGCAGTTCGCCAACACCCTGCCGCTACGGGTCGCGGCACACGGCGGGCGGACCCTGCGTGAGCTGCTTGTCGAGATCCGGGACGCGACCGGTACGCTCCGGCGTCATGAGCGGCTCTCGCTCGGCGACGTCCTTCAGGCACGGCCCGCACCGGCCCGGGCCCCACGGCAGCTCTTCGACGTGACGCTCTCGTACATGCACTGGCCCCGGCCCGACCGGGTCCGCGGAGTCGAGCGGCGGACGGCGCTGATGGCCCCCTCGCACGACCAGGACGCACTGGGCGTCGTGGTGTCCGCCTTCGACGACACGGCCGAGATCCGTGTGGACCTGGACTACGCCTGCGACGTCTTCGACGAGGATCTGCCCATCACCTCCGTGGCCGGTCACCTCACGACGCTCCTGGAGCACGGTCCGGACCTGGTGGACCGGCCGCTGTCGGACATCCCCATGCTGACGCCGGCCGCATACGAAGACCTCACCGTCGGACGCGCCCACGGCCAGCAGGTGCCCTATGCACACCAGGCCACCCTGCACAGCCTGTTCGAGGCACAGGCCGCCCGCCACCCGGGCCGGACAGCAGTCACCGCAGCGAACGGGCAGACGCTGACCTACGCCGAACTCGACGAGCGGGCCAACCGTGTCGCGCGGGCCCTGCGCGCGGAGGGCGTCGGCCCGGACGACCGGGTCGCGGTGATGATGGAGCGGGGGCCGCAGCTGCTGGTCGGGCTGCTCGGCACCCTGAAATCCGGCGGCGCCTACGTACCGGTGGACCCCGGCCACCCGGCCGAGCGGGTGGGCTTCCTCCTGCGCGACAGCCGCGCCAAGGTGGTGATCGTCGACGACGACGCGCCCACCGGCCCACCGGCCGACGGCACGAGTGTGCGGCGCATCGGCGGCCTGCTGAAGGGCAGCGGAGCACCGGTCGAGCCGCTCGCCACCTCCCGTGACCTCGCCTACGTCATCTACACCTCCGGCTCGACCGGACAGCCCAAGGGCGTCATGGTCGAGCACCACAGCGTGGTCAACCGCCTCGCGTGGATGCAGCGTCGCTATCCCCTCGCGGGAGGGGACGTCCTCCTGCAGAAGACGCCGGTCTCGTTCGACGTCTCGGTGTGGGAGCTGTTCTGGTGGGCCGTCGAGGGCGCGGCCGTGGCCCTGCTGCCGCCCGGCGGCCAGCAGGACCCGCGCGAGGTCCTGCGATCGATCTGTGAGCACCGGGTCACCGCCGTGCACCTCGTCCCGTCGATGCTCGGCCCGTTCCTCGACCTCCTGGAGGAGTCGGCGGCCTCACGTGAGGGAATCCGGACGCTGCGGCACGTCTTCTGCAGTGGCGAGGCCCTGCCCGCAGCCCGGGTCGAGCAGTTCAACCGCCTGGCCGAGCAGTGCCGTGGCGAGGGCGACGCCGAGCGCCCGGTGCGGCTGGTGAACCTGTACGGCCCGACCGAGGCCACGGTCGACGTCTCGTCCTACGACTGCCCCGGCGATCCCGCCCGCGGCATCGCACGGGTGCCCATCGGCCGGCCGATCGACAACACCAGGCTCTATGTGCTCGGCGCCGACGACCTGCCACAACCCGTGGGGGTCGCCGGCGAGTTGTGCATCGGCGGCGTCGGCGTCGCCCGGGGGTACCTCGACCGCCCGGAGCTGACCGCCGAGAAGTTCGGCGCGGACCCGTTCGTGCCGGGCGGTCGCCTCTACCGCAGCGGGGACCTGGCCCGGTGGCTCGCGGACGGCACCCTGGAGTACCTCGGACGGATCGACGGCCAGGTCAAGATCCGGGGCCACCGCGTCGAGCCCGACGAGGTCGCCGCCACCCTGCGCACCGTCCCTGGTGTGCGGGACGCCATCGTGGTGGGCCGGGCCACCTCCGACCGGGGAACCGTGCTGGCCGGCTACTACGTCGCCGAGACCCCGATCGACACCACGCTGCTACGTGAACGGCTCGGGCGGACACTGCCGGCGTACCTGGTCCCGGCGTCGTTCACCCGGATCGACGGGATTCCGCTCACTCCCAACGGCAAGACCGACCGTGACGCGCTGCCACCACCGCACGACACCCCCAGAGCCACCGTCGGCGGCCGGGCGCGCAACCGCACCGAGATGGTCCTGGCCGAGGTCTGGGCCCGCGTCCTCGGCCATGAGGCCGTGGGGATCCATGACGACTACTCCGCCCTCGGTGGTGACTCGATCCTGGCGCTCAGGGTGCGTGCCGAGGCGCAGGCCCGGGGCATGCGCTTCTCGCTCACCGACCTCCTCCGGAACCCGACGGTGGCCGGCCTCGCCACTCGCACCGAGGAGTGCGCCGTACCCGGGACCGAGGCTGCCCCCGCTCCGTTCGCCCTCGTGGCCGACGTCGACCGCGCCCGCCTGCGGGACGCCGAGGACGCCTACCCGCTGACCCGGCTCCAGCTCGGCCTGCTGTACCACAGCCGCAGGCACGAATCGTCCGCCAGGTACCGGGACGTCTTCCGGTACACCCTCGACATGCCCTGGAACGAGGAGGAGTTCCGCCGCTCCTTCGACCGGCTGACAGCACGGCACCCGGCGCTGCGAACAGCCTTCGACCTGGCCGGCTCCGAACCCTTGCAGGTCGTCCACCCCCGCGTGCACGGCGGCCTGGAGACCGCCGACCTGCGTCCGCTCGACGACGCCGTGGCCGAGGGCGAGGTGCGCGCGCACATCGAGGAACGCCGCCACCACCCCTACGCGTTCGACCAGGCGCCGCTGTACCTGTTCCGCGCCCACGTCCGGCCCTCCACCGTCGACCTGGTCCTCAGCTTCCACCACGCGATCCTCGACGGCGGCAGCGTCGCCACCCTGCTCCAGGAACTGCTCCAGGACTACGCCCACGGCCTCGGCCTGCAGGTCGGCCCGGTCGACGACACCCCGCCCTCGGCCGCGACCCACGTACGGCAGGAGCAGGCCGCCCTGCGCTCGGAGAAGACCCGACGCTACTGGCGGGACAAGCTGGCCGGCTGCGATCCCCTGCCGATCGAGGCGTTCTCGCCCCACCGGCCCGGCGGCGGCCACCAGCCCGCCTCGCGGCGGATCGACCTGCCCGGCGCCCTCGTCGAGCAGGTGCGGCACTTCGCGGCCGCACACGCCCTGCCCGTGAAGTCCGTGCTGTTCGCAGCGCACGGCCTGACACTGGCCATGCTCGCCGGCACCCGCGACGTGACCACCGGTCTGATCAGCCACGGCCGGCCCGAACTGGCCGGGGCGGAGCGCATCGCCGGGCTGTTCCTGAACACCGTGCCAGTTCGCCTGGACACCGGGCGGGAGAGCTGGCTGGAGGTGGCTCGCGAGAGCTTCCGCCAGGAGCAGGACGGCCACCCCCACCGCCACTACCCGCTGAGCGCCATCCAGGAGGACCACGGCGGGCCCGTCGTGGACACCGCCTTCAACTACGTCCACTTCCACCAGCTCTCCCATGTCCTCCGCCTGCCCGGGATGCGGCTCGCCGCGTTCGACACCTGGGAGCAGAACGACTTCCGGCTCCTGGTGAACGCGGTCACCGAACCGGACGGCAGCGGGATGTGGCTGCGGCTCGACTGCGACGGTGCGACGTTCTCCGCCGAGCAGGGAGACCTCTTCGCGGCCGGCTACCTGAGCATCCTGCGCTGCATGGTCGAACAGCCCCACGGTGAACCGGACTTCGCCTTCCTCGCCCCCCAGCCGATGCCCGCCCCTACCGGCGACCACCCCACGGTCGTGGCGCGCATCGCCGACCAGGCCGCGCGCACCCCGGACAGGACCGCCCTGGTCATGGGGAAGGAGCGGTGGTCCTACGCACGCCTCGCCGAAGCCTCCGAGCACGTGGCCGCGCGGCTGTGCGCGCTGGACGCTCCCACGAACGCCCGGATCGGGATCGCCATGGACCGGTCCCCGCGCACCATCGCCGTACTCCTGGGCGTCCTGCGGGCCGGATGCGCCGTCGTCCCGATGGACGTCGGCTACCCCGCCCCCCGGTTGGCCGCGATGGTGGAGCAGGCCCGGCCCTTCCGCGTCGTAGCCGACTCCGCGCACGCCCACCTCGCCGGCGACCCGGCTCTGCTGCTGCCCGCCGAGTCGGTGACCACACCGGTACCTTCAGGCGAGGCGCAGGCCGGGGGCACCATCGCGACGGTGACTCAGAGACAGGCCGGGGTCGTCCCCGAGAGCACCGCGTACGTCCTGTTCACCTCGGGCTCCACCGGAACCCCCAAGGGCGTCGCCATGCCGCACCGTACCCTGGCCGGCCTGGTGACCTGGCAGAACGGGGCGGCGTCCAGCGCGGTCGCGGGCGGCGTGACCCTGCAGTTCGCACCGCTGAGCTTCGACATCTCCTTCCAGGAGATCTTCTCCACCCTGTGCTCCGGCGGCACGCTGTGCCTGGCCGGCGACGCCGAGCGGCGCGACATGCCCGCACTGCTGCGCCTGCTCGACCGCGAGCGCGTCGAACAGGCCTTCCTTCCCCCGGTGGCCCTCCAACAGCTGGCCGAAGCAGTCGCCACGTCGGGCTTCACCCCACGGGCCCTGCGGGTGCTGATCCTGTGCGGCGAGCAACTGCGCGTCACCCCGGAGGTCCGCGCACTGTGCGCCGAACTTCCGGGGGCGGTACTGGAGAACCAGTACGGTCCGACAGAGACACACGTGGTCACCGCGTTCACCATGACCGGCGACCCCGCGGCCTTCCCCGCGCTGCCGCCGATCGGCCGTGCCATCGACGGGGCCGAGGTGCACGTCCTGGACGAGCGGATGCGTCCGGTTCCGGCCGGGGCTCGCGGAGAGATCTACCTGGGCGGCGCCTGCCTGGCCGACGGCTACGAGGGCCGCCCGGACCTGACCAAGGAGCGTTTCCTCCCGCAGCCCTTCGCCGACTCTGGCCGCCTGCTGTACTACACGGGCGACCTCGGCATGGTGCTTCCCGGTGGCGACGTCGTCTTTCTCGGGCGTGCCGACACCCAGGTCAAGGTGCGGGGCTTCCGTGTGGAACCGGCCGAGGTGGAACTGGCCGTCACCGCCTTGGCGCAGCAGTACCCGGGCCTGCGTGACGCCGCGGTCGTGGCCCGTCGGCGCGCGGACGGCGAGGTCGTCCTCGCCGTCTTCGTCCTCGGCGAAGGCACGGACGAGGACCTGGCCGGCATCCGCGAGCAGCTGCGTGCCACCCTGCCCGACCACATGGTCCCCTCCCATCTGCAATGGGTCTCCCGGTACCCGCTGACCCCCAGTGGCAAGCGGGACGACGCGGCACTGCGCAGTGCGCCGCTGACCATCCCGGTCCGCGCCCTCGACGCCGGGCCACGCGACCCGTACGAGCAGACCCTGACCGAGATGCTGGCGGACGCGCTGAGCCTGGACGCGGTGGGAGCGCACGACAACCTCTTCGAGCTCGGAGGTACCTCCCTGACCGCGATGCGGCTGGTGAGCCGGATCGAACAGCGCTACCGGGCGCACATCCCCCTGGCGCAGCTCATCGCGACACCCACCTGCGCCGGGCTCGCAGCACGGCTGCGCGACGGCGGGGCGAGAGCCTCGTACGACCCCCTGGTGCCGGTCCGCCCGCAGGGCACCCGCCCGCCGGTGTTCATGGTCCACCCGATGGGCGGCAACGTCCTGTGCTACGTCCGCCTCGCCCGGCACCTCCCGGACGACCAGCCGCTGTACGCGCTCCAGGCTGCCGGGGCCGACCCGGGCACCACGCCGCTGAGCAGCGTCGAGGAGCTGGCGGACAGCTACCTCACCGCGCTGCGGACAGCGCAGCCGCACGGCCCTTACACGATCGGCGGATGGTCATTCGGCGGGTTCGTCGCCTTCGAGATCGCCCGCCGCCTGCGAGCGGCAGGCGAGGAAGTGGCCCGCCTGCTGGTGCTGGACACCACCGCGCTGGCCCAGGGCCCGCGTGTCCCGCACGGCGAGGAGGCCGTGCTGGAGTGGTTCTTCCACGAGCTGCTCTGGCTGAGGGACGGCAGTGGTTCACCCGCGCGGAATATCCCCGACGGACTCGGCTCGCTGGACGCGAAATTCGCCTTCATGGCCCGCGTCGCGAGCGAGCGCGGCGTCCTGCCGGCCGGCAGCTCCCCGTCCCTCGTCCGCCGCCTGTTCGGCGTCTACCGGGCGAACTGGCAGGCAGCGCTGGCCTATCGACCCCCGCTCGAGGACCACGACCTCACGCTGATCCGCGCCACAGAGCCACTGCCCGCCGTCCTGGACGCCATGCACCGTGCCGCCCGCAGCCGCCATCAGGACCCCTGCAACGGCTGGAACGACATGACCAGTGGCCGGATCCACGTCGTCGGCGTCCCCGGCGACCACCTGACGATCATGGAGGAACCGAACGTGGCGCACGTGGCCAGAAGCGTGGCGGATCTCCTGCGGACCGACGCCGTCCCCAGCGCCCGGTAAGGCAGGAAGAGTGTCACCGAAGCCCCCCATGAAAGCCCTCGTCATCGGTGCCGGTATCGGCGGTTTGACCTGCGCGGTCGCGCTGAGGCGCGTCGGCATCGACGTCGAGGTGTACGAGCGTGCCACCGAGCTGCGCGCCGCCGGCTCCGGCATGTCGGTCATGAGCAACGCCGTCACCGCCCTGGCCACCCTCGGCATCGACCTCGGCCTGGACAAGCGCGGCCAGACCGTGGAGTCGTTCACGATCATGGACCGGCGAGGCCGACGGATCAGGGACCTGCCGTTCAAGGAGGCGTGCGACACGGTGGGAGCGCCCAGTGTCTGCCTGAGCCGAACAGACCTCCAGGAGGCCCTGCTGGCGGAGGCCGGGGACTGCCCGGTCAACCTGGGAGCGACCGCCGTCGGCTTCGAGGCCGGCGGCGGAGGTGTCACCGTCCGTCTCGCGGACGGGCGTTCGGCGAGCGGGAACATCCTGGTCGGAGCCGATGGCTTCGACTCGGCCGTACGGCGGCACCTCGTCGGCCCCGAGGCACCGCGGGACAGCGGCTACTTCTACCGGCTCGGCGTGGTCCCCTTCCGGCACCCGCGCGTCTCCACCGGCAGCGTGCGCCACTACTGGGGCAGCGGACAACGGTTCGGCCTCATCGACATTGGCCACGGCCGCTGCTACTGGTGGGCAGCGGTGCGCACGTTCGGGGAGTCGCCCGCCCGGGACCGCGTCAAGGAGATCCTCGGGCGGTCCTTCGCAGACTGGGCCGACGAGGTGCGGACGGTGATCGACGCCACGCCGTCGGAGGACATCCTCACCGTGCCCTCCCGCGACCGGGACTTCCTCGAACGGTGGGGCGACGGCCCCGTCACCCTCCTCGGCGACGCGGCCCACCCCATGCTGGCCACCCTCGGACAGGGGGCGGCCATGGCCATCGAGGACGCCGTCGTGCTGGCCCGCGCGCTCGCCGACCCCGCGACGGGCGACGACCCCATGTCCGCCCTGCGGGCCTACGAAGGGCAGCGGCGCGACCGCACTCGCGAGATGGTGGCCGCCTCCCGAGCGGCGAGCGACCTGGCGCAGGCGGACCGTCCTCGCCGGCGGCTGGCCCGAGACGGCTACTTCCGGCTGGTACCCCGCCGCGTCCTCGTCCAGCAGACCGTGCAGGCCCTCACGTTCCCCGGTGGCCCGGCCGCCGGACCGACCAGCGTTCAGCGCGAGCTCAGTCCCCTGGAACGCTGGTACTGGATCGCCGACCAGACCTCACCCCTCAACGTCATCGCGCGGGTCCGTGTCCACGGACGCATGCCTCCGTCGCTGCTCCGTCGCGCGCTGGACGTCCTCCAGGTCCGGCACCCCCTGCTGCGTGTTGTGATCGCCGACGGCGGCACCGGAGCGAACCCCGTCTTCGTGCCGCTCGACGGGCAGCAAATCCCGCTCCGCCACCTCGACGTGCCACCGGACGACGCTGCGGTCGATTCGCGGTGGGAGCGAGAGGTCAACGATCGCGAGCTCGCGGAGAGCATCGACTGGCGTACTGGGCCGCTGCTGCGCGCATTGGTGATCACCTCGGGAGGGAACGGCGCGGACGGCGAAGGGGACGTCCACGACCTGGTGCTGACGGCCTCGCACTGCATCGCGGACGGGAAGACGTGCCTGTCCCTGCTCCGCGAGTGGATCGAACTCGCCGCGCAATCGGGCTCCCGCACGCCGCAGCAAATCACCTCGCGGCGGGTGTTGCCCGCGACGGAGGACCTGCTCCCGCGTCGCCACCGCGGCCCGGCGGGCCTAGCAGGGTTGGGGGCGATGATGTTGCGCGATCGCCAGGCGGCTCGGCAGGGCCCCGCCCTGCGGGTCGTCCCCAGCCGCGAGGTGCCGTTCGGGCAACGGCGCACCCGGATGGTTCACAGGCTCCTCGCCGCCGACCAGTTGGAGCAGTTGGTTCGGGCGGCGAAGCACCACGGCACCACGGTCCACGGAGTCCTGGCCGCCGCGATGGTCACGGCTGTCGCCCGGGACGCCGGTGCCCCGGCGAACGCATACCTCTCCATCGGCTCCCCGGTCGACTTCCGGGGTGAACTCGTTCCGGCCGTCTCCCTCGACGAGGTCGGCACCTATGTGGCCACCGTTCCCTCTCGCGTCCGTTACAAGCCGGGCGAACCGCTCTGGTCCATGGCCAGGGCGATCAGCCAGGATCTGGTCCAACGCCGTAGGCGCCAAGAGCACCTCGCCATGCTCAGCCTGCCACGCTGGGCAGGACCGAAATCGACGGCGGACAGCGAAGCGTTCATGCGGTTCATGGACGAGAAGGGGCCGATCAACCTGTGTCTTTCCAACGTCGGACGCTACGATTTCCCCGAGCGGGCGGGCTCGTGGAGAGTCTCCGGCGCCCAGTTCGTCACAGGTATCTCGGTGGTGGGCGCCATCGTGGCCACCGCCACCACCAGTCACGGCCAACTCGCTTGGAACTTCGGCTACGTCGACGGCCTGATCTCGGATTCGCGCGGACGGCACATCGCTGATGCCTCGGTCCGCACCGTGCTGTCCGCGCTCGCTGAGTGACCGGCCCGACAAGTCAGATGCCACGAGCTCCTGAAAAGCCGACCAATCCTCGATCCGCTGGCGGAATTCCGGACGGTTGCGCTCCTCGAATCCTGCTGGCTCTTACCCAATGCGAAAGGCCCACGCTGCGATGACCCATGCTCTGATCCGGACGCTGCCGCGACGCCGCGTCCTGCCCGCCGGCGAAAGCGGCTCGCTGTGGCGAGCCCGCCCCTCGTGCGGGATCTTCGAGTTTCGCGGCATGCGTCTACAGCTCGCGGTGGAGGACCCCGCCGAGGTCCTCTTTCCGACCGACTGTGGGCTGAGCTTGATCGCTGCCCTCAACGGTGACGACGCTCCCGACCTGAAGGACGTCAACGCCCTGGACATCGGAGCTGGTTCCGGCCTCTACAGCGTCGCCCTGCTCGCGGCCGGCGCCAAGCGGGTGACGGCCCTCGACATCAACCCGGCCTCCGCCGCCCAGACCGTGGCGAATGTGGTGACCAACGGTCTCGACGCCACGCGGCTGATCTGTGTCACCTCGCCCTTGGAGGAGTACACGCCGGACGGGAAATTCGACCTGGTGATCACGAATCCGCCGCACCTGCCCTACGACCCCAGCTATGCGAGGGGTGACGGGCTGGAGACCGCCCTGGTCGCCCGCGAGGGGGGCCGCGCGGTGTACGACGCCGTGGTCGAGCGGATGGACACACTCCTGACACCGGGGGGCATCCTGCTCATGGCGCACTCCTCGCTCGCGGACATGCCCCGGACCGTCGCCCAGCTCACCGGGCGCGGCTATGAGAGGGACACACTTGAGATCTTCGAGATGGACATTCCGCTCCTGGCCTACGCCGAGCACAGGGACACGATGCTGGGCCTGCTGAAGGAACAACGTGCAGCGGGCCAGGCGGAATTCGACGGATCGCGCTTCACGGTGCACGCCCTGATGTTCCAGCGCCCCATCGACCCCCCTGGCCACTGACGTTCAGAGAGGTGAGGCCCAAGAAGACCGCCCAGGGCGCGGACTCGTGCGGGCAGCTGGTGATCACCGCCGGTGACTGTGGTGGCCGTTCGGCCGCTGGCCGGAGTCCGATGTCCTTGATGTGGATAACCGGCCACGGCCGGGCTCCGCCCGCCTCTGCTTCGAGCGTCAGAATCAAGGGGGCAGGGCTCGACTGAAGTTCCCCTTGGAACTGGACAGCGGGTGCTTACGCTGCGGGGGTGAAGTCGTGCTGCAGTCTGGCTCGGGTTTCGAGTGGGGTGAGGTACCCGAACTCG
>NZ_JBIURH010000086.1:0-20239 GCF_044740765.1 Kitasatospora sp. NPDC088346
CTAGGAACACCACTGGCCACAGGCATGGATTTCTGATGGCCACCAGCCTGGACACCCCGAGACCGCCCACCTGGGCATCTCAATGGCCGTTGACAGGGTCGAGCGTGCCGCACCGTAGACGGCCTTCCTGAACTCCAGGTCGGGGCCGCAGTAGGCGTAGAGGTTGCACACCTCGGCCTCCGCACGGTGTTTGTGATAGGCGATTGCATCGTACAAGGACATTCCCAGCTCGGACATGGCCCGGTACTCGGCCTCGGTGAAGGACGGGTCGAGGTCGTTGCAGGCGACGGCCGCCGCGATGAACAGCCGTACCTGGGCATCGCAGTCACGGAGTCTGAAGTAGAGCTCGGGCGATGAGGCTAGCGCCTGGGTGAACCGGCTGTGCAGCACAGGGTGCCGGCCGCCCGTCTTCGCGGCCATCAGCAGCAGGCAGGAGGCGTACTCACGGGTCATCGACTCGCCGACGCTCGTTCCCGCGAAGACCGAGTCGAGCATCTCCCGGACCGGGTATCCCAGGACGCGCCCGCCGGGCCGGAGCATCCGTTCGACGTCCACCAGGCGCCCTCGGTACTCTGCGACCGTCGTCAGCGCGGTCAACCGGGCGAACGTCAGGTACTTGGCACGGTTGGTGAATTCGGGGATGCCGCAGCGGGTGTACTCCCAGGCGGTGGTGAGAATCTCCCGGCGCTCAGGTTCGGCGAGACCGCAGTCACGCAGGTCACCGTCGAGTTCGCTCGGGTAGCCCAGCGGCTGCACGGCTGCCGGCATGGTGGTCGTCACAGCTCTCCCTGGTTGCTCGTCATCGTTCGCGGGTTGCACGGAGCGCGCCGGCCATCGGGCGCCAGAGACCTGCGACGAGCACGCGTGGCCGGATCCGTGTGGCCTGTGCGGGAACCGGGCGGGCTGTCGGAGGCTTGTGAGGTGGAGGCTAGGCATGGTGACGGGCGCGGCTCAACGCGTGATGCGGTAGGCCGCGGGAGAGACCGCCAGACGGGAACCATGCATCGCACTTTCCGGTGGGCGGGAAGTCCGGCCGTCGTGTTCAAGCCCGTCGCGGTCTCTGCGGCGCCAGTCCCCGCGGTACGGACTCACCCCGCAAGGGTCCGGGAGCAGCGCACTGCCGACGGAGCCCTTCTCGCAACTGGCATCGGCGCCCGCCAGACGTGCGGCGGCGAGGTGGGGCGGCGCGGCGCCTGCGTCCATGCGCACGGACCACTGCTGCGGGGTGAGGGCCAGGTAGCGCAGGCCTGGGAGATCGTCCAGGACCGCGAGGTCCAAGGCGTCGGTGCGGGAGAGGTCCAGGCAGCGCAGGTTCGGGACGGCGCGCAGCGGTGTGAGGTCGGTTGTGGCTGTGGTGCCCAGGTTCAGGGCGGTGAGGTGGTGGTGGCTGGTGAGGGGGGTCAGGTCGGTGCAGTCGAGGGTGACGTCCAGTACTTCGACGGGCAGGGCGCGGACCGGTGTCAGGTCGGTCGTGGCGCCGTTGATGATGCGGAGCTCTCGCAGGTTGGGGGGCTGCGAGCGGGGTGAGGTCGATGGTGCGGGAGAGGGATGCGATCTCGATGTCCTGGACGGTCGGCGGGATCGGATCCGGGATGTCGTGGACGACCGCGGTTGGGCTCGGGGCGTGGGCGGGCTCAAGGAACAAGATCCCGGCCGGGACGGGCAGGCCGGCGGCCCCGTCGGCCCGGGCGGCGGTGACTATCAGGAGCGCTTCGGTGCTGCGGTCGCCTCGCCGTGGGCCTGCGTGAGGGCGGCTTCGGCGAGGGCCGTGCAGTTCTTGGTGTGGCCGCGTTCGATGGCCTGGTGGGTGAGTGCGCGCATCGTCCACCCCTCGTGGTCGGCGGAGCCGGATTCGCAGGCCAGCTGGAAGGCGAGAAGGTACGTCGCGGTGAGGAGTCGGACGGTGGCGACTTCCTCTTCGTCGACGCGACCGCCGCGGGCGTCGGCCCGGAGATTGGCCGCTCCGGCGTGGTTGTCGTAGACGAGCGGTAAGCCGACGGCAGCGGCGGCGAGGATGTCCCTGCGGTGGAGCATGATGAGTCTCCTGCGGTGTCCTTGTCGGGGAGCAGGCCGTCGTCGTCTAGGACCACGGTGCCGGCCTTGGTGTGGTCGCGGAACCACTGCACGCTAGAGTTTCGGCCGCCGGGGATGCCGAGGTTCTCCGGCAGTTCCATCGCTGCGGCGTGGGCCGGCAGGTTGGGGAGCTCGACCCGTTGGCCGAGGACGACGGTGGTGACCTCGCCGTCGCCGTCTTGGGCCCGTACGGATTCGAGGAGCTCGCGGAGCTCCGCGGGGCGGTTGCCCCTGGTGAGCACCACCACGCTCAGGTTCAGCGGGGTCTCGGTCACCTAACGTCGTGATCTTGAGTGGATGGGGGCCGCCCGGCGGCCGGCGGGGTCAGGTCAGGTTCTGGGCCCGCTCGCTGAGGTCTTCGGCTCCGCCGACGCCTCGGATGCGGAGCAGGCGGGCCTGCATGTCGTCGACGGCGTCGGTGACCTTGACGGAGCGTACGCCGTCCGCGCAGTCGAGGAAGTCGGCCCAGGTGGCGATGGCGGCCTCGTAGTTCTCCTGCCGGAACTGGACGGTGCCGAGGTCGGCCAGGACGATGGCGCGGCTGCGCTGGCGGTCGAGGCCGTGGATGTCGAGGGCGTGGTGCAGGTGTTCCTGCGCGGCGTCGTAGTCGCCCAGGCGGGCGAGGATCATGCCGGAGTGGTGGGCCCACCGGCCGATGCTGAAGTGCGAGGCCCAGGAGGTCCCGGGCTCCGGGGACGCTCTCTCGATGTGGTGCTGCGAGGTGCTCAGCATCAGGGTCGCGGTCTTGCGGTCGCCGTCCTGGGCGGCGGCGTCGGCGAGGGTCGTCTCGTAGTACGCGCGGGCCTTCGGGTCGTCGAGGCGCTTGGCCTGGTCGACGCACTCCTCGGCGATCCGGACGGCGGCCGCCCGGTAGCCGAGGTCGATGGCCTGGACGGCGAGGCCGCGCAGCGCGGTGGCGGCCAGCTCGGAGTCGCCGGCCTCGGCGGCGAGCCGGAAGGCGTGAGCGTAGTAGCGCTGGGCAAAGCCTTGGTCTCCCTCGTCCTGGGCCATCCAGCCGATCAGGTGGACGAGCTGCGAGGAGGCCGCGTACAGGTCTCGGCCGTTCTTCTCGGTCCAGGATCCTTCGAGCCAGTTCGAGACGTGGGTGTTGAGGTAGTGGACGGCGGTGGCGCGGGCGTGGCCGCCGCCGATCTCCGCTGCCGCGTCGCCGAGGGATTTGACCATCGTGCGGACGGCCGTGATCTCGCCGCGGCCGACCCTCACCGCGGCGTCGGCCTGTGCGCGTGTTCGCCGGGTGATGCTGTCGGGGTCGGGCAGCCCGAGGGCGGCGAGGGCGTATCCGCCCGATGCGGTCATGAACGTCCGGCGTTTCACGTCGTCGCTCCTCCCCAGCTCGATCACTGAGGCCACGGTATCGCCGGGCGGGCGGGGACTTGCGTTCTCGCCGGTTTTGCCCTGTCCGGCTTCGAGTTCGAGTTCGAGGACGTCGAGCAGGTACGGGAGCCAGTAGTCGGGGGTGCGGTCGTCGCCCTTCTCCCAGCGCCACACGGCGTGCCGACCGGGCCCGTCACCTCCGCGGCCCTCGGCCCCGCCGAGCTCGCGCGCCAGGCGGGCCTTCGACCAGCCGCGTTCCAGGCGCGCTTCGGTGATCATCTCGGCGATGGACTGGCCCCCCGGCATCGCACCACGCTCCTGGACTACACACTGGCCTACAACTGGCACACACCTGGCAACTCCCACACTTCCTGCACAGGCTAGTTGACTGTGCGTCACAGCACAGGGGTTGTGGACAGACTCGATGGGTCGGGCCCTCCCCGCGTAATCCCAGCAGCCAACTTCGTACGTGGGGAGGGCGATCCGCATGCCCGCATCTGCTCGAACTCATCCCGACCGGCCCCGTCCGAGCGGCCAGGGCCGCCACCGCGGCCAGCACCGCGATTCCGTGGGAGCCTCGCTCACGGGCTGCTGGGCGCTGGGGCACGTGGTCGTGCTCACGCTGCTCGGCATCGCGGTGCAGCACCAGCTGGGCGACGCCGACGGCCGGCGGCCCCGGGCGGCGCCCATTCTGACGGCCGCCGATCCGTTCGCCTGACCGGAGATCCCGCGACCGCTGCCCGTCATTGCCGCGATCCTGAGCGGATTGCACGAGGAGACGCCGCGGGGCCGTCCCGCCGGTGCGTCGCCGCAGGTCCACTGAACGCAACTTCGCCCGCCAGTTGCCGGAGGCCGCGGTGATGGATCCGCTGCGCACCGCCTCCGTCCAGGACCCGGGTGCCTGACGAGGATGACCGCCGCCGTCCGGCGGAGCACCGAGCGGACCGTGCGTCCTTGCCTCCGGAACGGATTGCGGACCCTGCCGGTCTTCTTCGCCGCGGACCTGGCCACCGACACCAATCGGTCAGAAATTCGGAGCCTTCGCACAGCCGATCATGACCAACCACGACAGAGAAAGGGCCTACTCGCGTCATGCCAGTGAACCTCGACCCCCGGTGGATGTCCCACTATCAGGACCCGGAACCGGACGGCGACGCTGACCTGCCGTGCGCCTTCTGCGCCATCATCAGCGGCGAAGCGGCGGCCCAGATCATCGCCGAGACCGAGGACGTCCTGTGCTTCCTCGACCATCTCCCCGCAACCTACGGGCACGTCCTGGTCATCCCGAAGCAGCACTTCAACGACCTGACCGACATCCCGGACACAGCGTTCCGCAGCGTCATGGACACGGCCAAGCGCATCGCGAACGCCATGCTCGACTCCTGCTCCGCCTCTGGAATCAACCTGGTCCACGCGACCGGCAAGTCCGCCCACCAGACGGTCTTCCACTTCTTCTTGGGGCAGTTCAGATATGTCTCATGAGGCATCGCTCAGTCTGATGAACATGGTCCGGAAGCCCCTTCGGCCAGTGCTATCTCTCGTCTCCTGGATGTCTCACAAGGGGATGTGTGGAGATGCTGCTGTTCTCGGTGAACTCGAAGGAAGCGGCCCGCTACCTGGAGTGTTCGGTGTTGTCGGGCGACGACGTGGTCCAGATGCTGAAGCACTGGTCGATCTCCGACGGGACACCGGTGTACCTGGACGACGAGACGATGATGCCGATCGAGCCGCTGTGCTCGTGGGGGCGGAACATGTCGTACGCAGATCTGGCCGAGTCCACGTTGAAGGACTACGGGCGGATCATGGCGCGCTTCGCCGGGCATCAGGAGAGCCGCGGTCGCGATGTGCTGTCGGCCACCGAGTCGGACGTGGTGGCCTACAGGAAAGCCCGGACCCAGCAGCAGAAGCGGCCGATCGGCGCGTCGGCTTGGAGCAAGGAGTCCGGGCTGCTCGACCAGTTCTTCGGGTTCGCCGTCGACAAGGGGCATCTGTCACAGCGGCCAGTGCGGGTCGCGGCCCGAGGCCGCAACCCGCTCGCGCCGCAGGTGCGGCGCGGGATGGACATCCGGCACCTGACGCTGGATCAGTACCGGTACTTCCGCGACGTCGGCCTGGGCGGTCAGTGCTCGGATTCTCGGGTCGACCGGGCCTTTCGGGGCTGGGCACCGCACCGCAACCGGGCGGGCTCCGACCTGGCACTGGGCACGGGGATGCGCCAGCGGGAGTGGGCGTCGGTGTTGCTGCCCGAGCTTGGGATCGGGGTTAACCCGCCGGGCCAAGCGGCCGAGTTCATCGTCCAAGCCTGCGCGAAGTACGGCAAGGCCCGCGCCGTCTACGCCCCCGAGGAATCGGTCCGCTCGGTGGAGACCTACGTCCTGCTGGAAAGACCGGAGTTGACGGCAGGTGCGGCCCTGAGCCTGGGGCGCCGGTACGAGGACCTGTTCGTGGTCTCGCGCGTCGATCCGGAAAGCGGTCGCGTCACCGGGGTCCTGGATGGGGTCCGCCGCGTGTTCGACATGCAGGCGATGCCGGCCAGCCTGCGGCGGATCGCGGTTCACGAGGGCGAGTTCGGGCTGGAAGCGCTCGCCGTGTTCGTCTGCCGCAGTGGGCTGATGCCCGGCGCCGACTCCTGGAAGCGCTACCGACACGCGGCCTGGCGGCGGATGCAGGAAAGGGCGGACGCCACGACGCCGCGATTGCCAGCCAAGCGCTGGCGCTGGCACGACATGCGGCACACCTTCGCCTTGCAGCTGCTGTCCTACCTGGAACGGCTGCTGGACGGCGAGGAACCCGACCGCACTGCGCGCCGGAGACGCCACGACCGCTACCTGACGGGTCACATCCGGCATAACCCTCTGCTGATCGTCAGCCGCAGACTCGGGCACGCCAGCCCAGAAACAACCTATGCCTACCTGGAGTACACGGACGACCTGGTGAACGAGTTTGAAGAGGCGTTCTGCGGCTGGATCGGCGATCCAGACGAGGAAGCCACCTACGCACAGATCGCCGCGCACGCCTTCGGCCTGGAGTCGAGGGCCTCAGGCGGTGGTCGGTGATGGCGCGACGGCGGGACTACCAGGGCATCGACGCGGCCAGCGAAGGCGAGGATGACCGGCCGCGTCGATCTGCGGGGCGGATCGGCGTTCGCGCGGTCTCCGGCCCAAGCTTCAAAGGTCGAAGCCAGCTCGTCGAGTTCGACCCAGGGGCGTTCCGATGCTCGCGGCTGGCGGCCCAACTTGCGGACGAGTGGGTGGAGTACGTGGAGTCCACCGGGATCACCGCGAGTGCGGCGAGTGGCTACCGGCGGGCCATCGACCGCTTCTGCAAGGCCGTGGACGCCGAGCTGAAGGGCACCGGCACGGAGGGGGACGTCGACCTGGCCAGTCCGCTGATGTTCCGCCTGGTGGCCAAGTGGGAGCGAGGGCTGTCAGCGACCTACCGGGCGGGATCGTCTTGGCCCGCATACCTGGCGGGGAGCCTGCGAACTCTGATCATCAGGAGGGATGACCATCCCGATCGGGCCACGGACACCGCGCTGGCCCGTATGGCCCACGGACCACTACTGGTCGCCTGGGGCGAGAAGAACGAGCACGATGAGTTCTCCCGCAAGGACAAACTGACCCTCGTCCGAGCGGCCTGGGCGGCGGTCAACGAACTGGAGAGCCGACTCGCCGCCGGTTGGCACCTGGCCGACCAGGGAAAGCACCCCGAAACGGGCAGCTGGCTGTGCCTGCCCGACCTCCTCTGGGGGCTGGCCCGAGGGCAGATCAGCCCGAAAGACATCACGTCCCGTCTGCCGGCACCGTCGGCCTGGCCGCAGGACCTTCGGGAGCTTGCTATGCGGCCGGATGGCAGCATCCCGGCCACCGCCGCGGGGCAGATTCTTGCGCGCCGACTGGTCGCTTGGCTGTACCCAACCACGTTGGACCTGCACGCGTTCCGAGTCCTGCTGGTGGACGCTACCGGCTGCACCTCCGAGGAGGTGACGAGGTTCGGCGCCAAGGACGTGGAGTTCCTGCCAAAGGGGGTGCGCTTGACCGTGGTGAGGTGACCCCCGGAGTGTAGACACAGGGGTTCATGCTGCGAGTGAGAGTTTAGCTGCTGCGTGGTGCTGCTGTTCGAACTCCATCGGGGAGAGGTAGCCCAGTGCGCTGTGGCGTCGGCGGGCGTTGTAGTAGGTGAGCCACTGGAATATCTCCAGCCGTGCCTGGCTCATGGTCGGGAACCGCTTCCTGTGCATCACCTCTCGCTTCAGCCCCTGCCACAGGCTCTCGGCCAGGGCGTTGTCGTAGCTCGAGCCGACCCGGCCCATGCTTCTGCGGATGCCGTGTGAGTCGCAGACCCGGGCGAACGCGGCCGATACGTATTGGGCGGATTCAACTGGTCGTCGCAACACCTCGTCCTCGGAGGTGTGGATGGGCAGGCCAGCAGGGTGGATGGCGGCGTTGACCGGGCGGTCGCCGATGAAGTCGCCGGGGGCGCCGGCGCATCGGCGGGAGGTGGAACGCCAGTTCTGGCGGGAGATCGCGAAGGGGTTGCTCGCTGAGGAGGCGGCAGCCACGGTCGGCGTATCCCAGGCGGTGGGCTGCAGGTGGTTTCGGCACGGTGGCGGCATGCCACCGATGGATCTCGCCCCGCAGACCGGCAGGTACCTTTCCTTCCACGAGCGCGAGGAGATCGCGATCCTGAAAGCGCAGGGCATGGGAGTCCGGGAGACCGCGCGACGCCTGGGCCGGGATCCGTCGACAGTCTCCCGGGAGCTGCGGCGCAATGCCGCGACCCGTGGCGGCCGGTTGGAGTACCGGGCTTCGGTCGCGCAGTGGAAGGCCGACCTGGTGGCCCGGCGTCCGAAGACGGTGAAGCTGGCCACGAACGACCGGCTGCGGGACTACGTGCAGGAAAGGCTTTCGGGCCAGGTCAGCCGCTCGGACGGGACGGCCCTGGGACCGGAGACCGCGCCGTGGAACGGGAGGAACAAGCCGCGCCGCGGCGACCGCCGGTGGGTCACGGCGTGGAGTCCGGAGCAGATCGCGAACCGGCTGAAGGTCGACTTCCCCGATGATGAGTCCATGCGGATCAGCCACGAGGCGATCTACCAGGCCGTTTTCATCGAGGGCCGGGGAGCGCTCAAGCGCGAGCTCGTCGCCTGCCTGCGCACCGGCAGGGCCCTGCGGGTGCCCCGCGCCCGATCCAAGCGGACGGCGTGGGCACACGTCACGCCCGAGGTGCTGATCAGCGAGCGGCCGGCCGAGGCCGACGACCGGGCCGTGCCAGGGCACTGGGAGGGCGACCTCCTGATCGGACTCGAACGGTCGGCGATCGGCACGCTGGTCGAGCGCACGACCCGATTCACGGTGCTCGTCCACCTGCCCCGCCAGGACGGTTACGGCGTCGTTCCCCGCACCAAGAACGGGCCGCCGCTGGCCGGCTACGGCGCCGTGACGATGAAGGACGCACTCACAGCAATGATCGGCACCCTGCCCGAACAGCTGTGGCGGTCGCTGACCTGGGACCGTGGCAAGGAACTGTCGGCACACGCCCAGTTCACGATCGAGACCGGCATCCCGGTCTACTTCGCCGACCCCCACAGCCCCTGGCAGCGCGGCACCAACGAGAACACCAACGGCCTGCTGCGGCAGTACTTCCCGAAGGGTACCGACCTGTCCCGATGGGCGGCGGAGGACATCGAGGCGGTCGCTGCCGCGCTCAACAGCCGACCCCGCAAGAGCCTCGGCTGGAAGACACCCGCCGAAGCCCTCAACGACCACCTACGATCGACCCAACAAGCCGGTGTTGCGTCCACTGGTTGAACCTGGTTTGGGACCCGCGGTCCGAATGAAAGATCACTCCGGCAACTTTGCGGCCCCGCGCCGCAACCGCGGCCTGCAGGGCGTCGATGACGAGGCCGGCCCGCATGTGGGGAGCCATCGACCAGGCGAGCACCCGGCGTGAGCGGATGTCGATCACGCAGGCGAGGTAGAGCCACGTCGCACCGACCTGGATGTAGGTGATGTCGCCGCACCAGCGTTCGTCGAGGTCGGTGGCGGTGAAGTCGCGCTGGACGAGGTCCGGGACCTGCGGCGCGAGCGGATCGGGAATCGTGGTGGTCTTCCTGCGGCGCAGGTGGCGGCCGACGATGTGGTGCTTGCGCATCAGTCGCGCCACGCGCTTGCGGTTGACGGTGTGTCCGAAGCCGCGTAGTTCGGCGTGGATCCGCAGCGCGCCGTAGGTCTCCTTGTGCTCGGCGTGGATCTCGCGGATCTCCTCGACCAGGGCGTCCTCGTCCTCCTGGCGCGCGGCACGGGTCTGGGCGCCGGCCTGCCAACGGTAGTAGCCCGATCGGGAGACGCCGAGCACCCGGCACAGCCGCTGCACGCCGAAGGCCCCGGCGTTGGCGGAGATGAAGTCCCAGCGGCGGGGCGTCACTTCATCTCCTTGGCAAAATAGGCGGCTGCCCGGCGCAGGATCTCCCGCTCCAACTGCCACTCCTTCTCCGCCTTGACCAGCCGGGCGTTCTCCGCCCGCAGCCGGGCCAGCTCGTCCTCCGCCCCGCCGGCCTGCGCTCTGCCACCGGAGGACGCTGCCCCCTCGGCCTCGCGCACCCAGGTACGCAGGGTCTCGTGGTTGATGTTGAGGTCGTCGGCGACGGACTTGAACGTCCGCCTGCCCGCCGAGGCCCGCCACAACGCGACCGCGTCGGCTCTGAACTCCGGACTGTACTTCGATGGCCTTGCCACGCGGATCTTCACCTTCCAGGATCTACGAGATCCATTGTCAGGTGTGTCCACATCGCGGGGGTCACCTCAATCTACGACTCGCACCGGCGCACTCAACTCAAGCTGCTGGACATCCCTGGCCTGCCAGCCGTCCGCAAGACACTGATCACCCGCGAACTGGAACGGACCGAAGCCGTCCTGGCCAAGGTCCGCGCGACGGAGGAGCCATGACCACCGACCGAACCGTCACCGAGGACGGCGTCTCCGCCCGGACTGCCGAGGCACTGCGTAGCGCGATGCGACGGCTCTTCGACGGCCGACCCCAGCACACCGACGGACGCCTCACCAAGGAGAACCTCTGGAGAGAAGCCAAGGTCAGCCGAGCCACCATGAATCGGGCTGCCGAGATCCTCGCCGGGTGGGACGCCCACATCGCCGAACATGGCACCACCACACCGGGCGAAGCCCGCCGCGACGAGGAGATCACCCGGCTCCGCCGGATGCTCGCGGAGAAGACCCGCGAGTGCACCCTCCTCAGCCGTCGGCTGGATGCAGCCGCCACCGCCATTGCCGCACTTCACCACGACAGCACGCTTCTTCGGCAAGAGCTCGCAGCGGCCGGCGGATGTGTCATCCCTCTTCGGCCCACCGCAACCACAGGGGCAAAAACACGACCTTGAACGAGCACCTAACCGATGCCAGCGCGGCAACCTGGCGGAACCATTATGGGTGTAACAGGGGTCCAGCCAAGGTAAATCAGAAAGCCCCCGGTCGACGGAAGTTGACCACGCTGAAGCCCGGCAACCATGGCAGCACAGCCCCTAGAGTCATCTTCATGACCACCACCATCGCCGTCGGCGACGCGCAGGCCGCCGCAACCGCCCGGGCAACCGCCCGGACCCTTCTGCAGGCTGCCACCGACATGCTGCAGAACGACGCTCTCTCTGTACCGCAGGGGACCGAGAAGGTCTTCGGCTTGGCTTACGGCTGGTGGCGCTTCGCCTGCCGCAGCGCGGAGCTGGTACTCCTTGGGGACGAGAGCGGCTTCTCTGTGGAGCTGGCGCCCGTTGTGCGTGGAGTCTTCAACCACATCTACGCGGTCAACTGGCTGGTCTCCAACGGAGAGCTGGCCTTTGACGCGGTCGTGGCGCACGCTGGCGAGGAGGACGAGAAGCTCATCAAGAAGCTGGAGAGCACGGCCTGGCCCCAGGCGGCCAAGTACCGCGCGGACCGCGACCAGGCCTTGGCCAAGGCCGGCCCCCTGCCGGTCCGTACTCCTGCGGAGGAGGCCCTGCTCAAGCAGTACCAGCACGAGGTCAAGAACTTCCATGACCAGCTCGACCGGTACGGCTCGGTTGAGCTGTACCCGGTCTACTCGCACCTCTCCTCGTTTTCGCACACGACAACGGCGACGGCAGGCGCGTACATCCAGGAGCTGTCGGACGGAACGCAGCAACTCCTGCAAAAGGCCCAGGTTGAAGGCCATGCGTATGTCGTCCACGTGGCGGTGCTGCTGCTCCAGGGCGCCGAGGCCCTCAGCCCGCTGATCGACGGTGACCCACTGCGGGCAAGCATCGAGAAGGCACGTCAGGATCTCGGCGTGGTGGGTGTCCCTCTGCTACCGGTACGGAAGTAGGCGCACTCCTGCCGCTGGAGCAGGACGCAAGATCTGGCAGGGGTGGAGGGCGGGTGAGTCCTTCAACTCGATGGGTTGGGGCCCCGGCGCCCCGATACACAAGGTGCGGAGCTTCCTCGCCCACAGCGGCGGTGTTCGGCAGACACCGCAGCGAGCTCCGAGTAGCACCTGACGATCGGTGACCGGGAGGAGATCTCGCGCGGCATCGCGGCCGGAGTGTCGGCCCACTGGATCGCCGCCCGTCTCGGGCGGGCGGCATCCACCGTCTCCAGATCGACGCCCTCACCGCGGTCGGCTACCGCCGCTTCCTCGCCGACAAACGTCCGGCAAGGACAACCTGCGGGCCGAGCTGACGGCGTGCCACGCTCTACTTGCCGCCAACGACACGCTGGTGGCCTCCGCCCTCGACCGCTACGGCCGTTCCCTGCGGGAACCTGATCAGCGAACTGCGCGAGCGCGAGATCGGCTTCTAATGGTAGTTCACGAACTGGATCGCGAAGTCGAAGTCTTTGCCCTTGAGTAGGGCCTGGACAGCCTGCAGGTCGTCGCGACTCTTTGAGCTGACGCGCAGCTCGTCACCCTGAACCTGGGCCTTGACGCTCTTCGGGCCCTCATCGCGGATGATCTTCGCAACCCTATTGGCGTCGTCGGCGTTGATTCCCTCCTTGACCTCCGCGAAGATCTTGTACTCGTTGCCGGATAGCTCGGGGTCAGCGACATCCAGGGCCCTCAGCGAGAGTCCGCGCTTGATGAACTTGGTCTGCAGGACGTCCAGGATCGCCCGGACCCGTTCCTCGCCGCTAGCCTTCATCTCGATTTTGTTGCCCGACCGACTGATCTCGGCGCCGGCGTTCTTGAAGTCAAAGCGGGTGGCAATCTCGCGGGAGGTTTGGTTGATCGCGTTATCGACCTCCGGATAGTCGACCTTCGAGACGATGTCGAAACCAGAAACAGTACGCCAGAGCGGCCGGGGAACCGAATCTACTAGGTCATCTTCCCCGATCTCCAGCATGATGCCCATCGCTTCCTTGAGAGGCCCTTCGAGAGATTTTAGCCCTGCATGTGTTATGTGAGACGAGTGCGTGAGGCGGCGCGTGAAGTGAGTTTGGTGGCCCGCTTCCACCCAGATCTCACACTCTGCCGGTGCAGCATCATCGTCTCGCTTAAGCGGCAGCGCCGAGAGGATCAAGTAGCGTTCGAGGTTCTCGTACGGCCAGTAAATAACCCACTCAAGGCACCCATGATGGTCTGCTCCCTCGCTAAGGACCTGTGCGCCTGAGGAGGGGATGTGCGCCGATACCCAATCGGATATTTCGCGGACCCAGCCGTCGGTCACTTCATCCACCCGTGTCACGAGACTTGCACCTCCCACCGAGAAACGAGCGCCTCCTCGGGGAAACCATCTGGAAGTAGGTACTCGATGGCATGACCCCATCTAACCAGTCGCGGCCCGTAGATGTTAGGTATCTCCCGCGGATCGAGTACCAGAGCCCAGAGGCGGGGGCGATGAACCGCCGGAAGGTGGAGAATGTCTACGATCTCGTCAGGCGGGTAGGGAGTTGGCGTTGTGAAGTGCTTCTGAATCGAGCCGTCTTTGAACGCCCCGATCTGCTCGGCCATCACAAACCTGAGTAGATGGCGGTGCCCGATCTCCTCATATACATCCAACCCAGACTTTTTCGGTAACGCAGCGTCGGCGACATTTCCCATGCTTGCCGCCCACTCCAACATTTCCAGATCAAGGTTGGTCGCAAGCCTGCTGCACCCGACCATCGCTGCCGCCTCCTCTTCCTCTCACTCTTACAAGTCTCTCTCCAGCTGGTCGGCTACGCGATGCGTTGTGCAGTGCATGACAGATGGACGCCCACGTGGTGCGCTAGTACCGCGACCGGGTGGCGCCGAACAGAACCGAGAGCCACTCCGAGGCCTTGCGGAATCGACCTGGACGGTGCCGTTCAGCAGCATCATGGCTGGCGCTCTCCGGTAGCGGCGAGCTCAGGGTTCTTGATTCACGACCGGGGAATCGTGAGAGCCGCCACCGTCCATCTCGAACCGAAGCGAACCATCCCGACGGACCTTGGCGACGCCCCCGGGCGCGGTGATCAGGAGCGGGCTTGCATACCCGCAGGCTTTCAGGGCAACCCGGGGCCGACCATTGCGGCCAACCGCACCTTGGCACATGGGCTCGCAAGACCCCACTTACCCTCGCGTCAAAGAGGCTCGATGGCGGATCAACCTCGCCCGTCCCGGGGCACCCCATCCACACTCACCGGAACGCCGGCTGCCGCACACACCTAGCTCGGACAACCCACGATCGGATGAACCCGACGGCCCAAAAGCCCTGGCATTTCAGGGCTCATGAGACACCCGAACCGCGAAGAACACCTGCATCTGCACGTCGTGCCGCGCTACGACGGGGACTCGATCATCGTTTTCCCCCGTCTCGCCGACCCCCGTCTCAAGGACGAGATCGCGCAGCGCCTGCGTACGGCCCTCGACCACCCGCGGCCCGTCATCCGGGGCGCCGCAGAGAAGGACCAGCCGTGACCAACACCGACACCGTCACCGTGCTCGGAGCGACCCGCAACTTCTTCAAGGTCGGCCACTACACCTTGCGGCGGCTCGCCGCCGACGCGCCGCAGCTGACGCTGCGCCTGGCCATCCCGGAGGCTCGTATCGCCGGGCGTGCCGTGAGCGACATCAAGGTCCAGCTGCGGGACTGGGAGCCGGCCGACCCCACGTCGCTGGCCCAGGCCCTGTCCGGCACGGACACCATGCTGATGGTGCCCCCGATCGACCGGCGGGTCGAGATCGGCGGCATGTACCTGCGGGCCGCGCAGCGGGCCGGTGTGCAGCGGATCGTCTGCCTGGGGATCCAGTTCGCCGCCGGCCAGGGCGCGATGGCCGACGAAGCTGCCACGCTGCGGGAGCTGCTGGAGCAGTCCGGGATCGCGTTCGACCTGGTCCAGCTGCCCATGTTCCTGGAGAACATCCTGTACCAGTGCCAGTCGATCGCGGAGCTGGACTCGTTCACCTTCCCCGTGGACACCGACATCCCGTTGGCGTCCGGCTGCTACCTGGTGCGGGTGTGCGAGCTGTGCGCCCGCGTCAAGGGCACCGCCTTGGAGGCCTACCTCGCCTCGGGGGCGACCTGGCGGGTGTGCACCCGCCACGACCGCTGGCTCGATAACCGGCGCGAGCCCGGTACCGGCGCCATCGCTCTGGCTGCGCTGCCCGAGGTCGTCGACGCGCACCGGCAGCGAATGCTCATGGAGCGGCGGCTGGGCGCGGGCGGGCGCGCCGCGTTCGCCGACGCCTACGCCCTGCTCTCGTGCTGGTGGAACCTGCCGGGCCTGCGCGCGGCCCGTATGGCAGGACCGACGGCGTGTTCTGGGCCGGGCCGGCCACGATCACTTGCGCGTCGCCCCTCTGGTGTTCTACCCGGAGGCCGTCCGCCTCGCCCACGCGCTCGCCGCCCGGGAACGCCTGCGCCTGCGCCGTACCCTGACCGACGGGCACGAAGGCACGTGGCTTGCCCGCACCGCCGACCTCGTCGGCAGCTGGGGCATCCCCCTGGAGCCCGCCCTGTACACCCTGGCGATGTGGACCTCCCAGCATCCCCGCCAGTTCGCGGGTCGGAAGAACGCCCGGAGCGGCCCCGCGTCTGCCCGGCCGGCCCGCGGCCGACACCGGCGACTCCCCTCCCCCACCACCCCCACCGAGCACGATCTCGACGCCACCCTCGGCGAACGCTCCTGCCTGCCCTGGCAGCTGGGCGAACTTCGCACAACCAGCCTGATCCCCGCCATCGACGGCTGGACGGCAGGCGGCCGGGCTTGACCTCCACGCGGCTCAATGCCTTGCGTGCCGCAGCTTTGCGACCGGAACCACTTGTCAGTGGGCAGCCAGAGTATGAGCACGTTCCCTTGTGCGGAAATGGTTGTAGGACGCCGCGTACGACCTTATCCTGATGCCTCTCACCGCTCTTTGGGGGCTATGTGGCACCGAGCAAATCCAAGCTGAGGTTCAACTGCTTCCTTCTGCGCGACGGGCTTGATTCGTACGACCGCGCTTTTCGGGTCCAGTACCGCCCGGGAAATAGCCAGGGCATGCGCCGCCTCGCATCAGGCGAAGGCGTCCCGGAAGGCTGCGTTGCCTACCTCAGGGAGAACTCAGAGAAGGTCCCCGCCTGGGCCCGGCTTCTTACCCCCACGTTCTCCGAGCTCGAGGCCATCAAGAACGTCTCCCATCGGCTCGTCATCTTCCTTCCCGTTCACGGCCGCACCTTCGCTGTCTGCTTCGGCTACGGCAGTTCCACACTGGAGTGGTCGCACATCGAGGCCAACTTCGGTCTCCGCTTCGCCGCCCGAACCTTCGACAGCAATGCTGTGAGCGGCATCGCGAGTCGGCGGATCGACGCCTCGGCCCGGTCCCAATGGGTTCAGATCCCTTCCAACTCATCCATCAGCGGCTTCGAGGTGGAGCTGGAAGGGGAGTTCACCCGGAAACTGGTAGGGGACCTCGAAGACGGTGTCGAGATCCCCGAACTCGGGGCCGTTGTCGCAACCGATTCCGTGTCGTTCAAACTCGATACCGACCTTCGCTCCGTGCACGATGTTCTCGCGCAGATGCTTCAGGCCACATTGCAGAGCGAGGCATCGCAGGACCTCGCATTCATCGACTCGCTGGAGCCGCTTCGCGCCACCAGTGACATCGTGAGGCGCCTGGAACAGCGCCTGGCCCAGGAGCTGTTCGAAACAGCCGGTACGGGCCCGGCCGGGAGTACCGACCCCTGGGACGTGCACCTCCTCGCCTTCGCCCCTCCGGACGACCTGTCCATCGAGAACCTGCACGACTTCGTCGCCATCAAGGGCAGCGACTCGCAGGAGTTCGAGGAGATGTCGCTGGAGTCCCTGCGTTCGGCCATCTCCGACCTTCCCGGCAGGAGCACCGTCGGCAGCCTGAAGAGCGTCAAGGTCCAGGCGCGCGACGACAACGGCGAGCCGGCCAGCCAGGCCAAGCCCCTGAAGCATTGGCTCGTCTTCGAAGCGGGAGACGGTCAGCGTCGGTACCTGCTCACCCTCGGCAAGTGGTACGCCCTCGCCGAGGGCTACTACGAGAAGCTGGACGAGGACCTCGCCCGGATCGAGGACGTCACCGCGCTGCTGAACCTTCGCACCTGGGACGACTGGGGGCCAGGAAAGAACCACGAGAAGCACTACAACGCGAAGGCGACCGAGGACCGCAGCGACCTCATCTGCTTGGACCGGTACCCGCTCTACCCGCAGGACGGCAACGGCGATCAGGTCGAGGCGTGCGACCTCCTCCACGAGGACGGCTACCTGATCCACGTCAAGCACTACACCGGCAGCCAGACCCTCAGCCACCTGTTCTCCCAGGGGTTCGTCGCCGCCCAGACCATCGTCTCGGACGACTCCTACCGGGACGCCTTCATCGAGGCGGTGAAGTCGATCGACTCGGTCAACCCGTGCCTCGAGGAAGCAGCCCGAGCCAGGCCGCCTCGCTACATCACCTACGCCATCGCCTTCGACGGAACCCAGAGCCTCCCGCAGGGTCTGCCGACGTTCAGCAAGGTCAACCTCCGCAGCTTCGCCCGACGCGTCAGAACCGCCGGCTCCACACCGACCCTCGCCCGGATCCAGATGACCTTCAAACCGGAGAAGAAAAAGAAGGGTAAGTAACCGTCGCCAGGCATAGCTCGCCGCAGGGCCGCTCCGGACGCCCCTGCGGGGGTGAACGACGTCGCGCCCCCGCAGCGAGAGCCAGAGAGGAGTCACCGCTCCGAGGTCGCGGCAACGAGCCAACCGGTGGCCCACACGCCTCTCCCGCGCCGTGAACGGCTGACGGCCCACGCCGGCGAACGGCGTCGAAGAGGCGACTCAGGAAAACACCGACGGCCGTCGCCACCCTAGTGAACCGGGCCCCGGGGAGCCGCCAGAGGATTCGCCGGCGTCCTGCGGTTCGCCGGGCAACGTCATCCTCGCGAACCGCGCGGGGAGCCCGGCGCCCCGAGCACGCCAGAACCCACCCCTCTCCGAGCGACCAAGGCACCCCCACACCCGCGGCCAGAGGCCACCAGGCGTCCGAAAAGGGAACACCGCCCCACGTCGAGCCGCTAACCTGCACCTTGGTTCACATGTTCGATTCATTGCCTCCTGGACAGGGCGGACGCAGGATCGGGAGACTGGGTAGATGGCATCCTCCACACACGAGGCTTCCTCGTCGGCTCTGGGCTACCTGTTTCAGGCGCAGCTGGCCCTGCTCGAGCTGTTGCGCGGGGCGGAGGAACGCCCGGACGGGGCGATCAGCTTGGAGCTGCACGATGATGTCGCTTGGGAGGCGGACGGGCGACCGGTGGATCTCTTGCAGGTCAAGCACCACATCCGGGGTGTGCGGACGCTCGGCGACAAGGACGACGACGTCTGGCGGACTGTCCAGTCGTGGATGGACACCCATGATCCGGGCGATGCGGACGGGCCGTGGTTGACGCTGATGACTACTCAGCAGGCGCGGCCGGGTAGTGCGATGGCGGCGCTACGCCTCGAGGGACGGGATCCTGTTGCGGCGCTGGACTTGCTGACCGCCGCGGCGAAGGAATCCGAGGCCAAGGGGACCAAGGGCGCACGAGAGAGGTTCCTGGAGCTGCCGGTTCCCGAGCGGGCGGTGTTCGTTCGGCGGATGCGGGTGGTCGACAGCTCCCCCACCATCGACGACGTTGACGGGGCGGTCCGTACACGGCTGCGGGCCGGCCTGCCGCAGGGGCACGAGGATCCGTTCATGCGCCAGCTGTGGGCGTGGTGGCACGAGCAAACAGTGGAGATGCTGCAAAAGCGCCGGACGAGTGTGTCGGTGGACCGGCTGATGGCTTCCGTGAGCCGGATCAGGGACGACTACACCGCGGGCCGGCTGCCGACGCTGGTCGACAGGGGGGACTTCCCTGCCGAGGCGGAGGAGGAGCTCGCGGACGCGTGCTTCGTGCATCAGCTGCAGTGGGTGGGAGCTGCCCGGCAGCTGAACAAGGCGATGGTGGACTACTACCGGGCGTACCAGCAGACGGTGGAGTGGCTGGAGGACGACCTGGTCGGCATTGACGAGCTTGCGCAGTTCGAGGGCAACCTCTCCGATGAGTGGGGGCGTGAGTTCGACTGGATGCTCGACGATCTGGGCGAGGACGCCACCGATGCGGAGCGGGAGCGGGCCGGTCGCGAGTTGTTGAGGAAGACGTTGGACCAGACGCGATATCAGATTCGTGAGCGCTACGACGAGGCGTTCTTCGCGCGGGGCAAGCACCACGAGCTGGCCGACCGCGGCCGGATCGGCTGGCACCCGGACTTCGAGGAGCGCGTCACGGCACTGACCAGGGCCGCCCGTGCCTAGCTGGGGCGACCGGCCGCAGGCCGGCGCCGTGTTCTTGAACCCCGCGCTGCTCGCCGCGGTGCAGGCTTCCGCCGCCCGGGCGTACGAACGCGAGAGCGGCGGCCGGCTCATCGTGTGGCCGCTGAGCTTCATCATCGCGCCGCTGGTCCTTCACCGGCCCACCCGTCAGGCCCTGCCGAGCTCGGTCCGTACCCACCTGTCGTCGTGGGTCAGCGAGCATCCTGTCCTGGTGGCGGGGCTGCCCGCCCGGACGTCCTCACTGCTGCCGGCGATTCGGGAGGGGATGCGGTTCGGTATCAGGCACCGGATGCTCGCCGTGGAGCATGGTGCGGTGCGAGGCCTACTGGGCGGTGCGGGCAGGTCGGACGGCGAACTGGCCGAATTGTTGCGAGCCGCCGCTCTGGCCGGGAGATGGATGACCAGAACGGACAACCCTTCGACGGTTTTCGCACTGCTTGGCATGAGACCCTAGGCGCGTGCAGCTGCGGTCGATCATCCTCTACAGCAAGAGCGGCGAGAAGCGCCTCCTGGACTTCCGGCTCGGCGAACTGAACATCGTCACCGGCACGTCCCAGACCAGGGCCGTTGCAAAGTCCTGTGATCTTGTGACTGTGCTGGTCAAGCGATGCCGAGGAGGTCGAGCGGGCGGGTGAAGGGCGCGTAGGAAGCGTGACGGAGGCCGGCGGCGATGTTGCGATGCCCGGCGGCGCGGAGCGCGTTGATCGCAAGGTTCCGAAGGGTTGCCATGTTCTCCGGGCCGTGTGCCGTGCGGATCTTGGAGGTGTCCTCGGCGAAGGTCGTGTCGCGGACGAAGTGGAGCCGGTTCTCGATGGTCCACTGCGATCTGGCGAGTCGGCCGAGCCGTTCGGGCGAGGCGTCCTGCGAGGTCAGGTCGGTGATCGCGTAGATGCTCTGACGGCTGACCGTGCCGGTCTTGAGGTCGGTGCGGTGTCGCAGGATGCGCACGGCCTGGACGGCGTGCGGGTAGTCCAGGCCGAGGCCGGCGATCGTGAGGGCTCTGGTCACGCGGGTCTCCCTGCGGCCGTGGCCGACCTCGCGGTCGTAGCGGCGCGCGGTGACC